>NZ_JBQKFW010000002.1:0-214822 GCF_052119145.1 Collinsella sp. LCP19S3_H3
GCCATGCCCTCATGCAGGAGGGCTAGCCGCTCAAAAAGCGTGCGCGCTTCCGATGCTCAGGCTGCTCAATTTCCGATGATCTTTTTGCTCAAATCCTCTTGACGAAACACAGCGGCGTCCCGGAGGAGTGCATCACGGACAACATGTCGTGCCTGGTGACCGTCTCTGGCCGCAGGAGGACCAGGCAGGAGAGGGCGTGGCGGTTCGCGCGGGAGGCCGGCTTCGAGCTCAGGCTCTGCGCGCCGCGCTCGCCGCAGACCAAGGGCAAGGACGAGTCGGCCAACCGCTTCCTGAACCGCCTGCTCGCCTACGGCGGCGAGTTCACCGGGTGGAGCGGCCTCGCCGAGGCGGTGGCCCGGGTCGAGGCCCAGGCCAACTCGGAGCCGAACCGCACCACCGGCCTGCCGCCCGACGTGCTGTTCATGCGGGAGAAGGAGTGCCTGCGGCCCATCGGGAACCTCCGGCTCCTCGAGTCGATGGTGGGCGACGTGAGCGTCCAGACCGTCCCGTCGACCATGCTCGTCAGGGCCGCCGGCAGGGAGTGGTCCGTGCCCAGGCGCTGCATCGGCCGGCGCGTGAGCGTCGTGGCGATGCCCGGCGGCCAGGTCGTGGTGAGGATGGCCGGCGAGGAGGTCGCCGTCCACGACGCCGCGTCCGGGCCGTCGAGGCCCATCAACTACGACCCCGACCACTACGGGCAGGCCCTCGAGGGGAAGCGGGGCCTGGCCGACGCGGACATCGCCGAGGCCGCGCGCGCCAACCTCGCGCTGCTCGACTCGCTCGGAGGGGCGTGATGGGCGCCGTCGCGGAGGGCAGCCCCTCGATCAGGGCGCAGGCGAACCTCTCCGCGCTCGGGCTGCACGAGATGGCGGCGTCCCTGCCCGACTACGTGAGGATGGTCGCCGCGGGCGAGCGGGGCTTCGCCTCCGCCCTCGAGGAGATGACGCGCGTCGAGGTCGCCGCCCGGGAGGTCAGGACCACCAGCCAGCGCATACGGTCGTCGGGGTTCCCCTACGTCAAGGGGCTGGCGGACTTCGACTGGGACTTCCAGCCGTCGGTCCCGCGCGCCGAGATCGAGGAGCTCGCGACCCTGAGGTTCGTCGAGCGGGCCGAGAACGTCCTGTTCGTGGGGAGCCCCGGCGTGGGCAAGACGCACCTCGCCGTCGCGCTGGGCATCGAGGCGGTCAGGGCGGGGCGCGAGGTCAGGTTCGTGGACTGCGCCCGGCTCGTCGAGGACCTGGAGGACGCCTCGTCGCGCGGCATCCTCAAGAAGAGGCTCAGGTACTACGCCCACTCGAGGCTGCTGATCATCGACGAGCTCGGCTACCTCGACGTCGGCAGCGCGGGCGCGGACCTGCTGTTCCAGCTGATATCGACGCGCTACGAGCAGCGCTCGACGATCATCACCACCAACGTGGGGATCAGCGGCTGGGGCAGGGTGTTCGGGGACGACGTGGCGGCGAGCGCGATCGCGGACAGGGTGTGCCACCACTGCCACCTGGTCAAGATAACGGGCAGGTCCTACAGGCTGAAGGACCTGCCGAGGGACGGCCCCGTCGAGCCGTGACCGGAATCGGTGAAAATACGTTAGCGCAACCGGTGAAACCGCCTTTGCGCAAACGGCGCGCCTGTTTAGCGAAACTGGTGAAAAATAGATTGACGCTAACAACTCGAAGCCGTGCCCTCGCTCGAAGAGCCCGATCGCCGCCTTCCTGGCCTCGATGTCGTGTTTCACTCTCAAGTCGACACGCATAAAAAGCCTCCCATTTCTCGTGTCCAAGAAATGGGAGGCAGTTCAAGTTGGTGAGTCGTGCGTTCTTAATGATGCTCGTCATTGCGATGCTAGATGTAGGATAATCCTCTTACGTTGATTATCTCCCACTTGTACAGGAGCTATAGGTGGGCAGTTGACATGAAGGGGACACGTCTATGGCCACCACTAAACCGCGCCTTGACCGCCGCATCGTTCGCAGTCGCAATGCGATTCTTTCGGCATTCGAGCGACTGCTGATGGAAAAGCCCCTCGCCGATATTACGGTGAGCGCCATCGCGCGCGAGGCAAATGTCGACCGTAAGACCTTCTACGTGCACTTTGGCACGGTGGACGGCTTGCTCGATGCCATTGCCGTGGATGTGGTCGAGATGATTGTCGACTCAGTCGAGAAGACGCTTTCCTCTATGGGCGGTAACACCAACGAGCGCGCACTCGGAGCGGCGGCGACCTTCTTCAAAACCGTTAACGAGGCGCTGTGCAACAATTTGGTGCTCAATCGCCAGCTGATTGAAAACATTCCGCTCGACGACTTTATGACGCGCTTGCGTGTGCCGCTCGAGCACGAGATTGCCGAGCGCGACCTGCTGCCCGATGGCTTAAAGGACGAGCTGTTCGACTATTATCTGGCGTTTTTGCTTTCGGGCATTATCGGCATTTACCGCACGTGGGCACTCTCCGATGGCTCGGTGCCCATCGAGCGCATTTCGGAGGTCGCTAACAATCTGACGTTGAACGGGCTATCGAGTCTGGAATCTCGTTTCGAATAGCACTAGCGCCTTATCCCCTCCGAGTTGCGGTGAAATAAGGACTGAATAGGCCTTTTAACGGCTAAAACACTCCCTATTTCACCGCAACTCAGGGGGGGATTGCATTACTGGTAGCGCAGGCACTCCACGGGGTCGAGTTTTGCGGCCCGGCGGGCGGGGTAGAAGCCAAAGATTACGCCGATGCCGACGGAGACCGCAAAGGCCAGCAGCACCGTGGCGATCGAAAAACTCGGCGTTATGGTACCGCTGGCACCGAGTTCGCCAAGCACGCCGGAACCCGCGGCGAACATCGCTAGGCCCCAGGCAAGCAGGTAGCCAATCAGGACACCTAGCAGACCGCCGGTGATGCACAGCGCCGAAGACTCGGCCAAAAACTGTGCGGTGATATCGCGACGGCTGGCACCCAAGGCTCGACGAATACCGATCTCGCGGATGCGTTCGGTCACATTGGTGAGCATCATGTTCATGATGCCGATACCGCCCACGAGCAGCGAAATGCTGGCAACGGCGCCCATGATGAGCGAAAACGCGCCCATAAAGGAGTTGAGGGCGTCGATGGCGCTTTTCATTGAGGTCGCCGACACGCTGTCATATTCGTCGTCATCCGCGATGTCCTTCATGCTGCGCACCTTGGATTCAATCATCTTGCACAGCTCATCCATGTCCGTACCCTCGGCGGCGAGCGCCGTTACGCTGGGAAAAGACGGGTTCTCGTCGCCAAAGAGGCCCGAGATGGTCTCGCGCGGCATGTAGAGCGTGAGTGAGCCCATGGAGTCGCTGCCGCCGTCGATAACGCCGATAATCTGCACCTCGCCGTTCGACACCTTGATGGTCTTGCCGAGCGCGTCCTGTTCGTTGCCGTACAGCTGGTCCGCGCCGCCGCGGCTGATGAGCGCCACGCGTGCGCCAGATTGGGACTCAGCCTGGGTATAGGTGCACCCCGCGACGAGCTTGCTGGCGCCCACTGCGTCGAGCATGTCGCTATCGACGCCCTGCGCCATGACGTTATAGCTTTTGTCACCGGCCTTGTACTCGGTATAGGCACTGTCCACGATACCGATCTGCTCGATCTGCGGCACCATCTTGCGAAGATTCTCAACGTCCGACTCGGTGAGCTCTTGCGACGAATAAATCTGCACCATACGCGCGGCGTTGAGGCCCAGGCTGTTGACCAGGCTGTTTTGGATACCGCCGATAAGCGAGGTCATGGCAATGACGGAGGCGATGCCAATAACAATGCCCAGGATGGTGAGTAGGCTGCGTCCCTTGTTGGCCTCGAGGGAGTGAAGGGCTTCTTGGATAAGGTCGCACGTGCTCATGCCTTCACTCCTTTCGTCGGATTGGCGTGTGCGGAAATCATGGGCAGGTTATCAATGGCGCCGTGCAGGGTCTGCGGTGCGTGCGCGATGTACGCGCCGTCGTGGATTCGGCCGTCGCGAATGGTTACGGCACGGTCGGCCTCGGCGGCGATACCGGGATCATGCGTGATGAGCACAATGGTCTTGCCACGTTCCTGGAGTTTGTGGAAGGTCTCCATCACGAGCGCTCCGGTGGCGGAGTCCAGGTTTCCCGTCGGCTCGTCCGCCAGGATGATGGGCGGGTCGTTGACGAGGGCGCGCGCGATGGCAACCCTCTGCATCTGTCCGCCTGAGAGCTCGGAGATGCGGTGGTCCCAGTGGTCGACCGGCAGCGTGACGGCTTGCAGCGCATGAACGGCGCGCATCTCACGCTGAGCCCGCGGCACGTTGGTGTACGACAGCGGCAGCATGACGTTTTCGATGACCGATAGGCGCGGCAGCAGGTTAAAGCTCTGAAAGACAAAGCCGATGCTCAGGGCGCGGACTTCGGTGAGCTCGTCATCGTCGAGCTCTGCCACGTTGAGGCCCTGCAGGTAATAATCGCCTGCCGTTGGCTTGTCCAGGCAGCCCAGGATGTTCATGAGCGTTGACTTGCCCGAGCCAGAAGGGCCGGTAATGGCCACGAATTCGCCGGGATTCACTGCCAGGCTCACGTTATGCAGGATATGGGCGCAGCCGGCCTCGCTCTCAAAAATGCGATGCACGTTGCGGATGTTGATGACGGGACGCATTACAAGCCCTCGTCGGCAGACATGCTGCCAGAGTCGTCGCCGTCGGCCGTCATGCCTGCGCCGGTGTCCACGATGAGGGTGTCGCCGTCGCGCAGCTTGGTAACCGGTACGTCTGCGTTGATCTCATTGCCCTGGTCGTCGCGCTTGACCTGCGTCTTGCCGACCACGGCGTCGTTATCGTTTTGCGTCACAATGGTCACCTTCACGCGGCGCATCTCCTTGCCTTCACCGTCGGTTGCCACGTTGACGTAATAGTGCTCGCCATCCTCGGTCATGAGCGCCATGGTCGGCACCATCACCACATCGTCGAGCTGCTCGGTTACCACCGAGACCTCGGCGGTCATGCCCGGCTTGAGGCGCGCGTCGGGCGCGTCGATCAAAATATCGACGTTATAGGTCACGCTACCGCCGCCACCGTAGGTGGAGTCGGAGTTTGCCACCGAAGCGATTGTCGTGACCGTTCCCTGGCTCACGATATCGGGAAAGGCCGGATAGGTAACGTTGGCGCTCTGGCCCACTGCGATCTTGGCGATATCCTTTTCGCCCACCTGAACGGTGACCTTCATCTTGGAGAGGTCAGCGATCTGCATGCACTGCTTGCCGCCGGTCGTATCGCCTTCGCCCATAATCATGCCGCCCGTCACCGTGGCGCCGACCTTGGCGTTGAGCTCGACGATGCTGCCCGAGCTGGGCGCGGTCACAGTGCGCTCGGCAGCTTTGGCGTTGGCCTGGTCCAGGGTCGCCTGGGCCGAGGCCAGGTTACGTTGGGCGCTCGAGATGGCGCTCGTGTCGGCACTCGTGCCGGTGCTGCCGCTGGCGCCACTTGCGCCTGCCGCATCTGTGTCAGTCGCCGGAGCGGCTTGGGCGGCAGCTACCGCTTTCTGCGCGTTGGCGAGGTCTTCCTGTGCCGCCGCCACCGCGCGTTGCGCCTCGGCAACGTTGCGATCGAGCTCGTCATTTTTAATGGTCATGAGCACATCGCCCTCGTTAACGGACTGGCCGGCTGATACGTTGATCGATGCCACCGTGCCGTCGACAGAAGGGGAGACCACCGAAGCCGAGATAGGCTTGAGCTGGCCTTTAGCCTCGACGGTGGTCGTAAATGTACCCTCGGTGACCATGTCTGTCACCGGCCCGTTGGTACCTGCGGGCCGTGCGTTAATGACGAAGGTTACGACAACGGCGATGAGCACAATGGCGGCCACGACGCCGGCCGCAATGCCACGTCGGATGAGCTTTTTGCGCCGACGCTCGGCACGCTTCGCCTTGAGCTTGGCGTAGGCCTCTTCGTCAGAAATCTCGGTTGCATCGCTTGTGCTGCCGTTTTGCTGTGTGGCGCGCATGTTTGTTATGAGGGGAAGCGTTTCGGTGGCACCCTCGGGCGCTCGCTCGGTATCATTCGGTCCCGGGGTGATGGTGGGGACATTCGACATGGCGTCTCCTTTATAGAAAGTTCTTCGATAAGTATATGCGCCCGTCGCGAGAAGCGGGCGCATATGGCGGATTCTTTCGGAACTGTTAGATTGGAGCGTCAGTTCCCCGTTGTGCGAAGGCGTGTTTCCCTACGAGTGCACGACCACGCACAGGCCGACGCTGATGCAGTCGTGGAGTGCCTTGGCATCGGCCAGACGCAAGTTGATGCAACCGTGGCTGCCGCACCATTTGTACGAATTTGGGTCGTCAAAGCTCTGATCGTTTTGCCATGTTGCATCATGGAAACCAACCATGTTGCCTTCAAACGGCATCCAATACGACACGGGGCTTTCGTATTTTGGTTTTCCGGTCTCTGGGTCTTTGGCACCGATGAGCTTGCTTGCGCCGTCATTGCTATTGATCTGCCAAACGCCCTCGGGAGTGGCATCCTCTCCCGGTTTGCCCGAGATAAAGTTGGCTTCCCACACGATATTACCGTTCTCGTCATAGTAGCGCGCGTGCTGCTCGGACAGATCGACGTCGATATACGCTTTCCAGTCGGGCTCTCCCTTCGCGGTATAGGTGTCGGCCTTCTGGGAGTACTTAATCTCGATTTCGCCGGTCTGCTTGTTGTTAATGGCGTCCTCGACCTGCTTGGCGAGCGAGCTGCTGTCGATGGACCAGCCAAAGTCACCGCCCTCGACGGCACATTCTTTGCCGTCGGCACGCGTCCACCAGCGGGTGGTGCCCACGGTATTAAAGCCGTTGGCGAGCTCGGCTGCCCAGCTACCGATCTGCGACGTATCGAGTGTGGGGTTGGCCGGATTGGCAAAGCTGATCCACTGCAACACGGAGCTGCCGTCGACCTTGCCGGCAGCTCCGCCGTTGAGCTTGAGGGTCACGTTGACGCCCAAGAAGTTGTTGGCGGCATCGCATGCGGCCTGAATCTGATCATTGGTCAGCGTTTCATTGAGCGGCTCATAGGCATCGTTGCCGAGCTTGGAAAGATCTACGGTCTCGGCCAGCGAGGCAAGCTCGAGCTCGGCATACTTAATGACATGCTCGCGGTTGAGTTTTTCGTTGGAGCGCGCCTTCTCGACGGTAAACTTGCCGGCTTGCTCGTCATAGGAGCTATTGGCCTCGAACGTACCCGAACGGCCCTCGTTAAACTCGTCAATGGCGGCGCCCAGATCCTCCTCAAACTTCTTTTGGTCAAAGGTGTCAGAGAGCATGGACAGGTCGACGTCTTGTTCAAGATCGACTTCGTTGGAGGTAGCGGTTGTTTTGGTCTTGCCGCTTAAGGATTCCACAAGGCGGACCGGCCATATAAAGGCTTCGTTGCGGCTGATGATTTCTTTTGCGGCAGCTTCGCCGTCGACGATGGGTTCATCGGACTCGGGTTGATAGATCCAGTTAAAGTCGTCGCCTGTCACGGTGAGCTTATAGTGCTTCCACGCCGAGTTGACCTTAGTGGCAGCAGACGAAGCGTTGGAGAACGAGACGTCGACGCCGGCAATGGTGGTGTTGGGGTAGGCTACCTGCGAAAATGCGACAACGCCAACAATGTAAACGACAACAATGAGGCCCAGAGCAACGAAAAGGGTCATTTTGGCCCCGGATTTTTTCCCGTCGGCGTGATTCTCTGACCCACGGGGACCCTTGTGATGGTTTTGCGTGTGTGAAGGCGCGTGCTTAGTCGCTTTATTGCTCTGACGCTGCTGATATGCATGAGGGATCTGGCGCTGTGAGGTGTTTCCCGAACCATGCTTTGTGCTACGCGTTGGCGTAATGGGGCGCGGCGACTGGACGCCGTCGGTAGGCCTAGAAGGCTGTTTAGGATCGGGAATCAGTTGGGTGCGGTCGTTTTGCGACATCGTATGCATATCCTTCGAGTTTCGCCTTGCGGCTCATCGTGTTTTTACTGGGCTTGCATTATAGCGATTACCTAGTTGTTTGTGGTATTGAAACGGTGGCATTGGCAAGAGGTTGGACATTTGTCCCACCTCTTGTTTTGGACTGCTCTTTATCCGCACACACCGCATTTTGCACAGGCCGAAAGCGCGGCCGGAGCCTGCGCGATGCCGCCCTTTGCCGTCTCGCGCAGCGTGGCCGGCAACGCGTGGCCCACCGAGAGCATGACGTGTGCCATCTGGTCGAAGGGCACAAGGCTTTTGATACCTGCAAGGGCGAGCTGCGCCGAGCTAAATGCGGTCGCCACGCCGATCGCGTTGCGGTTTTGGCATGGCACTTCGACAAGGCCGCCCACGGGATCGCATACAAGACCAAGCAGATTGCTCAGTGCGATAGAGCTAGCGTCGAGTGCCTGCTCGGGCGTGCCGCCCAGCATCTGGACTAGCGCGGCAGCGGCCATGGCGGCGGCGCTGCCCACCTCAGCCTGACATCCGCCTTCGGCACCGGCGACGCAGGCACTTGTGGTGAGGTTGAGACCAATCGCGGCAGAGCAGTAGAGTGCGTCCATGACCTGTTCGTCATCGAGCTGTAGATGGTCGGCGAGCGCCAACACGCAGCCGGGCACGACGCCCGCAGAGCCGGCCGTGGGGGCGGCGACGATGACGCCCATGGTGGCAGAGCGCTCAAGCACAGCCATGGCGCGGGCTACGGCTTCGGTTTGGACGGCGCCCATCAGGTTTGTGCTCAGATCGTTGCGGCGTGTGGCGTCGATGAGTTTTGCCTCGCCGCCGATAAGCCCGCCGAGCGAGCGCTGCGGTGCGGCGATGGGCGCCGTTGTCTCCTCGCGCATGACCTCGAGTACGCGGCGCATGGCGGCGACGGCGTGCTGCTCGCCGGTCAGGCGGGCTTCGCGTACGGCCATGACGGCGCCAATGTTGAGGCCCAGTTTGGCGCAGGCGTCGAGGAGCTGTTCGCCATCGTCGAAGATTTCCTTGGCGGAAACGCCGGGGGAGAGCGATGAGGCCGAGCCGGGAAGCTCAATGAAGGTGGCGTAATCGACATTGTCGAGCATGCGTAGCATGGGAACGACGATGTCATCGGGGGTGCCGTCAGTCTCAAAGACGGAATAAGCTTGGCCGCCCACCTCGGTGCGGTAGGTGCGGCAGAAGGCAATGTTTACGTGTGCGTAGGCGAGCTGGTTCGTGAGCGCGGCGAGAACGCCGGGGACATCCTGGTGCGCCACAAACAGGGTGGAATACATGCCCGAGATATCGACGCCGACGCCGTTGATGCGGCTGATGCGCATCTTGCCGCCGCCAAGGCTCTCGCCGCGGACCTGCGCCGTGGCGCCCGTGTCATCGACCATGTCGATGTCGACGGTGTTGGGGTGGATGGAGGCGTCGTCGCCCTTAATGTCAAAGTGATAGCTGAGGCCCTGCTCGCGCGCGAGGTCAAAGGCCTGCTTGATGTTTTCGTCGTCGGTATCGAGGCCCAAGATGCCCGCGACGAGTGCGCGGTCGGTGCCATGGCCGCGGTAGGTGTGGGCAAAGGAGTTCCACAGGCCAAAGGTGACCTTGGTGATGCGGCCTTCCAGCAGGCTGGCGGCAACCTGGGCGCAACGCAGGGCGCCGGCGGTGTGCGATGAGCTGGGGCCGACCATGATGGGGCCCAAGATCTCGAATGCCGAGGTCGTAGCTAGTGTTTGCGGCTTGCCTGCCATGGCTGCTCCTTCTCTATCTCGTCGTCCCGAGGGGCGGGGCACACGCTGTCCCGCCGTTTCGAGGGCTTTAGTATTTGGTCGCTTGCTCGGACAGTCCTGCTCGCACGGAGAGCACATTAAGTGCTCTCCGGCTCGTGCGGAACTCGCGATCGACCAAATACTAAAGTCCTCGGAACTTAGGATACATGGTTGGAGTCGCTCTTCTGCAAAATTTATCGGCCTGTGACCTATTCCATGTCCCAGGTCGGCTCATCTTCACCACCTTTAAATAAAAAAGAGGTACCGGTTGTTCCGGTACCTCTTTTTGGTGCGTTTTTATTTGGCTGTGGCTTTTCTCGTTAGCTTACAGGCCGCAGGCTGCTTTGAGTTCGTCGATGCGGTCCGTTTTCTCCCAGGTAAAGTCGGCGTCTTCGCGGCCAAAGTGACCGTAGGCTGCCGTCTTTTCATAGATGGGGCGACGCAGGTCCAGGTCGCGGATGATTGCGCCCGGGCGCAGGTCAAAGGTCTTCTCCACGGCCTCGACGATCTTGTCCTCGGCAATATGCGCGGTGCCAAAGGTGTCGACCATGATCGACAGCGGCTTGGACACGCCGATGGCGTAGGCCAGCTCGACCTCGCAGCGATCGGCCAGGCCGGCGGCGACTACGTTCTTGGCGACCCAGCGAGCGGCGTACGCGGCAGAGCGATCGACCTTGGTGCAGTCCTTGCCGCTAAAGGCGCCACCGCCGTGACGGCCGTAGCCGCCGTAGGTGTCGACGATGATCTTGCGGCCGGTCAGGCCCGTGTCGCCCATGGGGCCGCCCACGACAAAGCGTCCGGTGGGGTTCACATAGATATCGGCGCCATCCCACGGCATGTTCTCGGCATCCATGACGGGTGCGATGACATGCTCGATGAGGTCGGCCTTGATCTTGCCCATGTCCTCAACTTCGGCAGCGTGCTGCGTGGAGATGACGATGGTTGTGACCTCCACGGGCTTTCCGTCCTCGTAGCGCACGGTGACCTGGGTCTTGCCGTCGGGGCGCAGATAGGGCAGGGTGCCGTCGTGGCGCACGGCGGACAGGCGTTCCGCCAGGCGGCTTGCCAGGTAGTGCGGCATGGGCATGAGGGTCTTGGTCTCGTTGGAGGCGTAGCCAAACATCATGCCCTGGTCGCCGGCACCGATCAGGTCGATCGGGTCGGTGGTGGCGCCGGTCTGGGTCTCAAATGACTCGTCGACGCCCTGGGCGATATCGGGGGACTGCTCGTGGATGAGGCTCATGACGCCGCAGGTATCGCAGTCAAAGCCAAACTTGGCGCGGTTGTAGCCGATGCGGCGGATGACGCCACGGGCGATTTCCTGCACGTCGACGTATGCCTGGGTGCGAATCTCTCCGGCGACGATGACGGTGCCGGTGGTCACGAGGGTCTCGCAGGCGCAGCGTACGTTTTCAACGTTGGCGGGCACGCCGTTGGGCGCAATATAGCCCTGCTCCTGCAGCTCTATTTCTTTAGCGAGGATTGCGTCGAGGACGGCATCGCTGATCTGGTCGGCGATCTTATCGGGATGGCCTTCGGTCACCGACTCCGACGTAAACACAAAAGACCCCTGCTGGGGCGGGATGGAACGAAGCTCTTCTGACATGATTGTCCTTTCGAATAACGTGTCCCAGCGACCGTTACCATTCCGCTGGGCTCTGTATGCAGGGGCACATCATAGCGCGTAAATCCAACATTCACACCCTTTCCGCACCTAGTCATTAGGTAGCTAATTTGGGACGGGGCTTTTTTAGCTACCCCGGCTGATTGTTTGCTGGTTTAGCCGATAGCCTGCCGGGGCAGCTAAAAAAGCCCCGTCCCAAATTAGCTACCCGGCTTCGATGACTGGGTCGGTGCCCTTTGTGCGGAGGTGGGCATTGTTGCTTTATACTGGTGCGGTTAGACATCCATCCTGCAATCGAGGAGATTTCCATGGCATCAGACGTTCGCGTCCGCTTTGCACCCTCACCGACGGGCAAGCTGCACATCGGCGGCGCCCGCACCGCTATCTATAACTGGGCTTTTGCCCGCGCAAACGGCGGCACGTTCATCCTGCGCATCGACGACACCGATCCCACCCGCTCTACCGACGAGAACACGCAGATCATTCTGCGCGCTATGCGTTGGCTGGGCCTGGACTGGGATGAGGGCCCCGAGGTTGGCGGCGACTATGGCCCCTATGCCCAGACCGAGCGCCTGGACCTGTACAAGCAGGCCGCCCAGAAGCTTTGGGACGAGGGCAAGGCCTATCCCTGCTTCTGCACCAAGGAGCAGCTCGAGGCCGACCGTAAGGCCGCCCAGGAGCGTAAAGACCCCTTCCAGGGCTATCAGCGCCGCTGTCGCGATCTCGATCCCGAGGAGGCACGCCGCCGCATCGAGGCCGGCGAGCCCTACGTCCTTCGCATCAAGGTGCCCGAGGACCGCGGCGATGTCGTCATCCACGACGCCGTCCACGGCGAGGTGTCCTTCGACGCCAAGGAGCTCGACGACTTCGTCATCTTCCGCTCCGATGGCACGCCCACGTATAACTTCGCGACCGTCGTCGACGACGCCATGATGAAGATCACCCATGTCATCCGCGGCGACGACCATCTGTCCAACACCCCGCGCCAGGTCATGGTTTACGAGGCCCTCGGCGCGCCCGTTCCCACGTTCGCCCACATCTCCATGATCTTGGGTGCCGACGGCAAGAAGCTCTCTAAACGCCACGGCGCCACCTCGGTGGAGGAGTACCGCGACGCTGGTTACCTGTCCGACGCGTTCGTTAACTACCTGGCGCTGCTCGGCTGGTCGCTCGACGGCGAGACCACGATCATCCCGCGCGATGTCCTGGCCCGTAAGTTCTCGCTCGACCGCATTTCCAAGAACCCGGCGACCTTCGACCCCAAAAAGCTCGACTGGGTCAATGCCGAGTATATCAACAACATGTCCGACGCCCAGTTTGCCGACGAGATCATGATCCCCGAGCTGCACGAGGCCGGCATGATCGAGGGTAACATCGAGTACGGCGAGGACTGGATCGACGCGCTTGCCGCCATCGTCAAGCCGCGCACCAAGATGCCGGCCGACGCCGTGACCGTCGCCGCTCCCATCTTTGCCACGGCCGAGACGCTCGAGTATGACGAGAAGTCTGTCAACAAGGGTCTGGCCAAGGAAGGCATGGGCGCCATTCTGGATGCCGCCAAGGCCGCGCTCGAGGGCGTGGATGAGTGGACGGCTGCCAACATCGACGCCGCGCTTGAGCCGCTGCCCGATCAGATGGACCTCAAGAAGCGCGTGGTGTTCCAAGCCGTGCGCGTCGCCGTCTGCGGTAACATGGTGAGCCCCCCGCTGGGCGAGACCATGGCGCTCGTCGGTCGCGACGACTGCCTGGCGCGCATCGACCGCGCCCGCACGATGGCGCTGTAGCAGCTGCGTAAACGCATGTATCCGAGCCCCGTTCACCCGAGCGGGGCTCTTGTTTCTAAAGACGTATGGGATGGGAGGTACAGAGACCATGGCCGAGCAACTGTCGCTGTTTGGTTCGCCGGAACCGGATGAAGCTCCGAAGTCCACGGCCCCTGCCGCCGCCCCGGCGCAGCCCGAGCTCGCACCCGAACCCGTCTCCGCCTACGCGAGCGTGGTCCTCGACATCCCGACCCGTGCGCTCTCCGAGCCATTCGACTACGGCATCCCACGGTCCCTTGCCAACGATGCCCTGATCGGGTCCACGGTCCTGGTCCACTTTGGCAACCGTGCGGCCGCGGGCTATATCGTCGATATCGCGCCCGAGCTGGGCGACCTGCAAGGCAACGACACCCCCGACCCCTTGCGCATCAAGCCCATCGAGTCCATCCTCAGCAAGCCGCTCTTTACCGCCGAGGCTGCACGCATTGCGCGCTGGATGAGCCACGAGTACGTCGCGACGCTTTCCGAGTGCCTGCGTCTGTTCTTGCCTCCGGGCGGGAGCCCGCGTGTCGTGAAGGGCGATGACGGCGTGTGGACCGTTGAGCGCCCCGCCGTAAAACCCATCCAAAACCGTTGGGTCATGCTCACGCCCGAGGGTTTCGACTACACGCCGCCCAAGACTGCGGTCCGTCAGCGTCAGCTCATCGACGCGCTCCAATGCGGCCCGGTCACGACGCGCGACCTCAACCTGCTCTACAACAGCATGTCGGCGACCATTAAAGCGCTCGAAAAACGCGGCGTCGTGGTGGTGGAGGAGCGCCGCGCCTGGCGTGGGTGTAGCGAACAGACCACGTTGTCCTCGGCAAGCGGCAAGGCGCCGGTCTCTCTCACCAACGGCCAGCAGCAGGCGCTCGCGCAGATTGAACGCGCCCGCCTTGATGCCCATGGCGACGTGGTCCTTGTCGATGGCGTCACCGGTTCCGGTAAAACCGAGGTTTACCTTTCGGCTATTGAGCGCGTGCTGGCGGCCGGCCGTTCGGCCTGCGTGCTCGTGCCCGAGATTTCGCTGACGGCCCAGACCGTCGGCCGCTTCCGCTCGCGCTTTGGCGAGACGGTCGCGGTCTTCCACTCGCGTCTTTCGGCCGGCGAGCGTCTGGACCAGTGGGATATGGTTGCCAGCGGTGCCGCGCGCGTGGTCGTGGGCGCCCGCTCGGCGCTCTTTTGCCCGCTCAGCGATCTTGGTCTCATCATCATTGACGAGGAGCACGAGACCAGCTACAAGCAGGGCTCCAGCCCGCGCTACCATGCGCGCGAGGTGGCTTCCGAGATGGCGCGCCGCTATCGGTGCCCGCTCGTGTTGGGCTCCGCCACGCCATCGGCCGAGGCCCTCGACCGCTGTCGCCGCGGTATGTACAACGGTGCCACCTGGACGCGCGTCGAGATGCCCGAGCGCCCGGGACACGCCGTGCTGCCCACGGTCCGCATTGCCGATCTGCGCCGCGAGTTCGCGCACGGCAGCCGCTCCATGTTCTCTAAACCGCTGATGGAGGGCTTGGAACGCGTGGTCGAGCGCCGCGAGAAGGCCGTACTGCTGCACAACCGCCGCGGTTTTGCGCCGTTTTTGATGTGCCGTGAGTGCGGCTGCGTCCCCACCTGCAACCACTGTTCTACCGCGCTCACGTACCACGAGCGCACGCACACGCTGCAGTGCCACACCTGCGGATCGTCTTGGCGCGTGCAGCCCTATCCGGCGCCCACGAGTCGTTGTCCCAAGTGCGGCAGCCGCTACCTGGCAAAAATGGGGCTGGGTACGCAGCAGATCGAGGACGCCCTACACCAGATACTGCCCGAGGATGTCGCCATCATTCGCATGGACGCCGATTCCACACGCGGCAAGGATGCGCACAAAAAACTACTCGAGCAGTTCGATGCCGCCGATTGCGCGGTGCTTCTGGGTACCCAGATGATTGCCAAGGGCCTCGATTTTCCCGAGGTCACGCTCGTGGGTGTGGTCAATGCCGACTTTGCGTTAAAGCTGCCCGATTTTAGGGCGGGGGAGCGCGCCTACGATTTGCTGGAACAGGTCGCTGGCCGCGCCGGTCGCGGCGATCGTCCCGGCGAGGTTATCATCCAGACATATCTGCCCGAGGACCCGGTCATTCGCGCCGTCGCAGAGCACGATCGTTCGATCTTTACCGACTACGACCTGGACCAGCGCCGAGACGCGCTGTACCCGCCTTTCGTGCGTCTTGTCAACATCTTGGTGTGGTCGGCGAATCGTGATAATGCGCAGGACTACATTGGGCGCATCGCAAAGCTTCTCAAGCGCCGCTGGCATGCCGCCGCGCCTGACTTTTTGCGGGCCGGAAGTGTCTTGCCGCAGGTGCTGGGCCCGGCTTCGTGTGTAATCGAGAGAGCCAAAGACCGTTACCGCTTCCATCTGCTTGTAAAGTCGCCGGTAGGGTACCATGTCTCTGATGATATCGACGCCTGCCTCAAAGAGGTGGGCTCCGTGCGCGGCGTGAGCGTGAGCGTTGACGTCGACGCCTATGATTTGATGTAACAACCCGAAAGGATGGCCATGGAAGCCAACGGAATCGTATTGTCGCCCGACCCTCGTTTGCGTCAGGAGTGCGCCGTCATCGAGGAGATCACCCCGGCGATCGAGGCGCTTGCCGAGAAGATGAAGAAGATGATGTTCGACAACGGCGGTTGCGGCCTGGCTGCCCCGCAGATCGGCGAGCTCATCCAGCTCGTCACCATCGACTGCGACTACACCGACAAGAACGACTATGATCCCTACGTGCTCATCAACCCTGTCATTGTTGAGCAGAGTGACCACCTGGTGCCGTTTAGCGAGGGCTGCCTGTCCATCCCCGGCATTAGCTGCGAGATCGAGCGTCCCGACCATGTCGTTGTCGAGGCATACGATCTGGACGCCAATCTGATTCGCTATGAGGCCTCGGGCGACCTGTTCTGCGTGTGCCTGCAGCACGAGATCGATCACCTGCACGGCAACACCATGTTCGAGCGACTCAAGCCGATGCAGCGCATCAAGGCCGTCAAGGAGTACCAGGACGCCCTGGCCCGCGGCGCTCGACCGGGCGAGACGGAGTAGGTCCCACCGTCCCCTTCCGCCGCAGGGCTTAGGTTTTGCTCCATGCTCAAACAGTCCTGCTCGCACGAAGAGCACATTAAGTGCTCTTCGGCTCGTGCGGAACTGCGCGTGGAGCAACAACCTAAGCCCTGCGGCGGAAGGGGACTGCGTTTTCGTGCTCCTTTTCGCCCGGGTGCCATTGGGCCAGGGAGGGGCGTCTTCGCTGATAATTGCTTTGTTGGAAGAGCTGCTTTTATTGCGGCTCTTTCTTTGGTTTTGGGTATATTTGTTCTTGTTGAATTGTTATTGCGGATGGGCTGGCGACTTGGCTTTCCGCTGTTATTTGGAGCCGTCTCGGTTTTGTTTGAGGGGAGACGTTCTTTATGCGTATTGTGTTTATGGGTACGCCCGATTTCGCGGTGCCGTCGCTTTCTTCGCTTGTTGAGGCTGGGAATGAGATTACGCTGGTAATTACGCGTCCCGATGCTGTTCGCGGGCGTGGTAAAAAGCTGGAGCCGTCTCCTGTTAAGGCCAAGGCGCTTGAGCTTGGTCTGCCCGTTGTTGAGACAAATCGTATGACGCCGGATGTTATTGATCGGCTTAAGGCTGCTGATGCCGATATTTTCTGTGTGGCTGCCTATGGCTGCATTTTGCCCGATGAGGTGCTGCATATGGCGCCGCTCGGTATTGTGAATGTTCATGCTTCGCTGCTGCCCCGTTGGCGTGGCGCTGCTCCCATTCAGCGTGCCATTCTTGCTGGTGACGAGGTTGCTGGCGTTTCCATTATGCGCATTGGGCATGGCGTGGATACGGGCGCTTATTGCGCGCAGGTGTCGACCTCGGTTGCCGGTAAACATGCCGAGGCATTGACCATGGAGCTTGGTGAGCTGGGCGGTAAGTTGCTTGCCGATACGCTTCCCTCGCTTGCCGATGACTCGGCTGTTTGGACTGAGCAGGATGAGTTCCTTGTCACGCATGCTGCCAAGATTTCCAAGCAGGAGATGCGTCTGGATCCGCAGATGGGGGCGCTTGATTGCGTGCGTCATGTGCTTGCCTCTTCCGACACCGCTCCCGCTCGCTGTGTGATTGCCGGCAAGACCGTGCGCGTGCTCGATGCCGCGCCGGCAGATGTATCGCTTGGCGAGGGGCTCGTCGCCGTTCAGGCCAAGCACGTTTACCTGGGCCTGTCCGATGGCGCGGTCGAACTGCTTGAGGTTAAGCCCGATGGTAAGCGTGCTATGGCTGCTTCTGCCTGGGCTGCTGGCCTGCAGGGTGCGGATCTTTCGTGGGGTGTTTTGTCATGAGTAAGCTTTCCCCCGCGCGCAAGCTCGCGCTTGATGTTTTGATGGAGGCCGATCGCCGCGGCATGTACGCGCGTGACGTGCTCTCGTCCCGCGCCTCGGCCAAGGCCATTGACCAGCGCGATTCTGCTTTCGCCGCTCGTTTGGCACTGGGCGTTGCAGCCACCCAGGGCATTTTGGATGAGCTGCTCGACCAGTTTCTCGATAAGCCCAAAAAGGTCGCGCCTCGTGTGCGCATGGCACTTCGTATCTCGGCCTTCGAGATGCTCTACCTGCATACCCCGGGTCGCGTTGCGGTGAGTCAGGGCGTTGAGCTCGTGCGCAGCGGTGCTAAGTCTGCCGCCGGCCTGGCGAACGCCGTGCTGCATAAGGTTGCGAACAACGTCGAGGACTTTGCCACTGCGGCGGATGCCGATGAGTCCGAGCGTCGTTTGGTTCGCCTATCTCGCCTGATGGGCATGCCGCGCTGGCTGTGCGCTCGCATTATGGCGTCGTTCGATACACCCGAGGGCGCGCTCGGCTTTGCCGGCAATCTGGCGCCCGCGCCGCTGGCTTTGCACGAGAATGCCTTTGCAACAAAACCCGATCCGTACATTTCGCAGCTTGTGGCACCCGTGTTCCCGGGTTGCCATGCGCCGGTCGACGCGCAGGCCACGGTTGCGTCGGGTGTGTTTGAGCGCGCAGCTGCCGTGGCCTCGGACCTTAACGCCCAGCTCATCGCTACTGCGGCGACCCGTCCCGGGCGTTGTCTAGAGATTGGCGCCGGTCGTGGCACCAAGACCTATGTGATGATGTGCCAGGCCAAACGTGCCGGTTACGACCGTCAGCACACCGCACTCGATTTGCACGACCGCAAGTGCGACCAGAATCTCGCGCGTCTGCATAAGGCGGGTATTACGGGTGTTCGTACGGTGTCGGGCGATGCCTGCGAGCTCAATGAGGTGCTCGCGTCCTTTGACGCGATGCTTGGCGAGCCTGTCCTGTTCGACACGGTGTTTATCGATGCTCCGTGCTCGGGCACCGGCACCATGCGCCGTCATCCCGAGATTCCCTGGCGTCTGACCGAGAACGACGTTACGACTGAGTTGCCCCGCCTGCAGCTGTCGATGCTCAAGGAAGCAGCCGCGCGCGTGGCTGCCGGCGGTGAGCTTATCTATGCCACCTGCTCGGTCTTCGATGAGGAGAACACGCAGGTCGTTGATGTCTTCCTAGCCTCTCCCGAGGGCGCCGGCTTTACCGTGGCGCCGCTCTCCGAAGCCCAGATTCTGCAGCTCCCCGAGTACGATCATGCCAAGAGCCTCGTCACCCTGCGCCAAAACGCTCGAGGCCTCTTCCAAAGTGTGCCCGTTAATGCGGACTCCTACGACGGCCACTTCTGCGCCAGACTGGTCCGCAAGTAAAACGGATTCCAAGGGTAGCTAATTTGGGACGGGGCTTTTTTAGCTGCCCTGGCCGCCAGTCGGCCAAACATTTGCGTTATCAGCTGGGGCAGCTAAAAAAGCCCCGTCCCAAATTAGCTACCCTACGATTCAAGATGACCTGCCCGCCACGAAATGGGCCTATCTACTACATTAAACCCATTACCCTCAACCATGCCAAATTTAGCGAAATCAAAACCGCAGGTAGACGGCTCGTCGATTTTGTAAAAACGCAGGTGCGCTCGGACCATACGGGTCAAACGTAGTAGATAGGCCGTTTTCGTGGCGCAACCCCAGACCAGTCGCCGGGGCGTGGGACATTCCTGAAAAATTCGACCCCGCGATCGGGCTTGAACGCGGGGTCGCTTGTCGCTAGTGGTTATGCGGGCAGTCGGCGCAGCAGCCACTGGTGGCGCTGGTGCTGGACCCGCCACTGCGCTGGTCGGTGTTGTAGAAACCGCTGCCGTCGAACTTAATGCCGCTGGCCGAGAACGTCTTGGATGCCGGGGCGCCGCAGCTGGGGCATACAACCTCGGGAGTCTCGGACATGGGGTGCTCAACCTCAAAAACGTTGCCGCAGCTCGTGCACTTGTATTCGTAGCGCGCCATAATACTTCCTTTTCAGCACAAAGCGGGCAGATCTCTCTGCCCGCAAAAATTCAAACTGCAGTAACTGTACCCCATATCGGGGGTTTTATCACGCTTCGCCCCAGAATCTATGGGTGCTGCGCAGGAGCTTCGCAGTTTTCTCTTCGGCCTCCGCAACGTCTGCCTCTTGTGCCTGCCACGTCCAGTTGCCTGTGGCTACACCCGGCACGTTCATACGTGCGTCATCGCCCAGCCCCAGCACATCCTGCAGCGGCATCATCACCAGGGGGGCGTCGCTTGCGAGCGCATCGCCCATCAGCTTGGCCGCCACCTCAGCACCACTCGGCTCGTCGCCGCCTGCAAAGGAGCGCGTGCACCAGCCAGCGAGCGTCGAAGTGTCGTGCGTCGAGGTGTACAGGATTTTGTCCGGCGTGGGATGAATTCCGCAGCGAACGTCGTAGTCACTAAACTCCAGTACGTCCATGCCGGGAAAACCGCAGGTCGAAGCCATAGCGCGAACGCCAGGCGTCAGATAGCCCAGATCCTCGGCAATAAAATTGAGCGGACCCAGCTCGTCGTAGGCGGTCTGGAACAGGTCCTTGCCCGGACCAGCAAGCCAGCGGCCGTCGGCACAGGCTTTGCCAGCGGGAATGCTAAAGTAGTTGTGGAAGCCCAGGAAGTGGTCCAGGCGCACGCGGTCGTAGAGCGCGAACGCTCGGCGCAGGCGATCGAGCCACCAGCGATAGCCGCTCTCCTTCATGTGATCCCAGCGGAAGGTGGGGTTTCCCCACACCTGACCTTCGGGCGCAAAGTTGTCGGGCGGCGCACCGGATATCTCGATTGCCTTGCCGGTATCGGACAGCCAGAAGTTCTCGGGCTCGCTCCACGCATCTGCCGAATCGTCCGATACATACATCGGGATATCGCCGATGACCTCGATGCCCTTCTTGTGCGCATAGTTCATGAGCTCGCACCAAGCCAGGTCAAAGCGGTACTGCATGTACGCCTGAAGCTCGGCCTCGTCGTGGAAGCGCTTGTCGTCGATCAGATGCTCGTTGTAGCGCGCGACATCTGCCGGCCAATTGTGGCGCGACTCGCCCTCAAAGTATTTCTTAACGGCCATGTAGACGCAGTACTTCTCGAGCCAATCGGCATTGCGATGTTTAAACGCGGTGTACAGCGGGTCGGCATCTTCGCCACCGTGGGCCTTCCAAGAAGCGAAGTCGGCGGCCAGCTCCTCGTGACTCTCGGGCAGCAGGTCGATGTTACCCGCAAAAGCCGAGGGTCCGGCATAGGGGGAGCGGAAGTAATCCGTCGGGTTGACGGGCAGGACCTGCCAGTAGCGCATGCCCATGGCGGCCAGGTGGTCGATAAAGCGGCGCGTGGGTGCGCCGATCGTACCCGGCTTGCCATCGTCAGTCGGCACCGAGGTAATGTGGCACACGACGCCCGCACCATGATCGAGCGGCTCTTGCAGGCGCCTCTCGGCATGGTGATAGATGATCGAAGAGCCCAGTGGGTACAGGTCGAGTGTGACCGTACCGTTGTGGATCTCGCACTCGTGGCCGCTGATCACGTCACTCGCGCATTCACCGAGCGCGGGAATCGTCACGCGGTGCGAATTGCGCAGGCTGCGATTGACGATAACGGTCGCAGCCTCGCCGTCTTTGCTCGTGCGGGTGTAGGCTAGGACGTCGTCGTTAAGCGCGAAGGCCTTGATCTCGCCGTCAACCATAAAAGGCAACGCGCGGCGCAGGGCGGATGCGTTCTTCACGATGGCCAACGTATCGAAATCGTGAAGCTGGTCCTTGGTCGGCAGGGTACGGCGGTTGCCCGGATCGGTGAGTCCCTCCAGGCCGTACTCATCGCCATAATAGATCGAGGGCACGCCGGGGAAGGTCATCTGCATGAGCGTCGCCAACCAAAAGCGCTTCTTGGCCAGGTCCATGGAGTTCTCGTCCAAGCGCCATTTGCTACGCTCGCTCTCGGGTAGCTGCGACTCGTCGGGACCGCCGCCGAGCACCGAGATAATGCGCGGACGGTCGTGGCTCGAAAGCAGATTGAGCGCGCAGGCCAGTGCCTCGCGCGGGTAGTTCTCGCGCAGTGTCTCGATGTCCTCGGCAGCCTGATAGGCGTCCTTGTAGCCCATCAAAAAGCCGATGACCATGTCGCGGAAGGGGTAGTCCATGGCGGAATCGAGTTCGGAGCCCTGCAGATAACGGCGCAGATGGCCATAGCTGATCTTGTTGGAGGCGTCCTCCCAGACTTCGCCGAGCAGCAGCGCATCGGGCTTCTCTTCGAGCACGGCGGCCTTGATATCGGCCAGGAAGTCATCGGAAAGCTCGTCGGCCACATCGAGTCGCCAGCCGTGGGCACCGGCGCGCAGCCACTTGCGAATGACGCCGTCCTTGCCCAGAAGCTTTTTACGCACGAGCTCGGAATTCTCGTTGAGGGCGGGCATATTGCTCACGCCCCACCAGCAGTCATACGAACCGTCCTCGTGGAAGGTAAACGCATCGCGCCACGGGGAGTCCACGCTCTGCCACGCGCCGACGCCGGGATAGTTGCCGTAGCGGTTAAAGTAGATCGAGTCGTCGCCCGTATGGTTGAAGACGCCGTCCAGGATGATGGAAATGCCGCGCTTCTCGGCCGCCTCGCACAGCTCCGTAAAGTCCTGCTCGGTTCCCAGAATCGGGTCGATCTTGGTGTAATCGGCCGTGTCGTAGCGGTGGTTGCTCGCGGCCTCAAAGATCGGGTTGAGGTAGATGGCCGTAAAGCCCAGCTCGGCGATGCGGGGCAGGTCATTTTGGATACCCTTGAGAGAGCCGCCGTAAAAATCCCAAGTCTTGATGGATCCGTCTTCGGCACGTTCGTACACGGGCGGCTCGTTCCAGTCCTCGACCATGCGGCGCTGGATTCCGTTGCGCGGTTTTTCGACCTCGGCCAGCGTGCGTTCGCGCCAGTTTTCGTCGCGGGCGTAGCGGTCGGGGAAGATCTGGTAGACCATGCCGTGCTCGTACCAGGTGGGACGGTTCTCGCGGTGCTTGTAGACGGTAATCTGGAAGGACGGAACCTCGGCGTAGTCGTATACAACGCCCTCGCCGCCGGTGCGACCCTGCGGCGCACCCAAGCGGACCTCGGACTGGCCTTCGATATTGCATATAAAGCTGTACCATACAAGACAGGGCTCGGCGCAGTTGAGCTTACCGGTAAAGATGCCATCGCCCTTGTGCTCCATGGGGATCAAGGTCTCTCCGATGCCGTCGATCCAGGTGCGCAGGGTGAGCGTTGCCTGGTTGGGGTCGGCATCCTCCAAAATCACCGAAAGCGAAACGGAAGTTCCAGTGGTCACAGCGCCAAAAGGAGTGCGAAACTGCGTCAGGCGGCTGTTGTGTATCAATCTCATAGTACGGTCCAGTTCTATACAATCATGGCCAGCGGGTCATGGGCTTAACGCACAGTGCATAAGTATATCCGTTGCACTTTAGTTGTATAAACTACAGTCGCTCACTATCGGCGAACGGTTGTCCTAGAAAATCGTTTTACCAACTATCTACAGAGAAGGGGCGCCCGGTTGGAGCGCCCCTTGTTTAGGGTTTTTATTAGGTTTTAGATAGTCTGTGGACTAGCGGCGCTTGCGAGTGGCCGTGGCCTTGCGGACGGAGGTCTTCTTGGTCGGAGCCTTTTCCTCGGCTGGAGCGGCGGGGGAGACAGGGGCCTTCTTGGCAGGTTCGGTCTTTGCCGTAGCCTTCGGAGCGGTCTTGACCTCGGCGGCCTTCGGTTCAGGCTCGGCCTTTACTGCGGGTTTGTCCTTGGCTTTAGCCTCTGCCTTGGGAGCGGCTGTCTTGGTCGTAGCCTTTTTGGCCGTTGTCGTGGCGCGCTTGCGTGTGGTGGTCTTGGCGGCCGGCTTTGCCTCGACCGTTGCCTCGGCCTTGGGCTCGGAGGGCGCCTCCTCGACCTTGACGGCGGGCTTTGCAGAAGCCTTCGGGGCCGACTTCGCGGCGGCCTTCGTCGTAGCAGCCTTGGTTGTCGTCGACTTCGCAGCCGTGGCCTTCTTGGCGGTTGCGGTCTTGGTCGCGGTCTTGGTCGCGGTCGTCTTCTTGGCAGCGGTCTTGGCCGGAGCCTTTGCCGCGGTCTTAGCCTCGGCAGCGGTAGCCTCAGCGGTGGCGTCAGCCTTTACCTCGGGAGCGGCCTCGGCTTCGACTGCCTTCTTGGCAGCGGCGGTCGTACGCTTACGCGTGGTGGTTGCCTTGGCAGTGGTGGTCTTGCTCGTAGCGGCCTTCGTGGTCGTGGCCTTCTTAGCCGTCGTCTTGCGGGTCGTCGTCTTCTTGGCGGCAGGCTTCGCCGTGGGCTTTACCTCGCCGTCGTCAGCCGGCTTCTCCTCGGCCTTGGGCTCCTCGGCAGCAACCGGCTCCTTAACGGGTGCCGCAGGCTCGGCCTCGGCAGCAGCGGGCTCCTTAACGGGTGTCGCAGGCTCGGCCTCAGCGGCAACCGGCTCCTCCACAGCCGCAGCAGCCTCAACAGCCACCGGCTCCTCCACAACCGCAGCAGCCTCCACTGCCACCGGCCTCTCAATCTCTGGGTGCATAAAGAAATACAGGTCCAGATACTTATCGGCCGAACGTGTCCAGCTAAAGTCCTGGCTCATGGCCTGCGTGACCAGCTGATCCCAGGCCTTGCGGTTATCCCAGAACAGGCGAGCCGCACGGAACACCGCGTCGCCCATCTCGTCGCCGTTAAAGTGACTAAATGAGAAGCCCGTGCCCTCGCCGGTAAACTCGTTGTACGGTTGCACGGTGTCCTTCAGGCCACCGGTCTCGCGCACAATGGGCAGGGTGCCGTAGCGCATGGCGATGATCTGCGACAGGCCACACGGCTCAAACTTCGAGGGCATCAGGAACATATCGGCGGCGGCGTACATGCGCTGCGAAAGTGCCGGGTCAAACTCGATACGCGCCGCCATGGTGCCGGGGTATTTGCCCTGGAAGTAGCGCAGGCCGTCCTCGTAGTCGCGGTCGCCGGTACCCAGGACGGCCACCTGAACGCCACCGGACAGGATGCGGTCGAGCGCGTACATGACCAGGTCCATGCCCTTCTGTCGCGTCAGGCGCGTGACCATCACCATAAGCGGGCGGTCGTCGCGAATCTCGAGCCCCAACTCCTCCTGCAGTTTGGCCTTGCATACGGCCTTCCCCGCACGGTCATCAACCGTGTAGTTGGCGGCAATGCGCTTGTCGGTCGCCGGATCAAAACCCACAACGTCAATGCCGTTGAGGATACCCTGCAGAGCGTACGAACGCTCGCGCAGCACGCCGTCCAGGCCCTCGCCAAACTCGGGCGTCTGGATCTCGCCCGCATAGGTGGGGCTCACCGTGGTGATGGCATCGGCATAGTGCAGCGCGCCCAGCATATAGTTAATGCTGCAGGCGTCACAGCGCAACTGCGTGGCAGCTGCCGGAATATGCGCCATACCCAGTATGTCTTCCATCACGGTGTCGCTAAACTGGCCCTGGAACGCCACATTGTGGATCGAGAACACGGTCTTGACGCGGTCGTACAGCGGCAGGCCTTGGTAGAACTCTCGCAAGAACACGGGCGCCAGCGCCGTCTGCCAGTCGTTACAGTGCAGGATGTCGCACTCAAAGCCTTCGGGCAGGTGCTGCAGGCTCTCGGTGATGGCCTTGGAGAAAAACGCGAAGCGCTCGCCGTCGTCAAAGAAGCCGTAGGGATAGTCGCGCGCAAAGTAGTGCTCGTTGTCCACGAACATATAGGTGACGCCGTCGTGCTCGAGCTTCTCCAACCCGCAGTACTCGTTGCGCCAGCTCAGGCTCACGTAAAAGTCGGCAAAGTGCTCCATCTGCGCCTTGTACTCGTCCTTGATGGTGGCGTACTTGGGCACCATCACAATGACTTCGGCGCCAGCGCGCACGAGTGCCGCAGGCAGCGAGCCCGCCACGTCACCCAAGCCGCCGGTCTTAACAAACGGCGCGCACTCTGCCGAGGCAAACACGATCTGCATCTTTTTGCTGGTTTGTGCCATTTTGTCTCCCATGTTGCAATTCGAGAATAGCCGCCTGGCGCTAACCGGGCGACTATTCTACAAGTTACGTGCGATTATGTGGTGCCAACGTTAACGAGCGATGGTGGTATCGGAAGTTAACGGAGCCTTGCCCAGCACCAGGATGTTCTCGGGCGTACCGCGAAGCTCGGTGTTGGTGGGAACCACGTTGTTCTTGTCCAAGATGGCGTTCTCAACACGGGCGCCGCTCTTGATGATGCAGCTCTGGTTGATGATCGAGTTGGTCACCGAGGCGCCTTCCTCGATAACAACGCCGCGCGACAGAATCGAGTTGCGCACGGTGCCCTTGATGATGCAGCCGGCCGAGATGATCGAGTTGCAGGCGTGGCTGCCGGTCGCGTAACGCGAAGGCGGCACGTCGTGGGCCTTGGTCAGGATCGGGCGCTCGGGGTCAAAGAGCTGATCGGCCACGGTCTGGTCGAGCAGGTCCATGCTGCGACGATACAGCGACTTCTCGCTAAACACGCCCACGACCTCGCCCTTGTACTCATAGCTGCACACGTCGATGTTGCCAAAGTCGCCCTGGAGCGCCTCGAGCAGGTCCAGATAGTCGGCGGCTTGGTAGTGGTCGATGATCTCGAGCAGCGTCTCGCGGTTGACGATGCAGCAGTCCATAGAGGCGTTGTCGCCGTACGCGACGCCGGAGCTTACGCCCGTCAGGCGGCCGTTCTCGTTGATATCGAGCTTGGTCTCGTCTTCGACGTTGTGCGTGGCCTTGCAGTACACCACGGTCATCTGGGCACCGGATTTCTCGTGCGCCTCGATAATGGTGTTGAGGTCCATGTTAAAGATGACGTTGGTGCCCATCATCACAACATAGGGCTTGTCCGAGCGCTGGAACAGCGTCTTGTTGGAGATGATGTCGCGGAGCAAGAAGCGCATGCCGCCCTTGGTGGTGCCATACGCGTTGCCGGGCACCATGAACAGGCCGCCCTTCTTGCGGTCCAGGCCCCAGTCCTTGCCCGAGCCCACGTGGTCGATCAGCGAGCGGTAGTTGCCCGGCATGACAACGCCGACGGTCTTAATGCCGGCATTCATCATGTTGGACAGCGGAAAGTCGATCAGGCGGTAGCGGCCCAAAAACGGAACGGACGCAATGGGGCGATCCTTGAGCAGCACGCTGCCGTAGGTCGAAGAGTAGTTAGCGGTGATATAGCCGATGGCCTTGCGATTGATCATCGGGTCATTCCCCCTTCCCGACAACGACGTCATTTCCAACGACGGCCGTATCCTTGGTGGTATCGACAGAGCCGAGCTTCACGCCCTCTTCGACCGTGGAGTTCTCGCCCAAAATAGCGCGGCAAATGTGCGCGCCGCTCTTAACGTGCGCACCCGGCAGCAGCACGGAGTCCTCGACCACGGCGCGCTCCTCGATGATGACATCGGTCGAAAGGATCGAGTGGCGAGCGGTGCCGTAGATCTTGCAGCCATTGGAGACCAGGCAGTCGTCCAGGCGACCGTCCGGGCCAATGTAGTGCGGCGGACGCGTGGTGATGTTGGACATAATGGGGAAGCTCTTGTCAAACAGATCGAACTCGGGGTTGTTGCCCAGCAGGTCCATCGAGGTCTCGTGGAAGCTGGCGATGGTGCCAACATCCTTCCAAAAGCCGTGGAACTCGTAGCTGTACAGGCGCTTGTTCTCGCCGAGCAGCTTGGGGATGATGTCCTTGCCAAAGTCGTGGCTCGAGCGCTGGTCCAGAGCGTCCTGTTCGAGCGCCTTGATCAGGACGTCGGCCGAGAAGATGTAGATGCCCATGGACGCGAGGTTCGAATCGGGCTTCTCGGGCTTTTCCGTGAACTTGGTGATGCGGCCGTCCTCGGGGTCGGTGGTCAGGATGCCAAAGCGGCTGGCCTCCTCCCACGGCACGGGCATAACGCTCACCGTGAGGTCGGCGTTGTTCTCAATGTGCGTCTTGAGCATCTTGCGGTAGTCCATGCGATACAGATGATCGCCCGAAAGAATCAGGACGTACTTGGGGTCGTTGGACTTGATGTAGTTGAGGTTCTGCGTGATGGCGTCGGCCGTGCCCGCATACCATGCGCCACCGGTTTGCGTCTCGTACGGCGGCAGGATCGACACGCCACCGTCGCGGCTGTCCAGATCCCACGCCTCGCCAGAGCCCACGTAGGCATGCAGCAGGTAGGGACGATACTGCGTCAGAACGCCCACCGTGTCGATGCCCGAATTGGAGCAGTTGGACAGCGAAAAGTCGATAATGCGGAACTTGCCACCAAAGCTAACCGCCGGTTTAGCGATCTTTTGGGTGAGTGCCCCTAATCGACTGCCCTGTCCTCCTGCGAGGAGCATCGCGATGCATTCTTTCTTACTCATCGATTTCTCCTTCTGTCATCGATGTTCCTAAACCCATTAGCGACGGGCGCGGCGCTCGGTCGCGCCCGTCGAGTAATTCCGTGCGGCAAAGGGAACTCGCGGCCTTTAAGCGTGCCAGATCTCGTCGCGGTACTCGCGAATGGTGCGGTCGCTCGAGAACCAGCCGCTCGAGGCGGTGTTGAGCAGGGCCTTGCGGTTCCAGGTCTCCTGGTCGCCATAGCTGCCCGTGAGCTTCTCCCATGCATCCACGTAGCTGCGGAAGTCTGCCATGACCAGATCGGGGTCGTTGTTGTTCATAAGCTCGTTGTAGATGCTCTCAAAGTTGCCCGAAAGGCCGGCAAACGTGTTGTCCTTGAGCTCATCCATCACGAGGCCCAGACGTTCGCGATCATTGTTGAGCGTATCCCACGCAAAGTAGCTGTTCGATGCCCAGAGCTGCTCGACCTCGGGAGCGGTCAGACCAAAGATCGCCTCGTTCTCGCGGCCGGCCAAATCGGCGATTTCGATGTTGGCGCCGTCGAGGGTGCCCAGTGTAATGGCGCCGTTCATCATGAGCTTCATGTTGGACGTGCCCGAGGCCTCCTTGCCAGCTGTGGAAATCTGCTCCGAAATCTCGGCGGCAGGGTAGATGAGCTGGGCGTTGCTCACGCGGAAGTTGGGGATAAAGCAGACCTTCATGACTTCGTTGACGCGCGGGTCGTTGTTGATAACCTCGGCCACCGAGTTGATCAGGCGGATGGTCTCCTTGGCAAAGGTGTAGCTCGAGGCGGCCTTGCCGCTAAAGATAAAGGTCGTCGGTGTCACGTGGAAGTTGGGATTGGCGATGCGACGGTTGTAGATGTCCATCACCTTCATGATGTTCATGAGCTGGCGCTTGTAGGCATGAAAACGCTTTACCTGAACATCGAAGACGGTGTTGGGGTCAATAACCAGACCGGTCTCTGCCTTAACGTAGGCAGCAAGGCGCTCCTTGTTGGCGCGCTTGGAGGCACCCACGGCCTTCAGGAACTCGGTGTCGTTCTGGAACTCCTTGAGTTTCTCCAGCTCAAAGGCGTCCTTCAGCCAGCCGTCGCCAATGGCCTCGGTCACGAGCTTGGCGTAGGTGGGGTTGGCCTCGGCAAAGAAGCGACGGTGCGAGATGCCGTTGGTCTTGTTGTTGAACTTCTCGGGCGTCAGGGCATAGAAGTCCTTGAGCACATTGTTCTTGATGATATCGGAGTGAATCTTGGCCACGCCGTTGACGCTGTGGCTGCAGATCACGGACAGGTTGGCCATGCGAACCTCGCCGTCCCATAGGATGGCGGTCTGGCGCAGGCGCTCCTGCCAGCCTTCCTGCGTAGTATCGAACGACTCATGCCAACGACGGCTGATTTCGTCGATGATCTGGTACACACGGGGGAGGAGCTTGGAGAACGTGCCGATGGGCCACTTCTCCAGGGCCTCGGGCAGGATGGTGTGGTTGGTGTAACTCACGACCTGCGTCACGATGTTCCAGGCGTCATCCCACTCGAGCTTCTTCTCGTCGATGAGGATGCGCATGAGCTCGGGGCCGCACATGGCGGGGTGCGTATCGTTGGTGTGGATGGCCACAAACTGCGGCAGCAGCTCCCAGTTCGCGCCGTGCTCCTTCTCAAAGGTGTCGAGCAGGCTATAGATACCGGCCGAGACAAACAGGTATTCCTGCTTCAGACGAAGCAGACGGCCGTGCTCACCGGCGTCGTTGGGGTAGAGGATGGCACTGATGGCCTCGGCCTCGGCGCGCTCGGCGTCGGCCAGGGCGTAGTCGCCGCGGTTGAAGGCCTCAAGGTCAAAGTGCTCCTCGACCGGCTCAGCGGCCCAGACGCGCAGCTTGTTGACGGTCTCGCCGGCATAGCCCACCACGGGGATGTCGTAAGGGACGGCCAGGATGTCCTGCGTGTCCACGGTTCGATAGAACGTGCGGCCGTTCTCCTCAAAGCCCTCGACGCGGCCACCAAACTTAATGGTCACGGCCTTGTCCTGACGACGGACCTCCCAGGGATAGCCGTTGGTGAGCCACTCGTCGGTGGTTTCGACCTGGCTGCCGTTGACGATCTCCTGTTTAAACAGGCCGTAGCGGTAGCGCATGCCGTTGCCGTAGCCGGCAATGCCCTCGGCTGCCATGGAATCCAGGAAGCATGCGGCCAGACGACCCAGGCCACCGTTGCCCAGCGCCGGATCGGGCTCCTGGCTCTCGATGACGGACAGGTCAAGGCCCATATCGTCGAGCGCCTCGGCGACCATGTCGCGCACGCCAAAGTTGAGCAGGTAGTTGTCGAGCAGGCGGCCGATCAAAAACTCGATCGAGAAGTAGTACACGCGCTTCTTGCCCTCGGCGGTGGCGCGGGCGTCGCTCTTGGTGGCAACGGTGCGGGCCTTCTCGGCCACGAGCTTGGCCAGGGCGTTAAAGCGATCCAGGTCGCTGGCTGCCTCGACGCTCTTGCCGCTAATGCTCATGACGGCATCGCGATAGAGCTCGGTAAACTCCTGCTTGTTGTCGAAGATCTTATTCATACGTTCCTTCCCCCGGGGATGTTTCTCCCGGAACGGTTGTGACTTGTATCCTACGCCCCGCTGGGGCGGGTAATTACAGCTGTAACGGCTTTGTTACGCATCCTTAGGTGATGACTTAACAGAAGCAGACTTGGCTTTGGTAGCGGCCTTTTTGGCAGCCAGCTTCTTGGTCGCGGTAGCCTTGGCAGCGGGCTTTGCGGCGGCCTTAGCCTTGGCCTTGGTCGTCGTAGCCTTCGCCTTGGCCGGAGCCTTCTTGGCGGCCGCTGGCTTGGGCTTCACCGAGGACGCACGCTTGCGGGTCGCCTTCTTGGGCTCCTCGACCACGGGCGGCTTATAGCTGCTGGGGCCGCGACGCTTAAGCACCACGCCTGCCAGGCTGGGCACCTTAATCTCGATGGAGTCCATCTGCCCGTTCCAGGGATAGGGCTCGCTCGAGCAGGTGTAGGGCTCCTCGCCAGCATAGCCGCTGCCGCCAAACTCGGGACGGTCGGAGTCAAAGATGACCTCCCAGTCGCCCTCACGCGGCACGCCCACACGGAAGCTCTCGTAGGCCGCCGGGTCAAAGTTGATCAGGATCACGAGGTCGTCATCGACGTTCTCGCCCTGACGCACAAAGCTCACGATGGACTGCTTGGAGTTGTCCGCGTCGATCCAGGTAAAGCCGTCGTCGTTGTAGCCGCGCTCGTACAGGGCGGGCTCGGCGGTATACAGGTGGTTGAGCGCCTTAATGAACGCCTGATGGTGTGCATGGGTCTCATACTGCTCGGTCAAGAACCACTGAATAGATTCGTAGTAGCGCCACTCGATAAACTGGCCGATCTCGTTGCCCATAAAGTTGAGCTTGGCACCGGGGTGCGTCATCTGGTAGAAGGCGAGCGTGCGAAGGCCGGCAAACTGGCGCCACCAGTCACCCGGCATGCGGCCGATGAGCGAGCACTTGCCGTGCACGACCTCGTCATGGCTCAGCGGGCAGATAAAGTTCTCGGTAAAGGCGTACATGATGGAGAACGTGAGCAAGCCATGGTTGCCGGGGCGCCACGGAAAATCGGTCTGCATGTAGTGCAGGGTGTCGTTCATCCAGCCCATGTCCCACTTGTAGTGGAAGCCCAGGCCGCCGTCCTGCGGCGGATAGGTCACAAGCGGCCACGCGGTGGACTCCTCGGCCATCATCATCACGTCGGGGTAGTGCGCCTCAACAGCGCAGTTGACCTGACGGATAAACGCGCTGGCGTCCAGGTCCTCCTCGGTACCGTACTTGTTGAACTTCTTTTGGCCAGGATCGTCAATGCCAAAGTTGAGGTACAGCATACTGGACACGCCGTCCATGCGAATGCCGTCCACATGGAAGTTCTCGATCCAGTACAGCACGTTGGAGACCAAGAAGGAGCGGACCTCGCCGCGGGCGAAGTCAAACTTGTGCGTACCCCAGTTGGGGTGAATCTCGTGCTCAAACAGCATGTGGCCGTTAAAGGTGGCAAGGCCGTGGGAGTCGGCGCAAAAACCGCCGGGCACCCAGTCCATGATCACACCGATGCCCGCCTCGTGGCACGCATCGATAAAGTGCATGAGCTGCTGCGGGTTGCCGTAGCGCGAAGTGGCGGCAAAGTAGCCGGTCGTCTGGTAGCCCCAGGACCCATCGAAGGGGTGCTCCATAAGCGGCATGACCTCGATATGCGTGTAGCCCATATCGCGCACGTAGTCCACGAGCTCCACCGACAGGTCGTCGTAGGTGTAAAACTCGCCGCGCTGCGCAGGGAAGGGGTCCATGGGACCGGGGTAGTTGCCGTACTCGTCCGGCTCGCCCTGTGGCTCGTCTCCGTGGCGCTTCCACGAGCCAATATGCACCTCGTAGATGTTGAGCGGCTGCGACATGTGGTTGTGGCCGGCGCGGCGCTTGAGCCACGCGGCGTCGTTCCACTGGTAGCCATCGAGGGTCCACAGCACGCTCGCCGTTCCCGGAGGGCACTCGGCCTTAAAGGCGTACGGATCGGCCTTGTAGAGCTTTTCGCCCTCGTTGGTCTCGATGAGGTATTTATAGAGCTGGCCCTGCTCGGCGCCAGGAATAAAGCCTTCCCAGATAGCGCTCGTGTGTACGGGCACCAGCGGGTTGGCTTGTTCGTCCCAATTGTTGAATTCACCGATAACGTGGACGCTCTTAACGTCGGGCGCCCAAACGCAAAAACGCCAGCCGCGCGTGCGCTGCTGCGTGTCGGGATGCGCGCCCATCTTTTCCCAGCTGCGCTCCCACATTCCAATGCCAAACAGATAGACATCGTCCTTGGTGAGCTCCGGTGCGTGCGGGGCGGCTTTACGGGTAGCGGGCTTTTTGGTTGCTGGCTTTAGCTTTGTATCGCTCACGTTTGATCCCATCATGACGCGGCAGCGTGTTGCCTTGGTGACTAGATGCGAAAGGTCCAAGGCTGCACGAATCGAAGGGACGGCGATAGCTCTATGATTCGTCCCACCTCGCGTGCTCGGTGGAACTTTCGGCAAAAACCACAATAACACCTGTCCGTTACTTTTATGGACGAAAGTGGATTTACGGTGGCGTTTAATCGGTGAGCGCCATGTTTATGCCACTGACAGAATTGCGATGGTAAAACTCTTGACAGTTTTACCAATTAGGGTTTCAAAATTTTTAGATTTACGTTTGGTAAAACGTTTTTAGCAGGTTGTTTACCATTTGACATTGAAAGGTTTGCGAATGAACCACACAGCCGCCTCTAATGTTGCTTTTATTTTTGATTGCGACGGCACACTGGTAAATAGCACCCCCGTTTGGGGCTATGCGCAGCCCGAACTATTGCGGCGTCACGGCATTGATGTAACGGTCGACGATTTTGCCCAGTTTGAGCATTTGTCGCTCGAGGACGAGTGCCAGGCCTACCACGACACCTGGGGCATTGGCGAAAATGGCGAGGAGCTGTATCGCGAGCTGAGTGACATCCTGATCGATGGCTACTCCAAGGTGCCGCCGCGCGAGGGGCTCCTGGCATTTTTGGAGCAGGCGAAGTCGGCCGGCATTGCTCTGTGCGTGGCCACGTCCACGCCGGCCGAGCTGGTGCAGTCCGCACTCGCGGGTGCGGGGCTCGACGCCTATATGGAGTTTATTACCACGACGGGCGAGGCGGGCCGCTCCAAGCAGTTCCCCGACGTGTACGAGCTGGCGCTGCGCCGCCTTGAGGAGCGCCACGGGCACCAGTTTGAGCGCGCGTGGGTGTTTGAGGACGCGGTCTTTGGCCTTAAGAGCTCTGGCACTGCAGGCTTTAAGCGCGTGGGCATTTATGACCCACACGGCCGTATGGATCGCGACGAGGTTCGCGATAACTGCAATATCTTTATCGATAGCTATGAGGACCTGGATCTGGCCCGTGTGCTTGCGTTTAAGGGCTAGGCGAGGGCCGTGGCTTGCAAAGTATTAGTTGTTTGCGGCTCACCGGTGGTGGCGAGCGCGGATCTGCTGCGTGGGCTGGCGGGGGAGTGCGACCACGTTGTCGCCGTGGACCGCGGGCTCGACGCGCTGCTGGGCGCTGGCCTGGGTTGCGACGTGTATGTAGGAGATGCCGACACGGTGAGCGACACCGGTCGCGCGTTAGTCGATGCCGCCGAGGCCTTTGAGGTAGAGCGCCACGACCCCTACAAGGACTATACCGATCTAGCGTTGGCACTCGATTCGGTCCGACGTCGCTGGCCGGGTGCCGAGGTGGTTGCGACCTGCGCCACCGGCGGTCGCCCGGACATGGCGCTTTCCGTAACTGGGCTGCTTGCAGGCTACGATGATGCCCCCATTTGGATTGCCGAGGACAAGGTGGTCGCCCGCATCCTTCACACAGGCGAGTCGTGGACCATCGAGGGGGCCGAGGGCAAGACGTTCTCCATCATCGCCATAGCCCCTAGGACAGTAGTAAGCGAACACGGCCTAGAGTGGGAACTGGACCACAGCCCTCTAGGCCTGTTAGCTGACACGGGCATCTCTAATGTCGTAAGGAAAACGGCCAAGATTCAAGTCCACCAAGGCATCGCAATCGGTTTTTTATACCGTGAGGGTTTTATCGGGACGGTGGGTTAATTGACTGATTTTGCCGAAGTCAAAATCAGTCAATTCAGCCCCGTCCCAGGAAAACCCGTAAGAAAAAGTTTCAACAAAAATCTCTTGCATCAAGCAAAACATTCCCCTATAGTATCTCCTCGTCACGGGGGCGTAGCTCAGCTGGGAGAGCGCTTGACTGGCAGTCAAGAGGTCAGGGGTTCGATCCCCCTCGTCTCCACCATCGTGAATGTAAAGCCTTCGAAAACCGGAGGCTTTTTTTCTTATAGATAGGCTCAATTGGTTGACTGTGTTCGTGGCGGGCGTTACGGCGCAAGTCTATAAAAAGGTTTAATCATTTCAATAAATGGTGGCGTGGTCCAGCGGGATTTACGAGTACGAGCATCCCAAGATCTTCGACACCTATTACGAGAAGGTCTTGCCGTATGAAAATTGGTTTAGCTGCTGGTTTTGACGACGAGTGTAGGAACAGGTCGTTGTGCTGCAAGTATGCCGTAAACACGGATTGTGTCGGAGTGGTCCGGCATACGATTTTAAAATCGAAGCCAAAAAGTTCTTGGTAATCCTCGCGTTGCTATGTTAGTATCTCTTTTGCCGAAAGGCGACGGGCGATTGGCTCAGGGGTAGAGCATATCCTTCACACGGATGGGGTCACAAGTTCGAATCTTGTATCGCCCACCATCAAAAGCACAGGTCAGAGGTGATAAGCCTCTGGCCTTTTTCTTTTTGACACAGAGAGTGTGATCAAAAAAGTTTCTTCAAAATTGTTCTTGCACCCTTGGAGGAGTTCCCGTATAGTACTTCTTCGCACGGGGGCGTAGCTCAGCTGGGAGAGCGCTTGACTGGCAGTCAAGAGGTCAGGGGTTCGATCCCCCTCGTCTCCACCCGAGCATTGAATGAGGCTCCAACGCAAGTTGGGGCCTTTTTTCATATAGGCACACAAGGTCAAAGGCAGGACCATGATCCTTCCAATCGAAAAGATCGTGCGTTGAATGACCATTGCGCGCATGGTAGTATTTCACATCGTGGTGCAACGACACGCTAAATGGAACTTCTCCATTGCCTTTGCAACCACTAATATAAAGGGCTCTTGGCGCAACGGTTAGCGCAGGGGACTCATAATCCCTGGGTTCTGGGTTCGAATCCCGGAGGGCCCACCAGGTTTTTCAACAGGTCAGGCAATTTGTCTGGCCTGTTTCTTTTTCAGGGCAACATTTTCTTGCAAGTAGCTTGTTTGCCCACTTCCAAACGCCTTGGGTCGCGTTCATGGCGGGAGGTCCCCGGGGGCGACCGGGCTGGAGCCGGAAAGGCGGGCTGCGGCAGCACCGCACGCCTTAGGGCGCGCCCCGCGGGCATGGCCAGGCATCGCGGACCCTCGATCCTGTGCGGGTCCGCGCCCCCGCGCCGCGACGGCGAAAGTTTTTCTAAAATTGTCCTTGCATCGCCGTCCGAGTTCCCGTATAGTACTTCTTCGCACGGGGGCGTAGCTCAGCTGGGAGAGCGCTTGACTGGCAGTCAAGAGGTCAGGGGTTCGATCCCCCTCGTCTCCACCCGAGCATTGAATGAGGCTCCAACGCAAGTTGGGGCCTTTTTTCATATAGGCACACAAGGTCAAAGGCGGCACCATGATCCTCCTGGTCGACAAGATCGAAAAAAGCTTCGGCGCGCGCGTCCTCTTTAGCGGCGCGTCCTTCCAGATCAACCCCGGCGAACGCTTTGCACTCGTGGGACCCAACGGCGCCGGCAAAACCACCATGCTCAAAATCATCATGGGTATCGACAGCCCCGACGCCGGCCAGGTCCAGTACTCCAAGGACTGTCAGGTGGGCTACCTCGAGCAGGAAACCAACCTGGAGCACAAGGACACGACCATCCTCGCCGAGGTCATGGCCGCCGCCAAGGAAATCCGCCGCATGGGCGAGCGCGCCAACGAACTGCAAGCCCAGATCACCGAGCTCTCCGAACAGGGCAAGGACGTCGACGCGCTCCTTAACGAGTACGGCCAGGTCCAGGACCGCTTTGAGCACTTGGGCGGCTACGAGCTCGAAAGCAATGCCCGCAAGATCCTGTCCGGTCTGGGCTTTAAGGTCACCGACTTTGAGCGCCCGTGTTCCGAGTTCTCGGGCGGCTGGCAGATGCGCATCGCGCTGGCCAAGCTCTTCCTGCGCCATCCCGACCTGCTACTTCTGGACGAGCCCACCAACCACCTGGACCTCGAAAGCGTCCAGTGGTTGCGCGGCTTTATCGCCAACTACGACGGCGCCGTGCTCATCGTCAGCCACGACCGCGCCTTTATGGACGCCTGCGTCGACCACGTCGCCGCGCTCGAGAACCGCCGCGTGACCACCTACACCGGCAATTACAGCAGCTACCTCAAGCAGCGCGAGGACAACCTGGAGCAGATGCGCGCCAAGCGTGCCGCCCAGGAGCGCGACATCGCCCACATGCAGGTTTTCGTTGACAAGTTCCGCTACAAGCCCACCAAGGCCGCCCAGGCCCAGGAGCGCATCCGCAAGATCGAGCAGATCAAAAAGGAGCTCGTCATCCTGCCCGAGGGCCACAAGCACATCGACTTTAAGTTCCCCGACCCGCCGCGCTCCGGCGACATGGTCGTGGGCCTCGAGGGCGTGTCCAAGTCCTACGGCAACAAGCACATCTATAGCGGTATCGACCTCAAACTCTACCGCGGCGAGCACGTGGCGCTCGTCGGCCCCAACGGCGCCGGCAAGTCCACCCTCATGAAGATCCTCGCCGGCCTGGAGCCGCCCACTACCGGCACGCGCGACCTGGGTACCAACGTGGGCGTGGCCTATTACGCCCAGCACGCGCTCGAAGGCATGACCGAGTCCAACACCGTCCTGCAAGAAATCGACACCGTCACGCCCAAGTGGACCGTACCGCAGCAGCGCAGCCTACTGGGCGCCTTCCTGTTTAGCGACAACGATTCTATCGAAAAGCAGGTTCGCGTTCTTTCCGGCGGCGAAAAGGCACGTCTGGCCCTGGCTAAGATGCTCGTGGCACCCGAGGCACTTCTGTGCCTGGACGAGCCCACTAACCACCTGGACATCGATTCGGTGGACATGCTCGAGAACGCCCTGCAAAACTTCCCCGGCACCATTGTTCTGATCAGTCACGACGAGCACCTGGTGCGAGCCGTGGCCAACCGCGTGATCGATATCCGCGATGGCAAGGTCACGGTCTATGACGGCGACTACGACTACTACCTCTACAAGCGCGAGGATCTCGCAGCCCGCGCCGCCGAGGCGGCAGGGGAGAGCACACCTTCCGCGGCCAAGCCCACCAAAGCCAGCGCCGCCCAGGCCGATACCCCCGCTGCGGCCCCCAAGCCTGCCGAGGGCAAAAAGACCAAGGAGCAAAAGCGCGCCGAGGCCCAGGCCCGAGCCGCGCTCAACAAAAAGCTCAAGGGCGTGCGCAACCAGCTCAAGAAGATCGAGGCCGAGCTCGACAAAAAGCGCGCCCGCTATGACGAGCTTATGGAATTGATGGCAAGCGAAGAGCTTTATGCCGATCAGGATAAGTTCAACGCCGCGCTGGGGGAATATAACGGCCTTAAGCAAGAGCTGCCCAAGCTCGAGGACGAATGGCTCGAGCTTTCCACCCAAATCGAAGAGGAGACCGCGCGTGAACTCTCGTAAGGCCGCTGCCGTGGCGATGAGCATCATCGCCATCGCGTGCCGCATCTGCGGCATCTTTATGAGCGCGATGACCGTGCTGCTGTGCTTTAGCGGCCTCTCCGCCAAGCTGCAGATTGTGGGCTTTGTCGTTGAGCTTTCGCGCGCGCTGCCGACCGCCATCGCCGGCTATGGCGTCATCACATCGCCCTTTGGCGGTGTGTTCCGCCTGGATTACGCCATCGTGGCCGTCATCCTGTTTGTGGCCGACTACCTGCTCACGCGCGCCTCGCGCCGCGTCCGCTAGGGGAGCGCCATGTCCAGCAGCTACTTCATGAACCTACTTGCCAGCGCCGTCGCCGTCATCGTGGGCATCGTGATCCACGAGAGCGCACACGCCGCCGCAGCCTGGGCGCTTGGCGACAAGACGGCCCGTTCGCGCGGCCGCGTCTCGCTCAACCCGCTCAACCATATCGACCCGTTTGGCACCATCATCCTGCCGCTGCTCATGCTCGCCGCCGGCGGCCCGGTGTTCGCCTTCGCCAAGCCGGTGCCGGTCTACCTCAACAACCTCAAGCACCCCAAGCGCGACGAGGTCCTGGTGAGCGCGGCCGGTCCCGCATCGAACATCGCACTGGCGTGCCTTGCCGCAGCGCTCATGCACGCAGCATACGGCAACCTCTACACCAGCATGTCCTTTGCCGTAGCGTCCCAAATCATAAACTTCGGCGCCACCTTTATCGTGGTCAACCTGTCGCTCGCGTTTTTTAACCTCATCCCGATCCCGCCGCTTGACGGCTCGTCGATCATCGTGCCGTTCCTCAAAGGTAAGGCGCTCACCAACTACTACCAACTGCAGCAATACGCCATGCCCATACTCATCATTGTGCTGTATCTGCTGCCCATGTGGACTGGCATCGACGTGATCGGCCGCTATTTCGACGTTACCGTGTATCCGCTCGCTGGGCAGCTGCTTAACTTCGCAATCGCCGGCATCTAGGGTAAACTTACAGGTCGACCGTGCAAAACGGTCGCAACATGCACCCAAACCGCGCCGCGAAGGCGCCGTCAAAGGAGGTCGAAGATGTCGTATCGCGTGTCGACGCAGGTCTACAGCGGACCGTTCGACCTGCTACTGCAGCTGGTAACCCGCCAAAAAGTTGATATCGGCGCCATCTCGATCAGTGAGGTGGCCGAGCAGTACCTGGCCGAGGTCGAGCGTATTGAGGCGCTGGACCTGGACGTGGCGAGCGACTTTTTGCTGGTCGCGGCAACCCTTTTGGACATCAAGGCCGCCTCGCTGGTGCCCCAGGAGGCCCCGCACAAAGCCGACGACGATGACGAGATTGACGAAGACCTCGAAGAGCTCAGCACACTCGACGGCGACGCCCTGCGCGAGGTCCTGATCCAGCGCCTGATCGCCTACAAGCAGTTTAAGGGCGCGGCGGCGGCCCTTGGCGCGCGCATGCAGGCCGAAAGCCGCATGCATCCGCGTGTGGCCGGCCCCGACCCCGAGTTCTTGGGCCTTATGCCCGACTACCTGGCCGGCATCACGCTGCGCGGCCTCGCCGTCATCTGCGCCGACCTGGACGGCAAGCGCCAGGCCTTCCTGCTGGAGGCCGAGCACGTGGCGCCGCATCGCGTGCCGCTCGACTTGACGGTGGCCTCGGTCGACCGCTTTACCATGGCGCACCAAACCTGCACCTTCCGCGAGCTGCTGGACGGCGACGCCACCACCGAGCAACTCGTCGTCACCTTCCTGGCCATGCTGGAGCTCGCCAAGCGAGGCTCGCTCACTCTGAGCCAGGACGAGATCTTTGGAACCATCCGCATCAACCGCGTCGAGGGCGCCGAGGCATACGTGCCCGGCGAGGGCCCCGAGCTCACCGAATAGGAGCGGCAACCATGTCAACCCTTTCCACGCCAGAGGCAAACAGCCTCAAGGGCGCCTTGGAGGCGCTCCTGCTGGTTTCGAGCGATCCCGTGAGCGCGCCCGCGCTGGCAGATGCGCTGGATATCGCCCCCGGCGAGTGCGCGTCGCTTTTGGCCGAGCTCAAAGTTGAGTACGAGGAGGCTAATCGCGGCTTTCAGCTGCGCGAGGTCGCCGGCGGCTGGCGCCTGTTTACGCATCCTGCCTACCACGATGTGGTCGAGTCCTATGTGCTGAGCTGGGACACGCAAAAGCTGTCGCAGGCGGCGCTCGAGACCCTTGCTGTGATCGCCTACCACCAGCCCGTCACGCGCGAGGTGGTCAAGGGCATCCGCGGCGTCAACTCCGACGGCGTCATCGCGTCGCTCGTTGACAAGGGTCTGGTGCGCGAGCTCGGTCGCGACCCCCAGCGCGGTCAGGCCATCATTTACGGCACGACCAACGCCTTTTTGGAGAAGTTCGGTCTGCGCTCCACCCGCGACCTGCCCGATCTGGAGCAGTTTGCCCCCGACGAGCAGTCGCGCCAGTTTATCCGCGAGCGCCTGAGCGGCCGCAGCATTCAGTCTACGCTCGAGGAGCAGGTCGAGGACCTGGACGAAGAGCGCGAGCTGCTGGATACCGATGTTGAGGATGTCGAGGCAGCCGGCGGCGAGGAAACACTTGCCACCGACGACGCTGCGGAGGATACGCATGACGAGGACTAACGAAGCAGGGGAGACGCGTACCGCTGGCGCCACGGGCGCACCCGCGACCGACGCCCAGCCCGTCTACCCGCACACCATGCGCCTGCAGCGCTTTTTGGCGCGCGCGGGCGTGGCGAGCCGCCGCGGCTCGGAGGACCTGATGACCGCCGGCCGCGTGACTGTCAACGGCCAGGTCGCGACCGAACTGGGCACCAAGGTCGATGTGGACCGCGACCATATCGAGGTTGACGGCATGCCCGTCAAGCTCAACCAGGGTGCCGTGTACCTGATGCTCTACAAGCCGACCGGCTATCTCACCACCATGAGCGATCCGCAGGAGCGCCCCTGCGTGGCCGACCTTGTCCCGCGCGACCGCTTTCCGGGCCTGTTCCCGGTGGGTCGCCTGGACCGAGACACCACGGGCCTTTTGCTCTTTACCACCGACGGCGACCTGTCGCAGGACCTGCTGCACCCCAGCAAGCACGTCTACAAGACCTACCAGGCGCTCGTGGACGGCCACCTGACCGATCGCGACTTGGAACCGCTGCGCCGCGGCATCGAGCTCGACGACGGCCTGTGCCAGCCGGCGATCTGCCGCGTTATTACCGCGCGCGAGGCCGAGGCGGTGGCCCCGCAGGGTGTGAAGCCCGGCACAACCGCCGTGGAGGTCATTATCCGCGAGGGGCGCAAGAACCAGGTCAAGCGCATGCTGAGCAAGATCCACCACCCGGTGATCCGCCTGCACCGCTGTAACTTTGCCGGCCTGGAGCTCAAGGACGTGGCCAAGGGCTCGTGGCGCGAGCTCACCGACCGCGAGGTACAGATCCTTAAGGCCGGCGGCATCCCGCCCAAGCAGGCCGGCGCCAAGCGCGCCGCCGCGCCGGCGGCCAACCCCGCGAGCCGCACGCGCCATCACGGCAGCCACGGCTCCGCGCCCAAGCGCAACACCTACCGCGAGCGCTACACGGGCTAGCCAGTCCGCCAGCAAGCAGCGCCCGCGCCCCATACCAGCACGTCAACCACCGAAAGGAAGCATTGCATGATCGTCGCCATCGACGGCCCCGCCGGTTCCGGCAAGTCCACCATCGCCAAGGAGATCGCCCGCCAGCTGGGCTTTAACAAGCTCGACACGGGCGCCATGTATCGCGCCGTCACCTTCGCCGCGCTCGACCGCGGCATCGATCTGGACGACGAGGCTGCCATCGACGCCCTCGCCGAACAGATCGAGATCCGCTTTACCAACGGCACCGGCGAGGACACGCGCCTGACCATTGACGGCCAGGACGCCTCGGCTGCCATTCGCACCCCGCAGGTGGACGCCAACGTCTCCAAGGTCTCGGCCTACCCGGGCGTACGCGCGGCCATGCTCATCCATCAGCGTCGCGCCGCCGAGGAGCGCGACATCGTGGCCGAGGGTCGCGACATCGGCACCGTCGTGTTCCCCAACGCGCAGGTCAAGGTCTTTCTGACCGCCGACCCGCGCGAGCGCGCCCGTCGCCGCGTGCTGCAGCGCCACCAAAACGACGCCCAGCCGCTCACCGAAGAGCAGCTCGAGGCCGAGGTCGACGAGACCCTCGACGCCCTCAAGCAGCGCGACAAACTCGACAGCAGCCGCGAGGTCGCGCCGCTCGTGCCCGCCGAGGACGCCGTGCATGTCGACTCCACCGCACATACCATCGACGAGGTCGTCTCGATAATCGAGGACCTCATCAACCAAAGGAGGTAGCTCATGCGCCTGTTTAAGCAGACGCCCGAGGATTACTACAACGCGCCTTATGCCGAGTTCCCCGTGCTCATCCGCGGCACCGTCGCCGTGGTCATGGGCATCCTGTGGGTCTTCTCCAAGCTCATGTGGCGTTGGAAAGTAGAGGACAGCGACCTGCTGTTTGAGCGCCAGGAAGGCCGCGGCAGCGTGGTCATCTGCAACCACACCTCGATGGCCGAGCTCCTGGCTGTAGAGACGGCGCTGTTTTTTGGCGGCCGCCGCATTCGCCCCATTTTTAAGTCCGAGTTTGCCAAGAGCAGGATCGTGCGCTGGGCCTTTAGCCGCGTGGGCGGCATTCCCGTCGAGCGCGGCACCGCCGACATGAAGTGCCTGCGCGCCGCCCAGCATGCACTCCAGCGCGGCGAGGACGTCCTGATCTTCCCCGAGGGCACGCGCATCCGCTCGCGCGAGATTAAGCCCGAGGTCCACGGCGGTTTTGCGCTCATTGCCCAGATGGGCAAGGCGCCCGTCAACCCGCTCGCCATCTGCGGCTGGTCCGATATCACGCCTGCGGGCAAAAAGCTTATGCGCCCCAAAAAGTGCTGGATCCGTGCCGGCAAGGCCATCTCGCTATCCGATGCACCGGCCGAGCTCAAGCGCAAGGAGCGCCTGGCATGGTTTGAGTCCGAGGCCATGAGCCGCGTCTACGCCATGCGCGACGACCTGTGCGCCGAGCACCCCGGCAGGTTCTAGCCATGGGCGAGAACGTCATGAATACCACCGCGACCGCCGCTGAGGAGGTCGTCCCCACCATCGAAATTGCAGCGCACGCCGGTACCTGCTACGGCGTACAGCGTGCACTCGACATGGCCCTGGCCGCCGCGCCGCAGGCAGGGGAGAGCGCTCAGGTCCACACCCTGGGCCCGCTCATCCATAACCCCATCGTGGTGCGCGAGCTCGCCGAGGCAGGCGTTGATCTGGCAGACACCTTGGACGACGCCGCATCGGGCACCGTGGTCATTCGCGCGCACGGTGTGGTGCCGCAGGTCATTGAGGCTGCTCGCGAGCGCGGCCTTACCGTGGTCGATGCCACCTGCCCCTACGTCAAGAAGGTTCATGTGGCGGCTGAGCGCCTGGTGCGCGAGGGCTACCGTGTGATCGTCGTGGGCGAGCCGGGCCACCCCGAGGTTGAGGGCATCCTGGGCCACGCCGGCGATGACGCGCAGGTCGTGAGTTGCGCCGCCGATGCGGACGCGCTGCCGCTCAAGGGCAAGGTGGGCCTGGTCGTGCAGACCACCCAAACCGCGCAGAACCTGGCCGAGGTCGTGGCCTCCATCACCCCGCGCGTGCAGGAGCTGCGTGTGATCAACACCATCTGCGCTGCCACGAGCGAGCGACAGCAGGCGGCCGCTGCACTTGCCAACCGCTGCGACTGCATGGTCGTCGTGGGCGGCAAAAATTCGGGCAATACGCGCCGCCTGGCACAGATTTGTGCCGATGTCTGCGAGCACACCCATCACATCGAGGAAGCATCCGAGCTTGAGGCCGCATGGTTTGCCAACGCGCGCCGCATCGGCATCACCGCCGGAGCCTCAACTCCGCAAGAACACATCGAACGCGCCGTTGCGCGCATCAAGGAGCTTTGTCGCTAATCATGGACCAGACCGTACCCGCATACGCCGCCGAGGTGGCCGATTACGGGCGCAGCCGCGACCCCGAGCCGGGTGAGGGCGCGCTCGTAAAGAACGTGCGTCCCGAATCGCCCGCATGGGATGTGGGTATCGAGCCGGGCATGCGCGTGCTCACGGTCAACGGCGAGCAGCTGACCGATATGATCGTGTGGCTCTGGGAGGCCGACGAGGACACCGTCGAACTTGAGGTTCTCGACCCGCGCGACGGCACCGTCACCCCCGTCGAGCTCGATCGCTTTCCCGGCGAGGACTGGGGCCTTGAGTTCGACGGCCCTATCTTTGACGGCATGCGTACCTGTGTGAACGCCTGCGTGTTCTGCTTTATGACCATGCTGCCCAAGGGCGGCCGCTCCACGCTGTATATTCGCGATGACGACTACCGCCTGAGCTTTTTGCAGGGCAACTTTGTTACGCTCACGAACCTTTCCGACGAGGACGTACAAAACGTTATCGACCGCAATATGAGCCCCATGAACGTGTCGGTCCATGCCGTGAGCCCCGACGTCCGCCGCCGCATGATGGGCCGCAACGCCCAGCGCGGCATGGACGTACTCGAGGCCATCATGGCCGCCGGCATCGAGATCCACGCACAGATCGTTTTGTGCCCCGGCATGAACGACGGCGAGGAGCTGCAAAAGACCCTACGCTTTTGCGAGGAACACGAGCAGATCACCAGCCTGGGCATCGTGCCGCTCGGTTTTACCAAGCATCAGAGGCGCTTTACCTGGTCATACAGCGACAAACCTGAGCTCGCGCGCGAAACCATTGCCATGATCCGTCCCTTCCAGGATCGTGCCTACAAGCGCTTTGGCCGCCACACCTTCCAGATGAGCGACGAGTTCTATCTGGACGCCGGCATCGAGCCACCCCAGGCCGATTTTTACGACGGCTACCCGCAGTATTACGACGGCATCGGTATGATTCGCTCGTATCTGGACGAGACTGACGATGTGCTCACCGCCGACGCCGAGCGTCTGCGCCGCGTTCGCGCTGGCATCGCCGGGCGCAACCAGCGCCTCCTGTGCCTCTCCGGCACCAGCGCGCGCGACACCGTGGCGCGCTTTGTGGAGTCGCCACGGGGCCTTGCCGGCACCGTCACCGCTATCGAAAACCGTTACTTTGGCGGCAACGTGGACGTGACCGGCCTCATCGTCGCCTGCGACATTCTGGAGCAGCTGCCGCAGGACCTCTCGGGGGTTATGCTCTTTGTGCCTAAGCTCATGTTCAACGCTGACGGCATGACGCTTGACGAGTATCATCGTGACGATTTACTCGCAAGCCTTGAAGCTCGCGGCGCCGAGGTTCATGTGGTGTCAACCATGCCGCATGAGCTGCTCGATACCCTGGAGCATATCCTTGGCATTGTGCCCGCAGGCTCTAACATTTCCACTGACCCTACCCATTAAAGGAGTGCAGATGAAACCTATCGTCGCCGTCGTCGGACGCCCCAACGTGGGCAAGTCCACGCTCGTTAACCGCCTGGCCCAGACCTCGGACGCCATCGTCCATGAGTCCCGCGGCGTAACGCGCGACCGCTCCTACCACACGGCCGACTGGAACGGCCGCGAGTTCACCATCGTCGACACGGGCGGCATCGAGCCGCTCAAGAGCGATGACGTCTTTGCCACGTCCATCCGCGACCAGGCCCTCGCCGCAGCCGAGGAAGCCGCCGTCATCCTGTTTGTGGTCGACGGCCGCACCGGCGTCACCGAGGAGGACGAGTCGGTCGCCCGCATGCTCAAGCGCTGCGACAAGCCGGTCTTTCTGCTGGTGAACAAGCTCGACAACCCCGATCGCGAAAACGACAGCATCTGGGAGTTTTATTCGCTCGGCATCGGCGAGCCAACGCCGCTCTCGGCCCTGCACGGCCACGGCACGGGCGACCTGCTCGACGACATCGTTGCCCTGTTGCCCGAGGAGGAGGACGAGGTCGCCGACGAGTTCCCCGACGCGCTGAACGTCGCCATCATCGGCCGCCCCAATGCCGGTAAGTCCTCGCTGTTCAACCGCATCCTGGGTGCCGACCGCTCTATCGTGTCCAACATCGCCGGCACCACGCGCGACGCCATCGACACCGTCGTGGAGCGCAACGGCAAGCACTACCGCATGGTCGACACCGCGGGTATTCGCAAGAAGAGCACCGTGTACGAGAACATCGAGTACTACTCCATGGTCCGCGGCCTGCGCGCCATCGACCGTGCTGACGTGGCACTGCTCGTCGTCGACGCCTCCGTGGGCGTTACCGAGCAGGACCAGAAGGTCATGGGCTTGGCCATCGAACGCGGCTGCGCCATCGTCGTACTGCTCAACAAGTGGGATCTGCTCGACGACGACCGCAAGCGCGAGGCCTGCATGGAGACCGTCGACCGCCGTCTGGGCGTCATGGCTCCCTGGGCCCAGTACCTGCGCATCTCGGCCCTGACCGGCCGTAGCGTCGAGAAGATCTGGGCGATGGTCGACGCCGCCGAGAAGACGCGCTCGCAAAAGATCAGTACCTCGCGCCTCAACACCTTCCTCACCGACCTGCGCGAGTTTGGCCACACCGTGGTGGACGGCAAGCGTCGCCTGCGCATGCACTACGTGACCCAGACGGGCGTCAACCCGCCGACGTTTACGTTCTTCGTCAACCACAGCGACCTGGTCAACGACACCTACCAGCGCTATGTGGAGAACCGTATGCGCTCGACCTTCGATTTTTCCGGCACGCCCATTCGACTCTTCTTTAGGAAGAAGGAGCAAAAGGATGCATAATCCGTTTCTGCTGACCGCCATCTGCGCCGTGGTCTCGTTCTTTATCGGAGCGATTCCGTTTGGCCTGATCCTGGGCCGCGTGTTCAACCACACGGATATTCGCAAGGCGGGCTCCGGCAACATCGGCACCACCAACGCCCTGCGCGTAGCCGGCCCCAAGGTCGCCGCGCTCACGCTGCTGCTCGACTGCTTGAAGGGCGCCATCTGCGTCCTTATCGCGCGTCCGCTCATCGCGAGCGTGGGCTATGGCTTCCCGGTGAGCATCATGGCTCCCGGTGCCGCCGGCGACTGGATGCTCGGCGTCATTTGCCTGGCTGCCGTGTGGGGACACATCTTCTCGCCCTACCTCAACTTCCGTGGCGGTAAGGGCATCGCCGTGGGGCTGGGCGTCATACTGGCCTGGTACTGGCCCATCGGACTTTCGCTACTGGGCATGTTTATCGTGGCCGTCGCCATCACCAAGTATGTGTCGGTGGGCTCGCTTGCCGCGGCCATCGGTCTTCCCATCGCCGCCTGCGCGGTCTTTCCGTACAGCAGCCTGGGACTCAAGTTTTGTATGGCGATGATCGGCATCACCGTGGTGTGGGCCCATCGCGCGAACATCAAAAAGCTCATGACGGGTAAGGAATCCAAGCTCTCGTTTACCAAGCGAGTCACCGAGCCCGACGATAAGTAGGAGAGAGTCATGAATGTTGCGCTGATTGGCTCCGGCTCCTGGGGAACCGCCGTCGCCGGCCTTGCCGCCGCGCGAGCCGAGCGCGTGACCATGTGGGCCCATAGTGAGCAGACGGCCGCCGGCATTAACGGCGAGCACCGCAACCCGCGCTATCTGGTGGACTACGTGCTGCCCGGCAACGTCGCCGCCGCCACGGACCTGTCGCTGGCGCTCGACGGTGCCGATGCGATCATCTTTGCTGTGCCTTCGACGCACCTGCGCGACGTGTGCCATCGGGCAGCGCCGTTTATCGATACCGAAACTCCGGTCCTGTGCCTCACCAAGGGCATCGAGCCCGAGTCCGGCCTGCTCATGAGCGAGGTCATCGCCAGCGAGATCGGCAACGAGATGCGTGTGGCGGCGCTCTCGGGCCCCAACCATGCCGAGGAGATATGCCGCGGCGGACTTTCCGCCGCCGTCATCGCCAGCAAAGGCTCGCAGGTAGGGGAGACCTTTAAGGACCTGCTCCTATCCACGGCCTTCCGCATCTATCTGTCGCAGGACATGACTGGCGTCGAGGTTTGCGGCGCCATGAAAAACGTCATCGCCATCGTGTGCGGCATCTCCGCCGGTACCGGCGCGGGCGACAACACGCTCGCCCTTATCATGACGCGCGGCCTGGCAGAAATCAGCCGACTGGTGCACGCCCGCGGCGGCCAGGCCATGACCTGTATGGGTCTTGCCGGCATGGGTGACCTTATTGCCACCTGCACCTCCGAGCATTCGCGCAACCGCACCTTCGGCTACGAGTTTGCCCACGGCGTATCGCTCGACGAGTACCAGGCGCGCACGCATATGGTGGTCGAGGGCGCCGTAGCCGCCCGCAGCGTGAGCGAGCTCGCCCGTTCGCTGGGCGTAGACATTCCGCTCACCTTTGCCGTGGAGCAAACGCTCTACAACGGTGTTACTTTGGATAGGGCGCTCGAGATCCTTACCGACCGCGTCCCCTCTCAAGAGTTCTACGGACTCACCGACTAGCGCAGAAAGGCTACTACCATGGGTTCCATCAAAATCGCTCCGTCCGTCCTTTCGGCTGACATGGCCAACCTCAAGGGTGAGCTCGACAAGATCGCCGGTGCCGACTATGTGCACTTCGACGTCATGGACGGACACTTTACCGGCAACCTCACCTTTGGCGTCGATATCCTCAAGGCCGTCAAGCGCTCCACCGACGTGCCGGTCGAAGCGCACCTGATGGTGTCGAACCCCGACGAGACCGTCGATTGGTATGCCGACGCCGGCGCCGATATGATCACCGTGCACTACGAGGCCTCCACGCACCTGCACCGCACGCTCACGCACCTACAGCAACGCGGCGTCAAGGCCGGCGTGGTGCTTAACCCCGCCACCCCCGTCTGCGTGCTCGAGAGCATCATCGAGGTCGTCGACATGGTGCTGCTCATGAGCGTGAACCCCGGCTTTGGCGGCCAGAGCTTTATCCCGGGCACGCTGCATAAGCTCCACGAGCTCAAGGCCATGTGCGAGCGCCACGGTGTGTCGCCCATGATCGAGGTCGACGGCGGCATCTCTTCCAAAAACATCGCCGAGGTCGTCAAGGCCGGTGCCGATGTCCTGGTGGCCGGCTCCGCCGTATTTAAGTCCGAAGATCCCGCCGCCGAGGTTGTGCTGCTGCAGAAGCTGGGCAACGAGGCCGCACAGGAGGCATAAACCCTTATGACCGCAGGTCAAAACCGCATACCCGTGAATCTTGACTATGCCGCCTCGACGCCCATGCGCGCCGAGGCGCTCCTTGCGCAGCGCGAGTACGACGAAAGCGAGCTTGCCGGCGTCAACCCCAACTCGCTGCACTCGCTCGGCCGCAAGGCTGCCGCACGTCTGGAGGTTGCACGCCGCGAGATCGCCCGCAGCTTTGGCACACGCGTTCGCCCGTCCGAGATTGTCCTAACCAACGGCGGCACCGAGGCCAACCAGCTGGCGCTCCTCGGACTTGCCGAGGGTGCTCGTCAGCGCGATCGTAAGCGCGAGCGCGTGATCGTGTCTGCGATCGAGCATGATTCAATCCTGGACAACCTATCGCTGCTGCGAGCCGCGGGCTTTATCGTCGACTTAGTGCAGCCCTGCCGTGCGGGCTACATCGAGCCTGCCGAGCTGAGCGACTTGTTGGGCGACGACGTCGCGCTCGTGAGCATCATGGCCGCCAACAACGAGACCGGTGTGGTACAGCCTATTCGCGAGCTTGCCGCGGCTGCGCACACCGCGGGTGCCCTGTTCCACACCGATGCCATCCAGGGCTATCTGCATATTCCGCTCGATGTGACCGAGCTGGGCGTCGATGCCATGACCGTTGCAGCACACAAGATTGGCGGCCCCGTAGCCTCCGGCGCGTTATACCTAAAAAGCCGCACGCCGCTGCGCCCCCGCATCTTTGGCGGAGGACAGGAAGCCGGACGTCGTGCCGGCACGCAGGACCTGCGCACGCAGCTGGCCTTTGCCGCTGCCGCCTCGTCTCTGGCGCCCCATGTGGCTCAGGAGCGCGAGAAGCTGCAAGCCCTTTCCGACAAGCTCTACGCTACGCTCACGGCCCATCCGCGCATTCACGCCACCATGGGCGACTACACGCAGGCCGACCGTCTGCCCGGCATGGTTTCGATCTATATTGACGGCATGGACTCCGAGGAGCTCATCATCAAGCTCGACGCCGCCGGTTTTGAGGTTTCGGCCGGATCGGCTTGCTCGAGCGGCAGCATGGACCCGAGCCACGTGCTCAGCGCCATGGGCATTGGTCGCGAGCAGGCGCTGGGCGCACTGCGCATCTCCTTCGATGACCGCGTGAATCCGGCCGATCTGGACGACTTTGCCCAGACGCTGCTCTCGATGGTAGGTGCCGCATGATCGTCGCCGATCTCGAGCGCGCCCTGCTGGCACGCTATCCCAAAACGGACGCCGAGCCCTGGGACCACGTAGGCTTTTCCGTTGGCGACCCCGACGACGAGATCCGCGGCGTTGCCTGCGCGCTTGACGCCACCAGGGTCAACGTGCAGCGCGCCTTGGAAGCCGGAGCCAACGTGTTGCTCACGCATCATCCCGTCTACATCAAGGCGCCCGAGTCGTTTTGCCCGCCTAGCGCAACGCGCCCCCAATGCAGCGCGGCGCTCTACGAGGCGGCCCGCTGCGGGGTGAGCATTATCTCGCTCCACACCAACCTGGACCGCTCGCACGAGGCACGCATCTGCCTAAGTAAGCTGTTGGACGCGGCGCCTGCAAGCTCGTTGGAGCACGTGGACGACCCCAAGGCCTGCGGCCTGGGAGTTTTTGCGACACTCAACGACCCGTGTACGCTGCGCGATCTTTCTGCCCGTGCTGCCACGGCCTTCGGAAGCGACCCACGCGTATGGGGCGATGCCGAGCGCCCGTGCCGCACCGTCGCCATTCTGGGCGGCTCCCTCGGCGACTTTGGCGAGCTTGCCATCGCCGCCGGTGCGGATGTCATCGTGACGGGCGAGGCGGGATATCACGTGGCGCAAGATCTTGCCTTGCGCGGGCTGAGCGTGATCTTGCTCGGCCACGACCGCTCCGAGGAGCCGTTCGTGGATATCTTGATGAACTCTGCGGTTGACGCCGGGGTCGACCCCCGTCATGCGATTAAAATACTGAACCCTTGCCAATGGTGGACAGTGACAAAAGGAGAGAACTTATGAGCGCCGGCGCTACGCTACTCAAGCTGCAACAGATCGATTTGGAGCTCGCCCGCAACAAGAGCGAACTTGCCAATATGCCGGAGCTCAAGGAGCTCGCCTCAAAGCGCAAAACCTATGTAAAGCTTAAGTCCGAAATGACCAAGCTCTATGCTCAGCGCAAGGACCTCGACATTGAGCTGGACGATCTCAACACCACCGAGATCCAGACCAACAACGCCATCGAGGCCGCCAAGAAACGCTACGTCGACGGCTCTGACTACCGCGAGGTTCAGGATCTGGAAAACGAGCTCGCCACCCTGGCCAAGCGCCTGGACAAGATTGAGCACACCCGCAAGGATGTCGTTGTCGCCCACAAGGAGGCGCTCGACCGTGAGGCTCGCGCGCAGGCCATCATCGCCAAATTCGAGGAGGGCGTAAAGGCCGACGCCGAGGCCGCCCGTGCCAAGGCCGCCGACCTCCAGGCCCAGATTGATGCCGCCACCAAGGAGCGCACCGCGCTTGCCGCCACGCTGCCGACCGACGTGCTCACCGACTACGAGCGTCTGCTCAAGCAGTTCCGTGGCCTGGCCGTCGAGACCATCAAGGGCAACATCCCCACGGTCTGCCACACCGCGCTGCAGGCGTCGTCCATGAGCGACCTCAACCACGACGGTAGTGAGATTACGCACTGCCCGTACTGCCACCGCCTGCTCGTGCTCCCCAACAAGGAAGCCTAACAATGACGACGGCACCCGACAATTCAATGCAACTTGAGGGAAAAACGATCCTGCTGGGCATTACCGGCGGGATCGCCGCCTATAAGTCGTGCAATATCGTGCGCCTGATGCAAAAGCGCGGCGCACGCGTCAAGGTCGTTATGAGCGAGCATGCCACGGAGTTTGTGGGCCCGCTCACCTTTCGCGCGCTCACGGGCGAGCCGGTCGCTGTGGGTCTGTTCGACGACCCCTCCGACCCCATCCACCATATCTCGCTGGCGCAGGAGCCCGACTTGGTGGTCGTGGCGCCCGCGACGGCCAATATCATCGCCAAGATGGCCAACGGCATCGCCGATGACCTCATCTCCACTACGCTGCTTGCCACGCCGCGTCCTATCGTGGTCGCGCCGGCCATGAACAATGGCATGTGGAAGGCGCCGGCCACGCAGGCCAACATGACCACGCTGCGCGAGCGCGGTGTCCACGTTGTGGGTCCGGGTAGCGGCTACCTTGCCTGCGGCGATGTGGACACGGGACGCATGAGCGAGCCCGAGGACATCGTCGAGGCCGTCTGCAAGCTGCTCGACCCCGCTCCTCAGGACCTTGTGGGCAAGCGCATCGTGATCACCGCCGGCCCCACGCACGAGCCGATCGACCCCGTGCGCTTCATTGGCAACCGTTCATCGGGCAAGATGGGTATCGCCCTGGCGGGGGAGGCCGCGCGTCGCGGTGCCGCCGTCACGCTCGTGCTGGGACCGACATCGCTCGACGTTCCCTGCGGTGTAGAGTGCGTGCGCGTACAAACCGCCGCGGAAATGCTCCAGGCTGCGCTGAGCGCCTTCCAGACGGCCGACGCGGCCATTTGTGCCGCCGCCGTTGCCGACTACACGCCTGCAGCCCCGGCGGACCATAAACTCAAAAAGGCCAACGAGCGCCTGGATCGAATTGATCTCGTCGAGACCGTTGACATCCTGGCCGAACTCTCACGCCAAAAGGGCGATCGCCGTGTAATCGGCTTTGCGGCCGAGACCGATAACGTCGTGGAGTACGCGCAGCGCAAACTCGTGCGCAAGGGTTGCGATGCCATTATCGCCAACGATGTCTCGCGCGCCGATTCGGGCTTTGGGACCGATACCAACAAGGCCTGGATAGTGAGTACAGCGGGCACGCAAGAACTTCCCGTACTAACAAAACCCCAGCTCGCAGATACAATTTTAGACTTGCTTCAAAATTTGTAAAAAAGTTCTTGCACAAGGACAAAGTTTCGGGTTACTATACTCCCTGTTGCGAGCGAGAGCAGAGCAACAAACATAAGCTTCGGGACGTGGCGCAGCTTGGTAGCGCACTTGACTGGGGGTCAAGGGGTCGCTGGTTCGAATCCAGTCGTCCCGACCAGAAGTTTGCAGGTCAGGCACCTAGTGCCTGACCTTTTTTGTTTTAAGCAATTGCTTATAGCAACGAAGAGTCAACGACTTTCCCGTTCAATGAGTCTGCGCAACAAAAAACCTGTACATCAGCCTCCAAAAACAACATTTTTCGACATGTTTGGAGGCTGATGTACACAAAAGCGATAAACATCCCGGCCGATACCGTCCTCCACATGTCTGGACTCTCTATGCTCGCGCTGGATAGACGTCGCCAGAACGGGTATAGTATCGAGAGTTTTGTCGTTTACCAGCGGGGGAGTCCTGTGGGCATCAAAAAGAAGATCAAAAAGGAGCTTATCGGCACCTCCGATTACCCGTCGAATAAGATTTTCACGATCTCCAATTTCATTACCTTCACGCGCCTGGTCCTCACGCTGGTCTTCCTGTACCTGTTTGTGACGGACAACAACCGTGTCGTCGCCATAGTCATCTATGCCATCGCGGCCTCCACCGACTGGATGGACGGTCAGATTGCCCGCATGACTAAAACGGTCTCGTGGCTCGGCAAGGTTATGGATCCCATCTGCGACCGTGCGCTGCTATTTACAGGCGTTTTAGGTCTCGTGGTTCGCGGCGAGCTTCCCATCTGGGTCTGCGTGCTCATCATTGGGCGCGATATCTACCTGGGCATCGGCACGCTCATCGTGCGCCACTACCACCGCCGCCCCATCGACGTAGTGTTTCCCGGCAAGATTGCCACGGCGCTGCTCATGACCGGCTTCTCGCTCATGCTGCTGGGCTTTCCCGTCGTGGACGGCTGGCATCTGCTGCCTGCCACGTTCACGGCCTTCCCGGGCCTCAACGGCAGCTCGGTACCGCTCGGCATCTTCTTTGTGTATGGCGGCGTCATCTTCTCCATGCTCACCGCTGTCATCTATTCCATTAAGGGTGGAGCGGCCATTAAACAGGCTGTTGCGCATCCAGAGGACGAAGACGTCGACTTTCTTAACCCCGAAATCGAAGACTAAGCCATTGGGGTATTATTACGTACAGTTCATTCTTTGCGGCATGTCCGCGTTAAGTTAGGGGTTGTCATGGACAACATGGTTAACAATATGCCTCAAAACGATAAGACTGCCGACGCAACCTGCGTCTTCCGTGTGCCTTCGAGCGACGTTACCGTTCCCGATCTTATGGCGAACGTTCGCATCACTGCCCCCGTTCTGTCTATTGTCAAGGGGCCGCAGACCGGTGCTGCCTTTGAACTCGAGGATGATGTGACCACCATTGGCCGCGATCCGGCAAACGGCATTTTCCTCAATGACATGACCGTATCGCGTAGCCACGCACGCATTATTCGCGAGGGTCTGGCTGCTCGCATCGAGGACTTAGGCTCGCTCAACGGCACGTGGGTTGACGGCGCTATCGTCAATGCCGCCCCGCTGCACGACGGATCTTCCGTCCAGATCGGTACGTTTACGCTCATCTACCACGAGAGCACGCCGGAGCGCATCGAAACCGGTGAGTAGGGCATGGCCGAACGCAACTATCTGAGTATCGGCCAGGTCGTCAATTTACTTCGAGGCGCATACCCCGATCTTTCGAACTCAAAAATTAGATTTCTAGAAGATGAGGGGCTCATCACCCCTCATCGTACGCCTAAGGGGTATCGCCAATACTCCAAGGAGGACGTTGACCGTCTTGAGGTCATTCTGCACCTGCAGAAGACTCGCTACATGCCGCTCAACGTGATCAAGCAACGTCTGGAAAACGCTACAGATCTCTCCACGCTTGCCTACGAGGTGGGTCTGCTGTCCGATGTTCCGCTCAAGACGGAACCAAAGGAAACCAAGCAGAAACTGCACCCCATCGAGACCATTCCGGATATGTTGGGCGTCGAGATCTCGTTTATTCGCTCCTTGGCCGAAAACGACCTTATTCGCATTATCAAGAGTCCGCAGAACCGTGAGCTCGTCGACGGGCGCGATTTTCCGATTATCCGCTACTGTTCCGAGCTGTCACGCTTTCATATCGAGCCGCGAAACCTTCGTCAGTACGTATCATCCGCCAACCGCGAGTCTTCGATGTTCGAGCAAGTGCTCGTGAGTATGCTTGGCATGGACACCTCCGATGACGAACGCGATGCCAAGCTCGAACGCGCGTTTAAGAAGTTACATGACCTCACCGAGGGCGTGCATACTGCGCTGCTCAAAAACCGCGTGTTTGAGTCACTCAACGCCGTAGTCGAGGACGCCGATATCGATGCCCTCGATGAGGAGATCGCACGCTCCGAATCAACCAAAGCCAAAAGCGAAGAGGCATCTGCCTCCGCGGTCCCCGTGCGCGAGGAATCCCTCGTGCAGCCGCTTAAGGTTGTCGCCCCCTCGCACACCGGCACCGCCAGCGCGGACAAATAAACGCTTCTACAAACCAGCCTCCCATGAAAGGTCACACCATGTACGACTTCGAATCTCACATCGTCGACATCCCCGACTATCCCGAGCCCGGAGTCGTCTTTAAGGACATCACGCCGCTCTTTAGCAATCCCGAAGCGCTTAAAGCCATGGTCGACGCGCTAGCGGAGCATTTCTCCGGCATGGGCATCACTAAGGTTGTAGGACCCGAGGCTCGCGGTTTTATGGTAGGCGTGCCTGTTGCCGTGGCACTCGGCGCCGGCTTTGTTCCTGCACGTAAACCGGGAAAACTGCCACGTAAGACCGTTAGCCAGGAATACGAGCTCGAGTATGGAACCGATTCGATTGAGATTCACGTCGATGCCATCAGCTCTAAAGATACCGTGTTGATTCTGGACGACTTGGTCGCGACGGGCGGAACCGTCGAGGCAACAGGTAAACTGGTGCGAGATATGGGCGCAAAGCTCGTAGGTTATGGTTGTATCCTTGAGCTTGCGTTTCTTAATCCGCGCAAGAAGCTCACGCCTTCTAACGAGGACGTTGAGCTCTTTAGCCTGGTAACGGTGGACTAGCCGCTACCCTTAGATACCGGAAAGGAAGCTCCATGCGCACAGCAAACACGCACAAAAACATGGCACGCTGCGCTGCTACGGCAACCCTCGCTTGTGTTTTGGGCTTGGGCCTCGCGGCTCCTGCCTATGCCGATACCGCGTCCGATCTTGCCGCCGCTCGTACCAAACTCGAGCAGATCGGTACGCAAACCCAGCAAATTCATGAAGAACTCTCCGCTCAGACGCAGGAACTTGATCAGACTGCAGGCGAGATCACGCAAAAGCAGCAAGAGATTGCCGAGGGTCAGGCAAAGCTTTCGAGCTACGTTGCCGGTGAGTACAAGACCGGCGGTCTGAGTCTCCTTCAGGTTCTGACGGGCGTCGACGATCTGGGCGATATGCTCAACCGTTTGTTCTACTACGGCAAGGTTTCCGACAAGCAGGCCCAGACCATTCAGGAGGTCAAGAACCTTAAGCAGCAGCTCACCGATAAGCAGGCCGAGCAGGAGAAGAACGTCGCCGCGACGCAGAAGAAGGTCGACGAGCTCAATGCCCAGCAGGCTGAGGCCCAGAGTGTCGTGAACTCCCTGGATTCACAGCTGCAGGCCGAGCTTGCCGCCGAGGCCGAGGCGAACGCCGCGCTGCAGGCTGGCATAAATGCCAGCACCGCCGAAAAGGCTACGGTGAGCAACGACACCGCCGGTACGACCGAGAACACCAACAATGGTGGCGGTACGACCAACAATGGCGGCGGTAACACGCCTGCGCCCGCGCCCGCTCCTGCTCCCACGCCGCAGCCCTCGACGCCCGCCCCGGCACCGGCCCCTTCCGCGCCGAGCCAGTCCGTTGACGGCGGCAGCGTTGTCTCTCGCGCTTATAGCAAGCTTGGTTGTGCTTATTCCTGGGGCGGCATTGGCCCGAACAGCTTTGACTGCTCCGGCTTTGTAAGCTACTGCCTCACCGGTCGCTACTGTCGCCTGGGCACTACCGGCACCTTCATGGGTTGGCCCCGTGTTTCTGATCCTCAGCCGGGCGACGTCGTTGTTAACTCTTACCACACCGGCATCTACATTGGTAACGGCCAGATGATCCATGCTTCCGACTACAGCACGGGAGTTATCATCAGCTCTGTTGCCGCTGGCATGAACAACAATTATATTTTCGTTCGCTATTAAGTGTTTTTAACTCAGCTAACGAAAGTGGACCTCGTATCCTTTGGGAGCGAGGTCCATTGTTTTATCTCGACCGCCCATTTTGTGTGTAAACTACAATCTAGTTTTGAATACTAGATATGCGCAGCATCTATCCAAAAGATAGCTATAATTGTTGAGGAACAACTAGAAAGGACCCTCAATGAGCTGGGCACTCATCTCAGATTCGAGCTGCAATCTTCGCGATTGGCAACCAACCGCACCTCATACCACCTTTGCATTTGCACCCCTTAAGATCCGAGTGGGGGAGCGTGAATTTGTCGACGATCTCTCGCTCGATGTTCACGAGCTTAATGTTGCCATTCAATCGGAATCCAGCGCATCATCGAGCTCCTGCCCAAGCGTAGGGGAGTGGGCTGAGCTCTTTAAGCTCGCCGACAAGACGATCTGCATGCCCATCTCCGAGGGCGTCTCGGGAAGCTACAATGCCGCGGCCACGGCACGTGACATGGTGCTTGCCGAAGAGCCCAATCGTAAGATTCACCTGGTTAATTCGCGCGCAGCAGGCGGCAAGATGGACCTGATCTTCTTACTGTTTGATCGTTATCTAGCAAGTAAACCGGATGCCTCCTTTGAGGAAGCCTGCGCCTACTTCGATAGCTTGGAGCAGAACAGCAAGATCCTCTTTAGTTTATGCAATTACGAAAACCTTGCGAAGGCCGGACGTATCCCCAAGGCGGCCGGTGTTATTGCCAACAAGCTCAACATCCGCATTTTGGGCACGGCGAGCGAAGCGGGTGAAATTGAACTCGTTGGGCATACGCGTGGCGAAAAGAAGATGCTCGCCAAGATTGTCGACACCATGGAGGCCGAGGGTTTCACGGGCGGCGAGGTCATCATCGATCACGTTGAGAACGAAGCTGGAGCCCAAGCGCTTGCCGACCGCATTGTGGAGCACTGGCCAGGCTCCAAGATTATCATCATGCCCTGCAACGGCCTAGATTCCTATTACGCCGAGATGCATGGTCTCATCATCGGCTACGGCATGGGCATGGCTTCGGGCCAATAAAGCTCAACCAAGCAAAAACGCGGGCGGGACAAAGTGCCTGATGGCTCTTTATCCCGCCCGCGTTATACGTCGCCTAGCTATTAAACCCATTAAACTTGAGGTAGCTCATCAGATACGCCTTCGATACAAAGGACGAAACCGCACTGCGTACGAGCAATGACTCGCGCGTAACCTGATGTGCGGTATCGGGCACCGGAGTCTGCTCAAGGGAAAAAGCCGCACGAATCGATGCCTCAAGCTGATCGACTACATAATCGAAAGCCGTCGGAGCGTCGTAGCTCAAGCGCTGAATATTAAAGAGCGCCTGAACCGCAGCGATGGGCAGCACCTGCTTAAAGATACAAATGGCGATGAGACGCGCAATCTGCTCACGGCCATACTGCTTTTTAACCGGAGCAGGAACGAGGCCGACCTTTACGTAGTTATTGATCATCGAAGGCGTGATAACGGGCTGCTCTACGCAAATCGAAAGCGGCTCCATCCACAGCGCAACATATTCAATAACCTGATCGCGATAGAGTGTTACGTTGGGTAGCTGGTCATAGCGTGGCAGGCTCAACGCATTGAGTTTACCCACCATATCGGACTGAATAAATGCATCCGGCAGCACCGTCGGCTGAATATCCTCCGGCTTAATGCTGACCGATGTATCGGACATCGGGATAACATGTTTGACGTGGTTCATAAGAGGCCTCCGTTCGTTTTCTATATTGTATTCTAGATTATCTAGTTTTGCATACCACATAGCCGCTAAGTAAAAGTGGTTGGACAGCACATTGACGCACCGTCCAACCACTATGTATAAAGATAGCAACCTTACATAAGATATATTATCGTACTTATCCTCGTAAGAAGGCGTATGCGCTGGTTGCCGCTATGGCTCCGTCCGAAACGGCGGTCACAACCTGGCGTAAACGCTTGGAACGGATATCGCCGGCAGCAAACAAGCCCGGCGTGCGCGTGGCCATCGAGTCGTCGGTAACGATACCGCCGTCAGGCGCCAGATCCACCAGATGCTGTACAAGCTCGGTATGGGGCTGTGTTCCGGCAAAGACAAAGATGCCAAACGAACCTGGATCGAAGGACTCGGAATAGGTATCACCGGTGGCGTTGTCCTTAAACGTGATAGTTGTAGGCATGGCCTCGCCCGATAGCTCCACAATACTAGTTTGGTACCTAACAGAAATATTATCTTTTGCGAGCACCTTTTGAACCACGCCATCGGGAGCACGGAACTGATCACGGCGCAAGACGATGGTCACGCTGCTGGCAATTTCTGATAAGAACAGGGCTTCCTCGCAGGCAGCATTACCGCCGCCAATGACAAAGACCTGTTTGCCACGAAAGAACATGCCGTCGCACGTCGCACAATACGAAACGCCGCGACCGCGATACGTATCCTCGCCAACAAAACCAGCAGAGCGCGGCGTGGCGCCCATGCAAGCGATAACACTCGAGGCCACCGTGTCGCCCGTATCGTGATGCACCGTAAACAGCGCCGCATCCGTATCGTAATCGATACCCGTCACCATGCTCCATACGACCTGCGCACCCAGGCCCTCTGCATGTTGCTGAAAACGCTCGCCGAGTTCGGCGCCGCTCAAGAGCGGAATGCCCGGATAGTTTTCGACCTCATTGGTTGTGGCGATCTGTCCTCCCGACATGCCTTGCTCAATCACGGTCGTCGTTAGATTGGAGCGCGACGCATAAATGGCTGCAGCATAGCCCGCTGGGCCGCCGCCGATAATCGCAACATCGATCGGCTGATTGGTAGTCATGGAGTGTCCTCTCATCGAAACATTGGTGTTCTTTGCGCTCATACCCAAATTTAGGAGAACATGACAGTCATGCACTACAATGATTCTTTGCGAAACAACGATGAAGGGGAGTTATCGATGGATCAAACGCAGATGGGCAATGACGCTCCCCTGCCCACGCAAAGCGCCCCTCAATCGGAGCAATTGATGCCGTCACCTGGACAAAAGCCCTTAGTGACCATTGTCCACGCATCGGTTGGTTCGGGACACAAAGCGGCAGCCAATGCTATCGCACAAGCATTCGAGCTTATACGCGGTACCAAGGGCATACCGCAGGATGTCGAGATTGAGGTCTTGGATATCCTCGATTTTGGACGCATAAAATTCGACGGCAACAAAACGGCCGCATCGTTTACCGGCGCCACACGCCCAATTTATGACTTGACCTGGCGATATACCCTTACCGGACACCTGCTTTGGGGCGGCGGCACGGCATGGTCGCGCATTATGTTCCCCGCATTTAACGAATACGTTCGCACTCGTAGGCCTATTGCCGTGGTCGCCACACATATCACGGCAGCCAACGTTGCGGTTGGTGCGCGCGTCATTACGGGCATCGACTATCCCGTCATTTGCGTGCCGACCGATTACGAGGTCGAGGGCTGGTGGCCCCATAAGGACACTGACTTATTCTGCGTGGCAAACGAGTTTATGGCCGAGACGCTCCGCCCACGCAAGGTTCCCGAGGCAAAGATACGCATTACGGGCATCCCTATTCGCACTGGATTTGACACGGATTACAATCGTGAGGAAGAACTCGAGAAGTTCAATCTCCCTATCGACAAGACCATTGTGCTGGTAATGGCCGGCGCCAGTTTGCCTCAACCGTACGTTCGCTTTCGCGCGGCGATGGACCACACCCTCCCCTTCCTCCGTAGCTTCGAGGATATGCACTTTGTCTTTTTGCCGGGCAAGGACACGGAATACGCCACGCGCCTGAAAACGCTCTTCGAAGCCATGAAACTCGAAAACGTCACGGTCCTTGACTATGTCGATGACATGGCAGCGCTCATGCACGGCTGCGATCTGGCCATTCTCAAATCGGGCGGACTCACTGTTACCGAATGCCTGTGTGCACACCTGCCGATGATTCTGCTGGGCAAGTCCTATGGCCAGGAAAAGGCCAACACCACCATGCTCACCGACTTGGGCGCCAGTATGCATGTCACCACCGCACGCGAGCTCATCGTGACGCTGCGCCATCTCCACGATCATCCCGAGTCGCTCAAGGCACTGCTCATCAATGGCGAAGTGCTACGCCGTCCACACGCGGCCGAGGACATCGCCATCGCAACCATGGAACTTGTAGGCAAGCCCCAAAAGCGCAAACGAGCCTTCTGCCGCTTCTACTGGGGCGGAAAACCCGCGCATATCCGCTAGCATTGGACTGTCCGCTTGCCTGCGGGAGGCCCCTATATATCATCCCGTGCTCAAACATTCTCGCTTCGCTGCGAAACTGCGCGCGGGACGATATATAGGGGCCTCCCGCAGGCAAGCTGCGTTTACGTATTAGCAGCTATACCAGATTCCCCACCATTAGAATCTGCAAAGGCGAAACCGGAAAATTCAAATGTAGTAAGCCAATGCGACAAAGGGACTGTTCCTTTGTCGAATTGGCTTACTAGAATGTAAATATTTTTCAAGCGAGTAGCCGCCCGCCCGCCTCTCACACATATCGTTCCACGCGCAGTTTCGCAGCGAGCGAAGCGAAGCGAGAATGTTTGAGCATGGAATGATATGTGTGAGAGGCGGGCGGGAGGGATACGAGCGCCCCCGCGAGAATGTTTGAGCATGGAATGATATATAGGGGCCACCCACGGGTGAGCGGACATTACAATACGCCGCTAGAACCGAAACCGCCGGCTCCTCGGTCGGTTTCGTCTAGTTCGTCTACCTCCACGAGATTGACCGTGGGAACTTCTTGGATGACAAGTTGAGCGATTCGGTCACCCTTGTTGATCTGGATTTCATTGGATGGATCCAGGTTGATAAGGATGACTTTGAGTTCTCCTCGGTAGTGGGCGTCGATGAGGCCAGGAGTGTTGACTATAGACAGACCCTGCTTAATAGCCAGGCCACTGCGAGGCTGAACGAAGCCAGCGTATCCATCGGGCAGCGCGATCGCAAGGCCAGTAGAGACCAAGCGTCGCTCGAAGGGCTTAAGGGTACAGTCCTCATTGGCACGGAGGTCCAAACCGGCATCAGTGGGATGGGCGTATTTGGGAAGCTCGATCGTAGGGTCGAGACGCTTAATGTTGACCGTAATGTTGGACATAAAATCACCTTAGCTTGTCGAGCTCTTGCAAAAACTCATCGATGTCTTTGAAATCGCGATAGACCGAGGCAAAGCGAATGTAGGCCACCTTGTCGATCTTGGCCAAGCGCTTAAGCACCATGTCGCCCAGGTCGTGGGACGTAACAGCCGTCAGCGTACGGGAACGCAGCTCCACCTCGATGTCATCGATGAGCTCATTGAGCTTTTTCGTGTCGATGTCGCGCTTAATCGTAGCGCGCATTAAGCCGACCAGCAGCTTATTGCGATCGAACCGCTGCTTTGACCCGTCAGATTTGATGACCTCGATGGGGTCTTCGCATCGCTCGAATGTTGTGAAGCGATAGTTGCACGAACAACATTCACGACGACGTTTAATGGTGTTATTAGATTCCTGCATACGGGAATCGACAACACGGGTATGTGCATTGCCGCATCTGGGACAGCGCATGGTACCTCCTCCAAAACGATAACAAGGGTACCATGTGCCGGAGTTTAAATCTTACGAACGCGCAGGAACTTTAAGAACGTCACCCGCATCGAGTGACCCATGCTCCAGATGATTGACACTGCGAATTATGTCAGAAGTCTCCTGTGTAGAAAGACCGTCGACGGAATGCTCCTGAGCAAGCGACCACAAGGAATCTCCGGACTGTACATGAATCGTCTCGTAGGTAACGTTGGCAACGGAATCAGCATATGCTGCATGACGAGCAGAAAAGACTGAAGCGGAAAGAACAAAAAACAAGGTGAACGCTACGGCAACAGCGACTATTGTCGAGGCCTTTAGGGCAACGGGAGCCGAAACAGCGACTGCATGTTTGGAGCGAACAGGCCCAGCGGCCATGGCTTGAAAATCGCAGCGTCCGCCCTTCACGACCGTAAAGGAAGGCGATACGGGCGTCTCATACTTAAGGGCGAGGTTTCCCTGGACCATATCCGTTGCATTCATCATGTTCTCCTCTCGCGTTTTTTGACGAGAACTGTTTTATCAAGCCGCGAGGACAAAAAAGTCTAGCGCGGGAACGAGTGTTCGGTTATTATTATCTTCGAACAGTTGTTCCTGTCAAGCAAACATAGAACATTTGTTTGGGTTAGGTAGAGAGGAATCCCTGATGGCTCGCAAAATTACCAAGCGACAGCAGCAGATTTACGACTTCATCAAGGAGTATCAGCAGGAAAAGGGCTATCCGCCCAGCGTGCGTGAGATGGCTTCGGCTGTGGGTCTTTCCTCCCCTAGCACTGTACATGCACATCTCTCCGCACTGGAAGCACGCGGCCTGCTCAAACGTGACGCCACCAAGCCTCGTGCCCTAGAGCTCTTTGACGAGGACGGAGCCTCCGTCTCCATCTCAAAGTCCGATGAGCCCACGGCACCCCGCGGAACCGTATCGCTACCCCTCGTGGGCCGTGTCGCCGCAGGGATCCCCATCCTTGCCGAGCAGAATATCGAGGACACCTTTACCATCCCGACCGAGATCGCAACGGACCAGGGGTCTTTTATCCTCGAGGTCCACGGCAATTCGATGATTAACGTCGGTATCCTTAACGGCGACTATATCATCGTTCGCGAACAGAAGAGTGCCATGAATGGCGAGATCGTTGTGGCCATGATCGATGGCTCCGCAACGGTCAAAACGTTCTACAAGGAGCAGGGACGAGTTCGCTTGCAGCCCGAAAACGACACCATGGAGCCCATCTATGCGACAAATCCGACGATCCTGGGCAAGGTTGTTGGATTGATGCGCCGGTTCTCGTAATGCAAAACCGCATCACGGTCTTTGATACCATTCGCGGATTTACCATGCTGTCGATGGCAGGATTTCATGCTTGCTACGATCTTGCCTATCTTTATGGTTGGGATATGCCCTGGTTTACTCAGACCATCTTCCAAGACATCTGGCGTGCCAGCATCAGTTGGGTTTTTTTGTTTATTGCCGGCTGGATGTGCACCCTCTCGCGCAACAACATCAAGCGTGCCGTCAAATATGCCGCTGCCGCTTTTGTCGTATGGGTCGCGACGACGCTCGTCTCAGTCGATGACTCGGTGAACTTCGGCATCATGTTCTGCATGGCGGCCTGCACCGCCATTGTCGCGCTCGCGCGTCCGGTGATCGTTAAAGTGCCGTCGGTATGGGGTATAGCAATTTGCCTCACACTTTTTACCCTTACCTGGAGCATTCCTAAAACGGTTTATCCTATCCCCTATTTAGCTTGGCTGGGTTTCCCAAGCCCAGACTTTGTCTCTGGTGATTACTATCCAGTCATACCATTCTTATTTATGTACCTTGCAGGCTTCTTTGCCGCCCACACGACTCAGGAAGCAAACTATGAGGCGCCGGGATGGGCCTATGCGAATCCCATCCCGGCGCTCGCAAGTCTCGGGCGCCATGCGCTGCCGTTCTACCTGCTGCATCAACCGGTTATCTTGGGTGTACTGGAGCTGATTTACTCTGTTCGATAACGCTCGAGACGCGGTGCGATACGGGCTGGAAGCTTTGCCACAATACGAACGCCGTCCTCGAGGTATTCCTCGTGCAGAAGGGTTCCCTGTTCGTGCACAAGCGTGATTAACGCGCCCTCTCGATACGGGATATCGGCCGAGAGCAACACGTCCGTAGCGGCCGCCTCACGAGCGATGCGGTCGACTAAGTCATCAAGGCCCTCACCCGTCTGAGCCGAGAACAATACCGCCTCGGGATAGCGCCGGCGAAAGCTCAAGCGGTCGACGCTATCGAGCAGATCGATTTTATTGAACACGGTAAGCGTCAGGCGCTCACCGGCACCAATCTCGTCAAGGACACGATCAACCGCCTCAAGCTGACGCTCGTAATCCTCATCGGAAGCATCCACAACTTTAAGAACCAAATCGGCGCCGAGCACCTCGGAAAGCGTAGATTTAAACGCGTCGACCAGGCCATGGGGCAGCTTTTGAATAAAGCCAACGGTATCAGTGATCGTCATGCCACGGCCACCGGGTAAACGGTACGAACGCGTCGTAGGATCGAGCGTGGCAAACAGCTTATCCTGCGAAAGTACCGTGGATCCCGTCAATCGATTAAGCAACGTCGACTTACCGGCATTGGTGTAGCCAGCCAACGCTACGCGAAACGCCGGCGATTCAATACGGCTTTTCGATTGCACATCACGACGTTGTTCAACCTGTTTCAATTCGCGGCGAAGCGCAGCGATCTTGTCGCGAATCAGGCGACGGTCGACCTCGAGCTGGCTTTCGCCCTGGCCAAAACGCGATCCAATGCCGCCACGCGTCTGTTCCTTAGCAAGGTGGCTCCACATACCTCGCAGACGAGGCAGTAGATACTGCAACTGAGCCAGCTGCACCTGTAAGCGACCCTCACGCGTCTGAGCATGCAGGCCAAAGATATCCAAAATCAACGCCGTACGGTCAATAATCTTGACCGGTTCGCCCACGGCTTTCTCAAGATAGGACTGCTGTGAAGGAGTCAAGTCGTCGTCGAAGATTACAACATCCGCATCCATACGATGAACCAAACCGCATAGCTCCTCGACCTTACCGGAGCCGATAAACGATTTGGGATAAGGTTTAACCAGACGCTGAGACAAGCGTGCCACGCATTGGGCTCCAGCAGTGTGAGCCAAGCGCTCGAGCTCGTCGAGCGAACGGTCGAGCGGCCAGGCGTTATCGCGCCACTCAACACCAACCAAGACGGCACGCTCAGGTTCAGGCACCGTGGGAACCAAGGGAAAACGTGCCATTAGGCAGCCTCGATACGACGGTAGATATCATCGACGACCTCATCGATCGTAAACTCATCCATATCGAACCACACGATGCGGTCGTCACGCTTAAACCAGGAAAGTTGGCGCTTGGCATAGCGACGTGAGCGCATCTTAATAAGCTCGCGGGCCTCATCCATGGTAATAGCGCCTCGCAAGGCATCAATAATCTCTTTGTAACCGATTGCCTGCATCGACGTGAGTGCATCACCCAGGCCCTGGTCCATAAGGCCACGGACCTCATCAACCAGCCCCTGCTCAAACATAAGGTCGACACGCAGGTTAATGCGCTCATACAGCACTTCACGGCTACGCGTCAGACCAAACCACATGGCATGATAGCGCTCACGTGGAACGCTGAATTTAGACTTCTGCTGGGCATACGACACACCGTCATCGTGCATCTCGAGCGCACGGATCACGCGGCGCACGTTATGGGGATGAATCACGGCAGCCGATTCCGGATCACGCTCGGCAAGCAGGGCATGCATAGCTTTCTCGCCAATACGCTCGGCAAGCTCCTGATAACCCGTGCGACGTTCGTCCTCGAGCTCTCCCGAAGGAAAATCCATTTCATCGAGTGCAGCCTTAAGATACAAGCCCGTGCCGCCGCAAAAGACCGGAAGCCGTTGCTCACCAAGCAAACGCTCGATATGCGCCCGGGCATCAGACTGATAGAGCGCAGCAGAATACGCGACGCCCGGGTCCACGATATCGACAAGACGCAGGGGCACCGAGCACTCCTCGGGCATCATCTTGGCCGTACCGATATCCATACCGCGATAGATTTGCATCGCGTCACACGATAACACTTCAGACGACAGACGAGCAGCCAGGCGGTCGGCAACATCACTCTTGCCGACCGCCGTCGGACCGACGATCGCTACGGCAGAAAGGTTTGTGCCGGGGGAAACCATTAGCGAGGCTCACCCACAACGGAGCCAGACAGATACCACGTCTTGGCGACATCCACATCGACGTCGACGAATTTGCCGATAAGCTGATCGATGCTATAGCCAGCGGGAATCGGCGCATGCACTGTCTGGTTCTTAGGACTTTTACCAAGAAGGACAGCGTCGTTTTTCTTGCTCGTGCCCTCAATAAGCGCAGGCACCACGGTGTGAAGCTCGCCCTGGTTATACTCGTATGCCGTCGTCTCGATAACCTTGACCAGACGGTTAAAGCGCTCAAGGATAACCTCATGCGGGGTGGGATCATAGATCTCAGCTGCCGGGGTACCGGCGCGCTTGGAGTAAATAAACGTGTAGGCCTGGGCATAGCGCACCGTCTCGGCAAGCGAGAGCGTCTGCTCAAAGTCTTGCTCGGTCTCGCCCGGGAAGCCCACAATGATGTCGGTCGAAAGCGCAATTTCGGGCATACGGTTACGAATGCGATCGACCAGGCCCAGATAATCCTCGCGCGTGTACCGACGATTCATCTCTTTAAGGATGCGCGTGGAACCCGACTGAACGGCTAGGTGAAGCTGCGGCATAACGGCAGGTGTCTCGGCCATAGCATCGATGGTCTCGGGAAGCAAATCCTTGGGGTGCGAAGAAGTAAAGAAGATACGTTCGACGCCCGTATCACCCACGGCGCGCAGCAGGTCGGCAAAGCGCGGCTTGCCAAAGAGATCGCGACCGTAGGAGTTAACGTTTTGTCCCAGCAGCGTAATCTCGCGCACACCCTGACGCACCAGACCCGTCACCTCGTCGACAATCTCCTCGAAGGGGCGGCTCTTCTCGCGACCACGGACGTACGGCACGATGCAGTACGTGCAGAAGTTGTTGCAGCCCGTCATGATGGGCACCCATGCATGATACTGCGTCTCGCGATGCCACGGCATACTCATGGCGTCCGTATCTTCATGCTCATTCGTGCGGATATGGCGCTTGCCATCCATAAACGCCTCGGCGATAAGCTCCGCCACGTGCGCAATCGAATGCGTACCAAAAATAACGTTGACGTTATCGACGTTGGTGAGCAGGCCCTCGCCATCGCGCTGAGCGATGCAACCACCCACGGCGACCACACGCTTGCCCGAAGGAGAAGGAGGAAGACTCTTGCAGGAATTGCACTGACCGTACAGGCGCGTATCGGCAGCCTCGCGCACACAGCACGTCATGAATACGACAATATCGGCATGCTCCGGATCGAGCGCCATAAGACAGCCATAGGAATCGAGCAAACCGCTCACGCGCTCGGAGTCGTGCTGATTCATCTGGCAGCCGAATGTGCGGATAAAATAGGTTTTACCGGCAAGAATATCGCGTACGAAGCGCTGGTCCATGAGTTTACATCCTAACGATGATATCGACGGGGCACAAAGGTGCTAAAAACGTGCGAAAACTCGCTTACGCAACAGGCTTAACGTCGTCCATGACGACATTGTCCATAGCAGCCCGATTAATCTGGTGAACGTAGATAGAGAGACGGATTGCCGTGCGAGACTCCCCGTTAATGAGGATGTCAGAGAACACCGGCGCACAAGAGACATCAAAGCCAGTAGGGATCAAAAAACCTCGCGCAATGGCAACGGCCTTTATGGCCTGGTTGACGGCGCCGGCACCGACGCACTGAATGTTGACGGGAACGCCATCTTTGACCATACCGGCAATGGCGCCGGCAACGGACGCGGGCGATGATTTGCTTGATACCTTCAGGCAATCCATGAAGAAACTCCTGCGTTTAAAAGTACGTTTTAACTGCAATAACTGTATCGTACCGAGCGGACTCGGTAAAGATGCTACTCCTCTTTGGCAAGATCGAACGTCACGGTGATGCGATCACGTGAAACGCGAATCTTAGGGTCGCCGCACAGATTGAGGTAATACCGGGCGGCGAGGTCATTGAAGTCGCGCTCAACAGCACGCGAAAACTGCGCCATGTCATCCTTGGCAATGCGAAGGCCTCGACGGTCCTTGGCAAGATCGACTGGAGCCGGCAAATGCGAGGTGGAATCGCGCTCGCGCAGCAGGCGCGCACACACGCCGCGAACGGGCTTAATCTGTCCTGACAGAATACGGTGGGCAGTACGCTCGGACATCTCGAGACCCAGCCCGGAGCAAATCCGGATAAAGTCCTCGGCATCCGAAGCGAGACCTAAACGATCGATAACCGGAAGCTCACACTCGTCATCGATAAAGAGCAAGCGTGACGTATCGAGACGACTGGAAGCCTGGGCGTACAGGGTCGCAGCGATCTCGGACGGAGAGCCCAGATACACGTCGCAGTCGCGCAGCTCCTCAAGGGCAAACTCGCAGGCTGCGCGAATGATGTTGTGAGGACCGCGAGCGCATACATAGCGGCCGTCTTCGTCTTTAACCGCCTGAGGCCAGCTCGACTGGTCGGCGCGCTCAGCCAAGCGATCGGTATCAACGCACACCTTAAACGCTGAGCCCAAATCGACGCCCGATGTAACAACGCGTGCCTCATCGGTGTTCTGCTTGATAGAGAACAGCGCCATACCACGACCGTGAACACCCCAACGGTCCATCTTCATGCTCTCGAGCTTGGAGGTGACACGGGCATCGAAGATACGCTCCTGCATATCCTGCGGCACACCCGAACCGTTATCCAGGAAGAGGAGGGTACGAACACCCTCCTCCTTGGTCGTGGCTAGATAGACCTTATCGGCTCCGGCATCGCGAGCATTACGCAGCATCTCGATGACAATGTCCTCTACATGCTGAATGTCATGCTTGGCCTGACGGCGCTCGGCCTCCGAAACGCGGAGGCGGACATACCCCTCGCCAAGGTTTTCCTCGACGCGAAGGTTGCCCTCCCCCGACATCGACGCGATAAATGAGATGAGCTCGTTCGCGTCGTTCATGTTATTTAGCGATATCGACGGCACGGCTCTCGCGAATCACGACAACGCGCACCTGACCGGGATACTCCATCTCTTCCTCGATCTGATGGGCGATATCGTGCGCAAGCACCGTGGACTGGGCATCGGAAATCTTGTCCGGCTGAACCATGACATGGACCTCGCGACCGGCCTGCATAGCATAGGTACGCTCGACGCCGTCATGAGAGTTGGCAATCTCCTCGAGCTTCTCAAGGCGCTTGATGTAGCTCTCGGCCGACTCGCGACGGGCGCCGGGACGAGAAGCGGAAACAGCATCGGCAGCCTGGACCAGAACGTCGAGCACCGTGTTGGGGTCGACATCGGCATGATGGGCCTCGATTGCGTGGACGATAACGGGCTTCTCGCCATAACGGCGGGCAAGCTCGGCACCAATCACAGCATGCGGACCCTCAACGTCGTGGTCGATGGCCTTGCCCAGGTCATGCAGAAGACCCGCGCGCTTGGCGGTCACAACATCCAGACCAAGCTCGGAGGCCATGATGCCGCACAGGTCGGAGACCTCAAGCGAGTGCTGTAGCACGTTCTGACCAAACGAGGTGCGGTAGCGCAGAGCGCCCAGGGTTTTGACGATCTCGGGATGCAGGTCGTGGATTCCGGTATCGAAGGCGGCCTGCTCGCCGGCTTCGAGCACACGCTGCTGAACCAAGTCAGCGGCCTTGTGGTACATCTCCTCGATGCGGGCGGGGTGAATACGACCGTCGGCAATGAGGTTCTCGAGCGCCACGCGGGCGGTCTCACGACGGACCGGATCAAAGCTCGAAAGCACGACAGTCTCGGGGGTATCGTCGATCACAAGGTTGACGCCGGAAACCTGCTCGAAAGTACGGATGTTACGACCCTCGCGACCGATGATGCGGCCCTTAAGGTCATCGGAGGGAATATGAACGGACGTGACGGTGACCTCGGCGGTATGGTCGGCGGCACAACGCTGGATCGCCAGGGAGAGAATCTCCTGAGCGGTCTTATGGCACTCGGCGCGGACATGTTGCTCGGACTCACGGATGATGGTGGCCGCCTCATGGGTAACCTCGCCGCGGACCTTATCGAGCAGCTCCTTGTGAGCATCCTCGCGCGTAAGGTCGGCAATACGCTCGAGCTCGGAGGTCTGCTTGGCGCAAAGCTCCTCAAGTTCGCGAGAGCGCTTCTCGACCTGACCGGCCTGGCTGGACAGCTGATGCTCGCGCTTATCGAGCGCATCGTTGCGTCGGTCGAGCGATTCCTCGCGCTGCATCACGCGATTTTCGAGCGCGCGAATCTCGCTCTTACGCTGCTTGTCCTCGGCCTCGGCGGCCTGTTTGTTCTTGATGATCTCTTCCTTAGCCTCGAGCAGAGCCTCTTTTTTGAGGGTCTCGGCCTGACGCTTAGCATCACCGATCAGGGACTCTGCCTGCGCGTGTGCCGACTGAATCTTTTCTTCGGCCTCGTGAAGACTACCCTGCTTGGCGGTGCGCATGTAGGCAATGGCGACGATGGCACCCAAAACAATGCCAACGAGCGCTGCAATGATAGGCGGCATGCTCACTCCTTTTTATGGATTCGTTACACAACAAAGCGAACCGTCCATACGAACGGCTCGCGACATTTGAGTAATATGGGCGCAGCTTATGCGGGTCGGATACAGATAAACATATAAACAAACTCATCGCAGATGAGCACATATCACAATGCAAATGACAGTAATTATCCTACGTTGAACCGCAACAACTGTCAAATTAACGCACCCAGCACGGCGCCTATCGAGCGGTGAACGGCAGGAGCGTAACGTGCGCATGCTTAAACGTCGCATTTCTCGCTTAAGGCATCGAGGCGCGCCTTAACGGCATCGGCGGCAATGTGATAGGAAAAGCCCTTGCCCATCAAAAATCTGACGAGCTTTTCGAATGCACGTGCCTCGGGAACGCGACGCTTAGCGAGCAAAGCCGATGCGCGAGCCAAGTCGTCATCCTCGGCAAAATAAGCCTCGGGATACCCTGGAATCTCATCAAGTGCAACATGGCGACGCTTGAGTTCAGTCTCGATTTTGCGCTGTCCCCAACCACGACGCTTACGCTCCTCGATAAAGTACGAGCAAAAGCGGTTCTCATCTAAAAAATGATACTCGATGGCACGATTGACGGCAAAGTCGATCGCGGGCTGTCGAAAGCCATAGCGAGCCAACTTATCGCGCACCTCGCCTGTAGCATGATCACGACGCGAAAGCATCTCGGTCACCATGGTGAGCGCACATTTGCATTCGATAAGCTGCACCGCCTCGCGAAAGTCATCCCAGTCGCAGGGAAGATCGAGACGGTTCTGAACGTACACACGTGCCACACGCACGGGAATCCAAATGGACCGTTCAAAACCGCCCTCCAGATCGCAATCGATATGTGCACAGGGCTTTTTAGACGCATAACCGCTCGAGAACGAGGAGGCCGTCTTCTTATCCGGAAAAACGACCCTAGCCTCGGTAACCGTATACGACATGTCGGCATCCGTTACTCGTCGTCATCGTCGAGCATCGCGGAGCCATCGATGGCATACAGCTCGTCAAACTCCTCGGGGGCGGGCTGATCGGTCAACTCAACCTCGGAGGGGGCATCATCGTCATACTCAAGACCGCAGGCAAGGCGAACCTTGTGCTCGATCTCGTCGGCGCAATCGGGATGCTCGCGCAGGAACGTCTTAGCGGCCTCGCGACCGTTGCCGAGTTTGTCCTCACCATAGGCAAACCAAGACCCCATCTTTTTGCATATGCCGCACTCGACAGCCATATCCAAAATCGAGCCCTCTTTAGAAATGCCGGTGCCATACATGATGTCAAATTCGGCCGAGCGGAACGGAGCAGCCACCTTGTTCTTAACGACCTTGGCACGTACGCGATTGCCGATAACCTCGTCCTTGAGCTTGATGGTATCGATTTTGCGAATATCGATACGCACGGAAGAGAAAAACTTGAGTGCGCGGCCGCCTGTGGTGGTCTCGGGGTTGCCGAACATGACGCCGATCTTCTCGCGCAATTGGTTAATGAAGATGCAGGTTGTGTTGGACTTGGCAAGCGAGCCGGCGAGCTTGCGGAGCGCCTGACTCATCAAGCGAGCCTGCAGACCCACCGTCGTGTCACCGATCTCGCCCTCGATTTCGGCACGTGGAGTCAAAGCGGCAACAGAGTCGACGACGATGGCGTCGATGGCACCGGAACGCACAAGCATGTCAACGATCTCGAGCGCCTGTTCACCCGTATCGGGCTGGGAAATCAGCACCTCGTCGATATCGACGCCGATGCGCGCGGCGTAGGTGGGATCAAGCGCATGCTCAGCGTCGATAAAAGCCACGACACCGCCCATGGCCTGCGCCTCTGCAAGAATCTCGAGCGAAAGCGTTGTCTTACCGGAAGACTCGGGGCCATAAATCTCAACGATACGGCCGCGCGGCACGCCGCCGATACCCAAGGCGGCATCGAGCGCCAGAGAGCCCGTCGGAATAGCCTCGACCTCGAGCTCGGGACCGCCGTCGCCATACCTCATAATAGAACCCTGGCCGAACTTCTTCTCGATCTCGGCCTTGGTAGTGGCGATCATCTCGTCGCGCTCTTTGCCCGTCGTGCGCGTATGAACGGTACGTACGGGACCTGAATTCTTGGCCATGAATAGCCCTCCTCTTAACAACCTGAATCGATGATAAACGAACGGCTGTTCGTGGTCAACCGTTCAGGTTCATCATATACACCCGTCCATTCCAAAACCCGACCAAACGCCGACCAATCACCGACCAAACGCTTGACCATGCCAATCGCAAATACGAGTGCTCGTACAAATTAAAGACATGTGCCAGCGCAAGCGCATTCCTTGCCAAAGGTCCCTATCTCCACAATTAAGGGGCCCTAAGGCCCCTTAAAACACGTCTATTCCATGGAATTGAGCACGCGGACAATGCGTTCCAAAGCCTCAGCGACCGCATAGGCACGGACGCACGACCGATCACCCTCGTAGTGACAGCGCGCAGACTCAACGACCGTCGCTCCCCCATCGGCCGCACGATACGCCCAGCCGATATAGAACGTGCCGACGGGGTCTTGCTCGGTGCCGCCGCCGGGCCCAGCGTAGCCCGTTGCGCTCACGGCGACATCGCTCTGATAGAGGCCCAGCGAGCCCGCGGCCATCTCACGCGCCGTCTGATGCGACACGGCGCTAAACCGATCGAGCGTTTCCTGCTCGACGCCGAGCACGCGATGTTTGATCTCATCGCAGTAGGTCACCGCACCGCCACGAAGCACCGCCGAGGCACCCGGGATATCGGCAATCGTCGAGGCGATCATGCCCGCCGTCAGCGACTCCGCCGTCGACACCGTCACGCCACGGGCACTCGCGCGCTCGACAATATCGCGCGCCAGCTCCTCGTTGTTTGCGGCGATCTGCAAATAAGACTCCGTCATACCCACCAGGACCTAGACCGAAAAGACGATCTTGCGGCAGTTCCAGAAGTACTGGGCACCCGAGATAATGGTCAAAATGACAGCGATGACGTACAGGAAGCGCGACACCGAATAGACACCGAGCAGCAGCGACTCCGGCCCCAGCTGAAGACCGGCCATCGCAAAGACGCACAGATAGCCACAGATGGAGACCATCGTGGTCGCCGTCTTGTACTTGCCGAGCTTATCGGCGGCAACGACCACACCGGCAGCACTCGCGACCATGCGAAGTGCGCTCACCAACAGCTCGCGAAACAGGATAATGAACACGGACCACACGGTCACCGCGCCAAAATCCAAGAACAGCAGCAAGGCCGAGAACACCAGCAACTTGTCGGCGATGGGGTCCAAGAACTTGCCGAAATCGGTGATCTCGTTGCGTGAGCGCGCCAGATAGCCGTCGACCTTATCGGTGCACGACAGGATCACATACAGAATGAAGGCAGCGGCGGCGAGCGGGCCGTCGAAGGTGCTCCAGTCCGTACCGGCAACGCTCGCGTGAGACAGAGCCGAGACGATCATGAACACCGGAATAAAGACGATGCGCACGCACGTCACGATGTTGGCGGGCGTCCAAACGCTCGTCAGTTCCTTATTGCTCTCGTTTGCCACGACGCTCTCCTACTCCACAACATGGCCGATAAGCTCATAGCAGAAGCTATCGGTAAACTCGACGGTCAAAATATCGCCCACGGACGCCTCGCTGGCGTCCAGATGCACCGCGCCATCGGAATCGGGCGCCTGGAACCAGGCATGACCGATCAGCTCGGCGCCGTCCTCGGTCTCCTCGATACCGTCGACGATTACCTGGGCGCGCTCGCCCACATGGGCTGCCGTGGCGGCAAAACCCAGCGACTCGGCCAGATCCATGGCCTCCTGGGCGCGCTCGAGCTTGACCTCCTCATCGACCTGGCCCTCCATATTGGCGGCCAGGCTGCCCTCCTCCCGCGAGTAGGCAAAGACGCTCGTATAGTCAAAGCCGACGGTGTCCATAAAGTCGATAAGATCACGGAACTCGTCGTCGGTCTCGGTCGGAAAGCCGACCATGGCCGTGGAGCGAATCACGATGCCGGGGATACGATCACGAAGATCGCGGAACAGTTCCTCGAGCTCCTGACGCGAACCGGAGCGACGCATGGCCTTGAGGATGCGCGCGTCGCAGTGCTGCACGGGGATATCGATATAGGGCAATACCTCGGGCGTATCGCGAATCGTCTCGATAAGCTCGTCGGTCATGCCCTCGGGCTGCAGATAGAGCACACGAACCCAGACGTTGTGCGGGCGCACAGCCTCGGCGACGGCGCGCAGCAGCTGCGCCAAATTGCGCGGTGAGGCCTCAGCGGCGTCCTCATCGGCAAAGTCGGTGCCCCAAATGCCCGTGTCCTGGCCGATTAGCACGATCTCGCGCACACCGCCGGCAACCAGGTCGCGCACCTCGGAGATAATGCTTTCGGCATTGCGCGAATGATAGCGACCGCGAATGTAGGGAATCATGCAGAAGCTGCAAAAACGATTGCAGCCATCGGAGATCTTGACGTAGGCGACAGCGCCCTCGACGGTACGCTTGACCTGCGGGATATAGGCAGCGATTTTACGCTCCACACCAAGAACGCCATCGATGACAGAGACGATACCGTCTTCCTCATCGGCCTTCACAAATGCCGCGACCTCGGGCAGCTCGTCGGGCAGGTCGTCGCCGTAACGAGACGGCACGCAACCACACATGACAATGGGGCAGGAGCGAACGCCGTCCTGCACCTCGTTAGCGAGCTCGAGCGTGGTCTCGATGCTCTCAGACGTCGCCGAGGTAAGAAACGAGCACGTATTGACAATGGCGATATCGGCATCCTGAGGATCGAATGCCTCCTCGTAGCCCGCAGCGGCCAGCAGCGAACGCATGCGGTCGGTATCGACCTCGTTCTTGGCGCAGCCAAGCGTGATATAGAGTACGGAACCCAACGGAGTATCCATGTTGGAGAGCGGTCCTTTCGAGTAAATTAGCGGTAGTTGGTAAACTGCAGCGGCTGTCCGTAGTCCTGGTCGCGCAGGAACTGAATCACCGTCTGTAAAGCGTCCTTAGAAGCCGAGGAAACGCGCAGCTTATCGGCCTCGATGGTCACCTTGACCTTAAGCTTTTGATCCTTGATATCTTTATTGATCTTCTTTGCGGTCGCCTGGTCGATGCCCTCGACGATATGACCGAGCACGCGCACGGTACCGCCCGAAGCCGCCTGCGGGGTGTCCCAAGAGACAGCCTTGAGGTCGATACCGCGCTTGATGAGCTTGGAGCTCAAAACATCGATGATCTGCTTGGAGACAAAATCGGCCGGAGCGTTAATCGTAAAGAGCTTGTCGCCCTTCGAAAGCTCGATGGTGGCGCCGGAGTCTTTAAGGTCATAGCGCTGGGAAATCTCGCGGGCGGTCTGCTGGAAGGCGTTATCGACCTCCTGCATGTTAACCTCGGACACAACGTCAAAGCTGGAATCTTTAGCCATGGTTCTTCCTTTCGGTACGGGGAGCCTTAGTAGCTGTCGTACGAATAGTCATCTGAATCGTTCACTGTCTGGCCGTCGGATGCCGTGTCGGTGCCGACGGTAGACTGGACATCGGTGCCGTCGGCATTATCGGTACCGCCGGCATTATCGCCGTTCGCGGAGTCAGCGGTCTCCTTCTTGGGAACGGTAATGGTCACGCGCGCCACACCCGATGTCTTGGTGTCATAGCGAACCTTTTCACCATTCTTGGTGACCGTGACATCGGAGGGCTTGGACGTGGTGATCTCAATCGAGGACTCGGGCGTGTACTCCTGCTCAAAAGGACCGGTCGCTTGAGCGCCATAGACCGATTTACCGTCGACCTTGACCTCGATCCAGGCGGTCTTGCCCTTGGCTACAGAGACCTTGACCTTGGTGACCTCGTCCTCTTCCTTTTCCACCGTCGCCTTGGCAGCATCGGAACCGGCCGCATCCGTCGCCTCGTCGGCGTCTTCATCCTCGTCAGTGGATTCGGTCTTCTTGGAAGATTTCTTAGTCGTCGTCTTGGTAGCCACGGGTGTCTCGGGCGTCGACTCGGGTGCAGCAGAGCCGCAACCACGCAGGAGTACCACGATGAGCAAAATCAACAGTAGCACCACGGCACCGATGCCGACGTAAATAATGCGCGGATCGATCGTGTTGTATTGAGAGGCGCGCCCAACGCCGCGTCCGCGATTGGAGCTACCACGACCATTACCCTGCGGTATGCGGCCGCGACCGCTATCGGGACGACCACGATAGCTACTCTGGCGCTGCGAACCCCGCAGGCCCGGACGCGGCGCAAGCTCGCCACGGCCCTGATAGCCGCGCTGGCCAGAGCGAGGCACCGAAGAGCGCTGCCCATAGGGCTGGGATTGCGAACGGAGGCGCGGCGTCACCTGCGTGGTATCGGCGTCGGAACAGCCATCGTGGGAACGCCCGGCGGGTACTCCGCGATAGCTACGACCGGAGTATCCGCCGTCGCCGTAACCGGCGCGAGGATCGCGACTCAACCCACGAGCGGCGGGAAGCGCACGGTCATCTGGCAGGGGCGTACTGCGAAAACGATCTCGCTGAGAACGAATTTCCTCGCTGGAGCCCGTCTCGGTGATATAGCCCGCCTGCGGAGGGCGCTGGCCGTACCGTGTCGTACGACCACCCTGAACCATCAAAAAACGACCGTTATCGACCGAAGAACGCGAGTTAACGTAGCCGGCAGCATCCTGAAAACGACCGCCCTGCTGCGAGGTATCGCGTTCATATGCCATGAGGTCGTCAAAATAAGCGTTGACGACCTCGCGCGGGTTAAGCCCCAAAAAGCGAGCGTAGCTCGATATCATGCCCTGCGCATAGCCACGCGGGGGCATCGATGCAAAGTTACCAGTCTCGAAAAACTCGATGATCTGCGGCCTGATTTTGATGGTGTTGGCGACCTGCTGGATGGAAAGGCCCATCCGGCGACGCTGCTCGAGCAGCATGTCACCAAAGCGTGCAGCCATCAGAATCCTCCAAACTCACGATCTTCACGTACCATCTCGGCGTCGACAGACTCCAGCGCGGCAAGCCCTTCGTCATCCAGCAGGACCTCGCGCGGCTTGGAACCGTCGGGCGGGCCGACGACGCCCTTTTCTTCCAGCATGTCCATAATACGCCCGGCGCGCGCATAGCCAACCTTGAGGCGGCGTTGCAGGCCAGATGTGGAGCCAAGCTGCGATTCCACCACAATATGGGCGGCCTCCCAGATAAGCGGGTCGTCATCCTGCGGCTCGGCAACGCCCGTGCGAACAATGCCGCCACCAGCCATGGACATGGAAGCAGGCGCCACGGCAGACAGAATCTCCTCGTGGTAGTCGGGCTCGCTTTGCGACTTAACGAACTCGACGATCTCGTTGATCTCATCATCCGAGACAAAACAGCCCTGGATACGGCGGGGCTTGCCCCAGTCGACCTTGGAGAACAGCATGTCGCCCAAACCGGTGAGCTTTTCGGCGCCCATCTGGTCGATAATGACGCGGGAATCGATGCCCGTGGCCACGTTAAAGGCGATACGATTGGTAATGTTGGCCTTAATGAGGCCCGTCACCACGTTGGAGCTGGGGCGCTGCGTAGCCACGATAAGGTGAATACCGGCGGCACGGCCCAGCTGGGCGATACGAACGATCGAGGCCTCGACATCCTTGCCGGCAACCATCATCAGGTCCGAAAGCTCATCGATGATAATGACCAGATAGGGCATCTTTTGCGGCGGGTTATCGTAGTGTTCGAACTCGCCGGCGGCCTGCTTTTCGTTATACGTCGAGATCTTGCGAACGTTGAGGCGCTCGAAGACCTTCAGGCGACGCTCCATCTCGGACACAGCCCATTGCAAGGCACTCGCAGCCTGCTTGGGTTCGGTCACCACGGGCACATAGAGATGGGGCAGGCCGTTATAGCCGGCAAGCTCAACGCGCTTGGGATCGACCATGATCAAGCGAACGTCCTCGGGAAGCGCGCGCATGAGCAGGGTCGTGATGATGGAGTTGATCATGACCGACTTACCGGAACCGGTGGTACCGGCAATAAGCAGGTGGGGCATCTTGGCGAGGTCGGCGACAACCGGCGTACCCTCGGCATCGCGACCGATGGCCAGCTCGAGCGGACCGCCCTTCACATAGGGAAGCACGTCGCCCAGGTTAACGTTCTGGCGCTTGCGATTGGGAATCTCGATACCCACAAGCGAGGTGCCGGGAATCGGCGCAAAGATACGCACCGACTGGGCGGCAAGCGAAAGCGCGATATCGTCCTCGAGGCTCGAAATCTTGCTCACGCGCTCGCCCTCGCCGGGCTGCAGCTTAAAGGTCGTCACCGTGGGACCGGCAATCCAGCCGACGACGCGAGCGCTACGGCCAAACTCCAGCAACGTGGACTGCAGCGACTCGGCAGTCTGCTCCAACTCCTTGTCAGAAGACGCGGCGGACGCCGACTGCGGGTTGGCGTGCAGGATTTCGAGCGGCGGGAGTTTGAGGCCATCCTCTTGCTCGCCCTCGACATCGGCAGCGGTGCCGTCAGCTCCCCCATCGCCGGCTGCAACAGGAGCAGCGAAAGCCGTAGGGGTGGGGGCATCGGCAACCTTGGGGTGTTTCAGGAAATCGGGGATCTGCGGGGCAGCAGACACGGGGTTCACGGCAAACGGCGGCTCGGACTCGTCGACCTTGTCCGGGTCGTCTTCCATCGAAAGCTGTCCGGTGACCTGTCCTCGCCTGTCTTGGCGACGCGGCAGCAAAGTTGTCTTGGCGGTCTCGAGCGGACACTCGTCATCCTCGTCATCGCCCGCGGTGAGTTCGATTTCGCTATCGGACCAAGACGGGTCGGGCTCACTCGTGTTGAGCTTAGGCGCGGACTTGCCATGCTTGGCATGGCGACGCGGCAGCAGCGTGGTCTTGGCGCGCTCGGCCTCCACAGCCTCGGACACGTCGACAAACGGATCATCGTCCTCGTCATCATCGTCCAGAACAGGGTCCGCGTCATTGCCCATGACCGTGGTCACGGCCATATCGGAGCCCTTCTGACGAAGAATGCTCAGGTGCGGACGGGCGATGCCGGGAACCGACAGGGCCTCTTCGTCGCCCCACGGGCTCGCATTGACATCGGCACGACGACGCTCGGCAAAATCGGCAGCGCGATTGCGCGCAGAGCGCAAAACGCCGCCCACCGAAAAGCCGATGATGACAAAGCCAACGACGGCCAAACCCAACAGGACCACCATCGCGATAGGTTTACCCAGGGCATTCTGCAGCGCACTCGCAATAAACGCACCGATGTAGCCACCCGAAGCGGATAGGTTTTGCGGCACAAACATGAGGTCGCACGAATCGCTCGTGCCCGGCACCATCAACGAAAGAATGGAGACGACGGCGATAAAGACAACGGCGCCACCCGCGACCGAGCGAATGTTGAGCGGCGAGTCCTCACCCAAAAAGAGCGTGGCGGCAAACAGCAAAATGACGATCGGCAGCACGTAGGCGCCCAGGCCAAAGCCAAGATGGTAGAAACCGGCAACCGCTGCCGTCACGGGTGCCGTTGCCGGAGAAATCACGGCAATGAAAGACGCAATCGCCAAAACGGCAATAACCACGCCGGCGATATCGCGGTTGGCCGAAGGCTCGACCAGGGGCTCAACATCGTCGAACTCGGCCTCGTGGCCCTTATTGGCACGAAGATGGGAACCGGCACCCTTAGCAGATGCCGGTTGGTTGTTGGCTTTATTGCCTTTGGCGTTTTGTGCAGATCCGCGCGCCAAACTAAACCTCCATGACGACCGGGATGATCATCGGACGGGTGCGCGTACGGCTCCAAATGAAGTTGGAGAGCGAATCGCGCACGGCCTTGCGAATGGCATCGGAGCCGCTGCTCGTAAAGCTAAACTTGCCCTTCTCGATTGTCTTCATGATGGATGCGGAGGCATCCTCGGAGAACTGATCGTCAATAGCAAATGAAACGCCACGGCCCGAGAACTCAATAGCCTCGATCTTCTTGTGCTTGAGCGAGACGATGGCGACAGCCGTGACCATACCGTCATTGGCGAGCTTCTGACGATCGCGCAGGACGATGGGGTCGGTATCACCGATGCGCAGGCCGTCGACGTAGACGACGCCGGATTCGACGGGCGTACCGCGCTTGACAATACCACCGCGCATCTCGAGCGTGTCGCCGTTATCGAGGATAAAGATGTGATCATCCTTAATACCCATCTTACGGGCGAGCTGGGCATGGGCTCGCAGGTGCACGGCCTCGCCGTGAACCGGCATAAAGTAGGTGGGCTTGGCCATGGCCATCAGAAGCTTGAGCTCCTCCTGGCTGCCGTGACCCGAGACATGGACGAGGGCGCGATTCTTATCCCACACGTCGCAGCCAAGCTTGGCCAGGCTGTTGACGACCTGCTGGACGGCCTTCTCGTTGCCGGGGACCGGCGTTGCCGAGAGGATGACGGTATCGCCCTCGTGGATGGAGAGCGTCTTGTGCTCGCCGTTGGCCATACGGGACAGCGCCGACAGCGGCTCGCCCTGAGAGCCGGTGCACATGACGACAATCTTGTCGTCAGGCAGGTTATCGATATCGAAGGCATCGATGATATCGGCATCGTCGATGTTGAGGTAGCCCAGCTCGCGCGCCACGCGGGTGTTGGTGAGCATGGAACGTCCGGTCACGACGACCTTGCGGCCGCACTTGCGGGCGGCGTCGCAGATCTGCTGCAGGCGATGGATATGGCTCGAGAACGACGCGACGAACACGCGGCCCGGGGCATTCTTGATGGCGTGCAGCAAGTTGGGGCCGACTTCGGCCTCGGACTTGGTAAAGCCCGGAACCGTGGCGTTGGTGGAGTCGGAAAGCAACAGGTCGATGCCCTGCTTGGCAAAGCGACTGATGGCGGCATAATCGGGCGTGACGCCATCGATGGGCGTCTGGTCGAGCTTAAAGTCGCCCGTGTGCATAACGGTGCCCTGGTTGGTGCGAATGAATACGCCCAAAGCGCCCGGAATTGAGTGCGTCATAGAGAAGAAGTCGAGCGAAATGCCACCAAGATTGACATGGCTACCGCCCTTGACCTCGCGGAACTTGGGCGCGCGGATGCGGAACTCGGAAAGCTTGCCCTCGATGAAACCAAGCGTCAGCTTGCTCGAGAAGATGGGCACCTTGTTGTTGAGGTCCTGCAGCAGGTACGGAAGCGAACCGGTATGGTCCTCGTGGCCGTGGGTGACGATGATGCCGCGGAGCTTCTCCTCGTTCTCTAGAACATAGGTGTAGTCGGGAAGCACCAGGTCAATACCGGGCTGGGAGTCGTCGGGGAACATAAGGCCGGCGTCGACGAGCACCATGTCGTCGCCGCACTCGAAGACCGTCATATTCTTGCCGATGCCGTCAAGGCCTCCGAGCGGAATGATCTTCAAGGGAGATGATTTTTTAGCTGCCATAGGTTCGTGCGGTTTCCTTTCTTCGAAACGGGTCTGGAACAACCGACGGGGCGCTTCTGGCAAACCGACCGCCGGGAACGTACAAACATGCATCACGGAGTCGATGCAGTAACCGCATTATGATACCCATTTGCCCACCAACAGACCACCCATGCATCAAAGCCCCATCCAAACCGGTCTATCCCGCCGGTCTGGGGCCATCGGGGGCCGGGGCGGGTTAAGTTTGCTGCTCTACAGTCCTGCGCAAGACGGAAAGCACATTAAGTGCTTTCCTTTGCGTGCGGAACTCGCGACAAACTTAACCCGCCCCGGCCCCCGATGGCCCCAGACCTGCCAAAAAGGGACAGGTTTATTTTGGTCGGTTTTATCTGGGGTAATGCCGCACATGCGATTATCTAAAGATCTGAATTCAGATAACTGAATAGACTATCTGACAAAATCGAAAACCGCACCCACCAGCCCTTTTGCTATTCCCGGCGGGGGCCGCGGGTAAAGTTTATCGCGAGTTCCGCACGAGCCGGAGAGCACTTAATGTGCTCTCCGTGCGAGCAGGACTGTAGAGCAGGAAACTTTACCCGCGGACCCCGCCGGGAATAGCAAAAGGGCGACCCCTGTCCGGAGTCGCCCTTGTTGAGCTGCTTATGTGTAGCTGTTACTCGGCGTCGTGGTGACGGCGGGGCTTGCGGCCTCCGTTGTCGCCGGGACGGCGCGGACGGTCGCTGCGCTCGGAGCGCTCGCGACGCGGACGCTCACGGCGCTGGAAGTGCTCACCGTCGCCCTCGGGGGCACCCTCAGCACAAGCCGGGGCCTCGGGCTTATCCAAACGATCGAGCGAGATCTTGCCGCGATCATCGACCTCGATGACGACGACCTTAACCTCGTCGCCCACGTTGAGGACGTCCTCGACCTTCTCCACGCGGCCCTTGGCGACGCGGGAGATGTGCAGCAGGCCGTCCTTACCGGGCAGCAGGTTGACAAAGGCGCCGAAGGGCTGGATGGAGACCACGCGACCGGTGTACTCCTCGCCCGGCTCGGGAACCTTGATGATGAGCTTGATGCGCTCGACAGCCTGGTCGACGGACTCGCCGGTGCCACCGACAAAGACAGTGCCGTCCTCCTGGATGTCGACCAAAGCACCGGTCTCGTCTTGGATGCCGCGGATGACCTTGCCGCCGGAACCGATGACGTCGCGGATCTTGTCGGTCGGAACCTGGATGGAGACGATGCGCGGAGCGGTGCTGCGCGTGGTGTGGCGCGGCTCGGGGATCACATCGAGCATCTTCTGCAGGATGAAGGCGCGACCCTCCTTGGCCTGCTGCAGGGCGCGGGCCAGGATGTCGAAGGTAAGGCCGGTGGCCTTGTTGTCCATCTGCAGAGCGGTAATGCCCTCGGTGGTGCCGGTGACCTTAAAGTCCATATCGCCCAGGAAGTCCTCGAGACCCTGGATGTCAGACAGGACCACGGTCTTGCCCTCCTCCTGGATCAGACCCATGGCGATACCGGAGACCGGGCGCTTAATGGGCACGCCGCCGTCCATAAGGGCGAGCGTGGAGCCGCAGGTCGAAGCCATCGAAGAGGAGCCGTTGGACTCCATGACCTCGGAGACCACGCGGATGGCGTAGGGGAACTCGTTCTCGTCGGGGAGCACCGGAAGCAGGGCGCGCTCGGCCAGGTTGCCGTGGCCGATCTCGCGACGCTTGGGGCTACCCATGCGGCCGGTCTCGCCGGTGCAGAACGGCGGGAAGTTGTAGTGGTGCATGTAGCGCTTGCCCTCGGTGGGCTCGATGGTATCCAGACGCTGGCCCTCGTTGAGCATGCCGAGCGACAGGACGGAGAGCACCTGGGTCTGGCCGCGCTGGAACAGGCCGGAGCCGTGAACGAGCGGCAGGTAGTTGTCCTTCACCATAATGGGGCGAATCTCATCGGCGGCACGGCCGTCGACGCGCTCACCGGTCTCGACGACCATGGTGCGCATGGCCTTCTTCTCGAGCTTCTTGAGTGCCACGGGGATCTCGCGCTCCCAAGCGGCCTGCTCCTCCTCGGTGAACTCGGCACGGATGGACTCCTTCAGAGCCTCGACCTTGCCGATACGGGAGAGCTTGTCGGCGTCGCGAAGGGCGGCTGCCATCTCGTCGTAGTGGGCGAAGATGCGCTCCTGGACCTCCTCGACGGGCTGGTCGAGCGGGTACTCCTTCTTGACGATAGCGCCGTTGACCTGCTCCCACTCGGCAACGAACTCGTCCTGAGCCCGGCAGAAGGCAGCGAGGGCCTCCTGGCCAAACTTCATGGCGGCGAGCATATCGTCCTCGGAGATCTCATCGGCGCCGGCCTCGACCATCGAGATGAAGTCGGCAGAGCCGCCCAGCTCCAGGTCCAGATCGGAGTTCTCGCGCTCCTCATAGGTGGGGTTGACGATAAACTCGCCGGTCTCCACGTTGCGGCCGATGCGCACGCACGCAAGCGGGCCCTCGAAGGGCACGCCACCGAGCGTCATGGCCAGGGAGGCACCCATGACGTTGATGACGTCGAAGGGGTTGACCTGGTCGGCGACGAGCGAGGTGGCGACGATGTGCACCTCGTTGCGGAAGCCGTCCGGGAAGCTCGGGCGAATGGGACGGTCGATCATGCGGGCCGTAAGCGTGGCCTTCTCGCTGGGACGGCCCTCACGCTTGAGGTAGCCACCCGGGATGCGGCCGGCAGCGTACATCTTCTCGTTGAAGTCGACGGTCAGCGGAAAGAAGTCGTAGTTCTTGCGCTCCTTGGAGACGACCACGGTGTCGAGCATCGTGGTGTCGCCCTGCTTGACCAGACAGGCGCCGGTGGCCTGCTTGGCAAGCTCGCCCGACTCAAAGGTGTAGGTCTTGCCGTACAGCTCAAAGGTCTTGGATACGAGTGTCATTGTTCTCCTTTACCCCGCAGGCCCCTTGCCTGCGGGCTTCTCATGTGACGCGGGCCCCCTGCCCCCGCCACGCTTCAGAGCGTGATTGTTCACGCCCTTACACAAAAAGAGCGCCCCGCTGCGCAGGACGCTCTTAGCATGTACAAATCCTTACTGGATATTGTCGCGGATGCCCAGAGCCTTGATGAGCTCACGATACTCGACGACGTCGTTCTTCTTGATGTAGGAGAGAAGACGACGACGGCGACCGACGAGCATGAGCAGACCACGACGGGTGTGGAAGTCCTTCTGGTGGGACTTCATGTGCTCGGTCAGCTCCTTGATGCGCTCGGTCAGGATGGCGACCTGAACCTTGGGGTTGCCGGTGTCGACCGGGGTGTTACCGAACTGGGCAGTCAGCTCCGCCTTGCGCTCTTTGGAAACAGTCATTGTTTCACCTTTCGTTTCGCGTCGCCCGCGGGCGACTCTATTCGCCTCGGACTGGGAAGCCGCCGGTGGAGCGAGCATCCAAGGTCGAGGTACCAACAGGTCGGTATGTTACCACAAGCGGACCGCGTATGCCCATCATCACCGACCCAACATGAATTCCATCGCGCGAAGACGCTGATCGGTGTGCGTCGCAGCCCAAACATGCGAAAGCCCCAGCAAAAAGGCGGCAGTATGGGGATCGACCCTCTCGGCCATGAGCGCATCGAAGGTCATGGACATGAGGGCGCGAAGCCATGCGACCTCGCCGGTCGACACCAGCTCGGCACCCGGAACGCTCGACGCGCACGACCCGCACATGAGCCCGCCCGCCTGGGGCGAAAAATACGACAGCATGGGGTCTCCGCACAGTACGCAGGCCGAAAAATCGGGTCGATAGCCAACGTGCGACAACAGCTTAAAGACATATGCCGCCACAAGCAGGTCCATATGTGCCGTGTCGAGCCTGCTGCCCACCAGGGCAAGTGCTCGCTGCGTAATGGCAAAGGTAAACGGGTCCTCGGCGTCCTCGAACGAGCACACGCGCGCGACCTCGGCGATCGCGCTTGCGGCGCAGGTCGTCTCGTAATCGGGCGCGGCGCCGAGCGGCGCCTCCATAAGCTCGGCCTGGGAAACCACGTCGAGCGACCGTCCGTGCGCGAGCAGCATATCGACGGTACAGAACAGCTCGCAGCGCGCCGCCAGGCGCCCGCCGGGTTTGCGCGCGCCCTTTGCCACGGCACGGACCTGCCGACCCCGCTCATCGAGCATCGTCAAGATCAGATCGGTCTCCTTGAGCTTGGTCTTATCGAGGACGAGTACCTTTGTGCGATATGTCCGTGAGCCTGCCATGAGCGCCGCGCGCCCTTAGTCCTCGGCGTTGTAGCCAAAACGGCGAATCTGGGCCTCGTCGTCACGCCAGCCGGCCTTTACCTTCACGTCCAGCTCCAAAAAGACCTGCGTGCCAAAGATGCGCTCAAGATCGCGACGGGCGTCGATGCCGATATGCTTGATCATCTCGCCGCCCTTACCGATGATGATGCCCTTTTGGCCCTCGCGCTCGACGTAAATGGTGGCATGCACGCGCAGCACCTTCTTGGTCTGCTCGAGCGCATCGCAGATTACGCCAACGGAGTGCGGAATCTCATCACGGGTGCGGCGCAAGACCTTCTCGCGCACAAACTCGGCAACGAGCGTCTCGTCGGAAGCGTCGGTACCCATGTCCTCGGGGAACCAACGCGGGCCCTCGGGCAAAAAGTGCGCAACGGTCTCGATGAAGGCATCGACGTTAAAGTTCTTGACCGACGACGTCACGATCTCATCGTCATATTCCATGAGCTCGTGGGCGGCCTTAAGCTGCTCCATGACCTGTGCGGGATCGGCCTCATCGGCCTTGGTGAGCACCAGGACCTTCTTGGAACGGGCGCATCTGACGCGCTCGGCAACCCAGGCGTCTCCCCTGCCGATCGGTTTGGTGGCATCAATTAAAAACGCGACGACATCGACATCGTTCAGCTCGAACAGCACGCTCTTGTTGAGCTCGGACCCCAGGCCGTCCTTGGGTTTGTGAATACCCGGGGTATCGACAAAAACCAGCTGGTAACCGGGGCGATTGACGACGGCGCGCATGCGACGGCGGGTCGTCTGGGCCACCGGCGAGGTGATGGCGACCTTTTTGCCATAGCAGGCGTTGAGCAGCGTGGACTTACCGGCGTTGGGGCGGCCGACCAGGGCCACGAAGCCGCTGCGGAAACCGGGCTCAACGTCGCCAAAGCCCGCGAGGCTGTCGCCCTCGTCGCACAGGGCGTCGAGCTCCTCGTCACTCATGCCCTCAAACGGGTCGAACCCCTCGACCTCGCAAGCCTCAGTCGCTTCGGCATCCACAGCATCCAGGGACTCGTCGTCCAGCGTTTCATCGATAGGCTGCATATTGTCGGACATGAAGATCCCTTTCTAAATAAAGCCGAGCGCGTGGGCAAATACCAACAAGCCCACAATCGCGGCGGTGATGGAAAGAACGTATACGGAGGCGGCGGCGATATCCTTTGCACGCTTTGCCAGCGGATGGAGCTCCTGGGTCGCCAAATCGACAATCGCCTCCATGGCGGTGTTGCACAGCTCGCCGTGAATCACCAGGCCGCAGCAAATGATAATCGTAGCCCACTCGGCAATGTCGAGCCCCACGATGCAGCCGGCAATGACAGTGCACACACCCGCCACGAGCATGACCTTAATGTTACGCTCGGTCTTGACGGCGGTAACGAAGCCCTCCATGGCGTAGGAGAACGACTTTAAAAAGGACGGATGGTCCTTGTTCGATCCGGGAATCATAGACGGCTCCTAGTCGTGGGCATGGTTGGTGATGGGGCCGACGTGAACCAGCTTGGGGTCCTCGCCGCGCTCGAGCGCCAGATCGCGCAGGATGGCGTCCTCGCGGGCCTCCATGACCTCGGCCTCGTCGTCCTCGATATGATCGTAGCCCAGTAAATGCAACATGCCATGCACGAGCATCAGGCGGCACTCATCGGCAGGGCTATTGCCAAAGCCGGGGGCCTGACGGGCAATGACCTGCGGGGCCAAGATGATATCGCCGAGCTCGAGCGTCTCGTCGGCTGGGATATCCTCGTCAAAGGCCGAGTCGCATTCAAACGAGAGGACATCGGTGGTACGGTCGATACCGCGCCACTCGTGGTTGAGCTCGTGCATCTCATCCTCATCGACATACGAAAGGGAAATCTCGACTTTTCGCTCAACGCCCTCGGCAGCAAGCACGACCTCGCAGATGTGCTCTATCTCCTGCGCGACAAGCAGCGTATCGAGCTCGGCATCGTTGCTGATCAATACACTCAACGGGACTCCTTTCGGTCGTGCACGCGTTTCTCGCGCACGTCATCATAAGCATCATATGCCTCGACGATTCGCCCCACCAAGGCGTGACGCACCACGTCGGCACGCTCGAGGTGCGAAAACGCGACATCGTCGACACGACCCAAAATCTGCTCAACGTCGGCAAGACCGCCGCGACGACCTACCAAGTCACGCTGGCTCAGGTCACCGGTAATCACAAACTTGGAGTTAAAGCCCAAGCGCGTCAGGAACATCTTCATCTGCTCGGGCGTGGTATTTTGAGCCTCGTCGAGCACCACGAAGGCATCGCTCAGCGTACGACCGCGCATGTAGGCAAGCGGGGCGATCTCGATCACGCCACGCTCCATAAGCTCATCGGTGCGCTCGCGATCCATCATGTCAAAAAGGGCGTCGTAGAGCGGACGCATGTAGGGATCGATCTTTTCCTCGAGGGTACCGGGCAAAAAGCCCAAGTTCTCCCCCGCCTCGACAACCGGACGCGTCAAGATCAGACGGCCCACCTCGTGACGCTTGAGCGCGGCAACGGCAAGCGCCATGGCCAGATAGGTCTTACCGGTACCGGCAGGACCCAAGCCAAACGTGATGGTATGCGAGCGGATGGCATCCACATAGCGCTTTTGACCGAGCGTCTTGGGGCGAATGGCACGACCGCGATACGAAAGCAGCACATCATCGCGAAGCGACGTAGCCCCGTACTCACCGTCGCGCAAGACGGCCAGGCAGCGAGAGACATCGTCGACAGACAGCGTCCGTCCGGCGGCAGCCTCGCGAAAAGCATGCTCGAAAAAGCGCGCCACGAGCTCGACCTCGTCCGGGTCACCGCACACGGCGATACGGTCACCACGGGCGACCACGTGGGCGCGAACCAAACTCTCGAGCGCACGAAGGACGCCGTCGCCGGCACCCAAAACGCGCGAGGGATCAATTCCATCGGGAACGGTAAGTCTAATCTTCGAGGCTTCCATGAACCTCCCTGCGTGCATGGACCAAGCCGGAATCATCGACTCCGATGATAGCAACATCGAGCAGGCACGGGGCTGTGAGTCCGCAGGTATCGTCAAGACGGGCATGATGGAACGAACCGAGCGTCAGGTTGTCGCCATACTCGAGCACGGCACGCTCGACGGTGCCCACGCGACGGCGGGCGTCGGCAATGGCGAGTTCCTGCGCCGCGGCTCGCATACGACGGCTGCGCTCAGCCATGACCTCGGGCGGCACCTGGTCGGGCATATCGGCAGCAAGGGTACCGGGACGCTTGCTATAGCGGAAGACATGCATGCGCGAAAAGCCCACGCGACGGCACAACGCCAGCGACTCCTCAAATTCCTCGTCCGTCTCGCCGGGAAAACCGACGATGACGTCGCACGAAAGGGACGCCTGGGGCAAGTTGGCGCGAATCATACGCACCGTCTCCTCAAATGCCTCGGCGCTATAGGGACGGCCCATGCGATGCAGGGTCGCCGTGCAGCCAGACTGCACGGGCAGGTGCAAAAACGGGGCGATGCGCTGCGGATAGCGCGCCATGACCTTAAGCAGGGGCTCGGAGATATCCATGGGCTCGACCGAGGAAATGCGCACATGAGGAATAGACGTACGCTCCATGATTGCCTCGAGCAGCTCATCGATCTCGACGTGTTCGTCAGTCGCACTCTTGCCATCGTAGGCGCCCAGGTTCACGCCCGTCAGCACCACCTCGGGCACGCCGGCCTCCTGAGCCTCACGAACTTGTTCGAGCACAGACTCGACCGGCACGGAGCGCTCGGGGCCGCGGGCCTTCCACACAATGCAATAGGTGCAACGATGGTTGCAGCCGTCCTGGATCTTCACACCCAGACGCGAGCGACCGAGCGCGTCGACCACATCGCCGTCGCTACAGGCGGCCACGCTATCGGACTCAACGCCCAGCACCTCGCAGACGCGTTCGGCGACATCGATCTTAGACGGCTCCGCGATCACGCGGTCCGAAAGCTCCAGAAGCTCCTCGGGGTGCAAATTGACAACGCACCCGGTCACGACCACATAGGGCTCTTTTGGATGAGCCAGCGCATGGCGGACGGCCTTACGGGTCTTGGCCTCGGCCTCGCCCGTAACGGCACAGGTGTTAATGACGATCAGCTCCGCATCCTGAGGCTCCACCATTGCAAAACCCAGGCGCATAAGATCGGCAGTGATACGGTCGGACTCAACCCGGTTGACACGGCAGCCGAGGTTGACAACAGAGATATGAGGTGCGAGCACGCGGGCTCCTTAATCGAGGATGTCGTCGAGAGCGCTCTTAATGCGATCGGTCACCGATTTCTTGCCGGAAGCGACATCGTCGCCCGACTCGGCGGCGAAAGCCTCGAGCAGCTCGCGCTGCTTGGCGGAAAGGTTCGTGGGGACGAGCACGCGCAGCTGAACGATCAAGCGTCCACGCGAGCCGCCACCGCCGATACGGGGCATACCGTAGTTGTTGACACTCACGGTGTCGCCGTACTGCGTACCGGCGGGGACGCACACCTTGACGACCTCGTCGGGTAAAATGCCCTCAACCTTAATCTCGCAGCCGAGCGCAGCCTGCGCAATCGAGATATCGCTCACGAGGTACAGGTCGTCGCCGTTGCGTTTAAAACGCTCGTGATCGGCGACGCGCACGTTGACGATCAGGTCGCCCGAGGGCTCACCACGAAGGCCTGCCTCGCCAAAGCCGCTCACGCGCAGCTGGCGACCGGTCGAGACGCCGGCGGGGATATCGATGTCGATCTTTTCATGCGAAGGCGTGCGGCCCTGACCGTCGCAGGTCTCGCAGGGATGGTCGATGACCGTACCTTCGCCATGGCAGTCGGGGCAGGGCGAAGAGGACTGAACTTGACCCAGGAACGAGCGCTGGACCGTCGTGACATAGCCCGTGCCGTGGCAACGGCTGCACTGCTTTTCGGCCGCACCCTCGGCCCTACCGGTGCCATTGCAATCATCACAGGGGGCAAGGCGGTCATAGCTGATCGTCTTTTTGCAACCGAGCGCCGCCTCCTCAAGGGTCACCGAAAGGGAGATGGCCATATCGCGGCCGCGACGACGCTCGCGGCGATTTCGGGCGCCACCGCCGGCGCCGCCGCCAAAGAACGACGAAAAGAGGTCGTCCATGCCCATGCCGCCAAAGATATCGTTAATGTCGACATAGCCGGAGCCACCGGGGCCGTCGGGCGAACCGTAGCGATCGTAGTTTGCACGCTTCTGCTCGTCGGAAAGAACGGAATATGCCTCGTTGAGCTCTTTGAACTTGGCCTCGGCATCGGGGTCGTCCGAAACGTCCGGGTGTACGATACGGGCCTTCTTTAGAAACGCGCGCTTAATCGTCCGCGCGTCGGCATCCTTGTCGACGCCAAGTACCTCGTAGTAATCCCTATTTTCCGACACGACCGAATCCTTCCGACTTTCATTATTGTCACAGTGCGTCCTATACCCAAGCTGGGCCGACCGCAAACAAAGGGTTTGATGTTATTGCATTGCGTAGGGCGAAAGCATGGCACGTTGCGAGCAGCTCGCAAACCAAACCGACACGAGAGCAAACATAAATCCGTTGGCAAAACCGTTGGCAAACTGCATCGCGCCGCGCTTCCACCACAGCAGGCTGCGGTGAAGCACGCCGTCCGAGAGCACCATGAACAAGCCCATGGCAAACGGAACAAAGCACATCATGGCAAAGGCCGAGAACACGCCCGAGATGGCCGACAGCACCAAAAAAGGCGCCACGATGCCCATCAGGTAAAAACCGGTACGAGCCTTGCCCTCCAGGCGTTCGGCCTCGACATGGGCGCGCCCGACCAAATCGCCGCCCGAGGCACCGTTGGTGCCGGCGTGACCCATGCCGTCAATATGGACCTCGTCGCCATCATGCGTGCCGGCAGGAAACTCAATCGTCTGCTCGGAGGTCACACGGGTCCGCCCGCTGCCACCGCAATCGGGGCAGGGGTCGGCGACGACCTTACCGGAACCGCCGCACTCGGGGCAGACCGACTGGAACGTGCCGGCACCAAACAGGAAGGACAGGTCGACGTCGATGTGGCCGCGACCGCCGCAGCTCGGACAGGTATGTGCATGCTCGGACGAGACAGAGCCCGAGCCCCCGCAATGACCACAGGTATCGAAGCGCGTATAGCGGACGGTCTTGCGGGCACCACCCTTGGCCTCCTTGGCGTCGAGCTTAATATCGACGACCACGTTGGCGCCGTTCTCGGGATTATAGGCAGCCTGGCGGCGACGCTGCTGGCCCCAGGCGCCACCAAAGGGAAAGCCGCCCTCAAAGGGAAAGCCGCCCTCAAAGGGATTGCCATAGCCTGCGCTGCCGGCGTAGCCGCCGCCATAGGGCGAAGCAGAAGGAGCGCCGGCGAAGGGATTGCCCGAGCGCATGGCATCATAGCGCGCACGCTTCTGCTCGTCCGAAAGCACGGCATAGGCCTCGGAAACCTCTTTAAACTTTTCCTCGGCATCCGGCTCTTTGTTGACGTCCGGATGGAGCTTGCGGGCCTTTTGCTGAAAGGCCTTCTGGATATCACGCGAGGTGGCGTCCTTGGAGACACCCAAGATCTCGTAGTAATCTTTTTCGTTCATCGTCGCCATGCGCGGCAACCTCCTGCTCACAGCAGCGTATATATTGCGGTAATTCTACCCGAGCGGCCTAAGCTAGACCCCAAAACAGCTCGAACAGCATATTTCCATCGAGCCAGCCCAAGTGGGTGGGCGCTAAACGGGCGCGGGCGCGACCTGCTACAACATCTTTTGAGGTGATGCGCCCCGCATGCCCCTCGACATCAATGGGCACCCAGGTGGCAAGGCCCAACTCGAGCGCACGGTCACAGGACGCCGCCAGCTCGTCTGCAGGAATCACGCTTGCCGAGCGAACCAACAGGTCGGGCCCAATGCCACGCGTCATGCGGCAGGCGAGCATCAAATCCTCCGCCGCCGCCTCGCGCCGCGACAGATACTCGGCATCAAACGTCGTCGCGGCATCGTCGCGTTGTACCAGACGCACGCGATACGCATCGCCGCGAGCGGGCACGTGGGGATAAAGCCCGGCCAAGCGATCGAAATCCTCGGCGTCGAGCATGCCCGCGGCAGAGCGACCCAGGCCCAGATAGCCCCGTCCGGTCCAATAGGCGATGTTATGCGAGCACTCATGTCCGTCGAGAGCATAGCTTGCCACCTCATACGGGTGATAGCCGGTCACGCCCAGACGCTCGCGCGCCGCTTCCATGCACGCAGCCTGAAAATCCTCGTCGGGCTCGAGCGACTCGTCGTAACACGCCATGCGGTAGAGCGGCGTGCCTTCCTCGAGCGTGAGCGGGTACACCGACACATGTTGCGGCGCCGCTGCCAACACGCCATCGAGCGTGCGCTTCCAACTCGCTGCGGTCTGCCCGGGAAGGCCGCACATAAGGTCGCACGACACATCGAGCCCAGCGTCCTTAACCGTCGTGATGGCAGCGAGCGCCCGATCGGCATCGTGAATACGGCCGATGGCGGTAAGTTCGGCATTATCGAGCGTTTGCACGCCCAGAGAGACGCGTGTGACACCAACCTTGGCAAGCGCAGCGGCAAGCTCGGCGGTCAGCGACTCAGGATTAGCCTCGCAGGTAAACTCGACGGGCTTGCACCACATGCAAATACGCCGGGCAAGCTCCACCAGACGCTCTCCCGCCAGCGACGGTGTGCCGCCGCCAACATAGACGGTGCGGACCTGTGCAAGCGCCCCGGTGTCTCCAAAGGCATCAAGGCGCGCATACAGCTGCTCAAAATAGGCATCGAGCGCTGCGCTCAGGTCGCACGGAGCAAAACCGCGTGAGTCAAAGTCGCAGTACCGACACTTTTGAGCGCAAAACGGCACATGCACGTACAGCGCGGTAACGGCCACCGTTAGGCCTCCAGCGGATGAGCGGGCACCGACTCGCCAGCGGCAAGCGCGGCCTCGCAGGCCACCACATCGCGCTCGATATCATCGACCAATGCCATGAACTCCTCATATGTGGAGCAACGCACCACCTGGGCACGCCAGGCGGCGGCATGGGGCATGCCCTTTAGATACCAACTCGCGTACGTACGGGCACGCGACATGAGCGGCAGAAGCTCATGCGTCAGTGTGAGATGCTCGCGCAGGGCGTCCAGGCGCTCGACAGAGCTGCGCACCGGCACCGGTACGCCATTGAGCGCAAGGGCGCGAGCATCACCAAAGACCCAGGGATTACCGTAGATACCGCGTGCGATAAACACCGCGCTGGCACCCGAGTTGCGCAGATGCTCCGCGGCATCCTCGGCCGAGAACACGTCGCCCGAACCGATGACGGGAATCTCGACGGCATCGGCCACCTCATCGACGACCGACCAATCGGCCTGACCCGTATAGAGCTGCGTGGCACAGCGACCATGCACCGCCACAGCAGCGGCGCCCGCCCCCTCGAGCATCTGGGCAAACGTCGCGGCATTGCGATCTTCGGCATAAAAGCCTTTGCGAATCTTAACGGTCACGGGCACGTGCGCCGCTCCCACCGCCGCCTCGACGATCTTCTCGGCCAGCTCGGGCGTGCGCATGAGCGCCGAGCCCTCGCCTTTGGTGACGACCTTGCGAGCCGGGCAGGCCATGTTGATATCGATCAGCGACAGGCGATCGCCCACACGCTCCTCGACGGCAGCGACGGCGCTCGCAAATTGATCGGGCTTGGAGCCAAAGAGCTGCACGCAGATCTGCCGCTCCTCGTCTGCCGGCAGCACCAGGCGCCACGTCTTATTGCTGGCATAGGCAAGGCCCGCCACGCTCACCATCTCGCTGTAGGCAAGATTGGCGCCGCGGCGGCGGCACATGATGCGATAGGCGGGATCGGTCACGCCGGCCATGGGAGCCATAAGGAACGGCTGCTCGGCATAGGCACCCAGCAGCCGCGTACTGTATTCGGAAAGCGCCATGGAACTACTCGTCCACCTTGAGGATAGCCATAAAGGCCTCTTGCGGGACCTCGACCGAACCGATGGCCTTCATGCGCTTCTTGCCCTCTTTCTGCTTCTCGAGCAGCTTGCGCTTACGCGAGATATCGCCGCCATAGCACTTGGCCAAAACGTCCTTGCGGCGCGCCTTGACGGTCGAGCGGGCAATGATCTTGTTGCCGATGGCACCCTGAATGGGCACCTCGAACAGCTGGCGCGGAATAATTTCCTTAAGCTTGTCGCACAACCCGCGGGCCAGGCCATAGGCCTTGTCCTTGTGCACGATAAACGAAAGCGCGTCCACCTCGTCGCCCGAAAGCAGGATATCGAGCTTGACGAGCTCGGAGGGACGATACTCGTTGAACTCATAATCGAGCGACGCATAGCCCTTGGTGCGGCTCTTGAGCTGGTCAAAGAAGTCCAGGATGAGTTCGGCGAGCGGCATGTCGAAGCGCATCTCGACCGATTTGCTCGTGAGGTGGATCATGTCGGTCGTAATGCCGCGGTGCTCGATAGCGAGCTGCATGACGGCTCCCGTATACTCGGGCGGGCAGATAATCTTGGCCTTGAGGTAGGGCTCCTCAATGCGCTCGATGCGCGTAGCCTCGGGCAGATCCTGCGGGCTGCGGACATCAAGCATCTCGCCGTCGGTCTTGTAGACGTGGTAGTCCACCGAAGGGCTCGTGGCGATGAGGTCCAGGTTGAACTCGCGCTCCAGGCGCTCCTTGACGACCTCCATATGCAGCAGGCCCAAGAAGCCAACGCGGAAGCCAAAGCCGAGCGCCACCGAGGTCTCGGGCTCCCACACCAACGACGGGTCGTTGACATGCAGCTTATCGAGAGCGTCACGCAGGTTCTCATAATCCTTGTTGTCGATCGGGAACAAGCCCGTGTAGACCATGGGCTTGGCCTCACGGTAACCGGGAAGCGGCTCAGGGCAGGGATTCGACGCCCACGTGAGGGTATCGCCCACGCGAACGGCCTCAGGGTCCTTCAGGCCCGTGACCACGTAGCCCACCTCACCGACCGTCAGCGCGTCGACCGGAGTCTCGGCGGGACGCTTGACGCCCACGCCATCGACCAAAAAGTCGCCCTCGGCCTGCATCATGCGCAGGGTATCGCCCTTCTTGATGGAGCCGTCAAAGACGCGGACCGTGGCGACGACACCGCGGTACTCGTCAAAATACGAATCCAGGATGAGCGCCTTGAGCGGCGCCGTCGCATCGCCCTTGGGCGGTGAGATCAAAAAGACGATGGACTCCAGCAGATCATGGATGCCCTCGCCGGTCTTGCCCGATACGCACACGGCATCGTCGGCAGGAATCGCAAGGTCATCCTCGATCTCGGTCTTAACCTCGTCGGGGTGTGCCGACGGCAAGTCGATCTTGTTGATAGCGGGCACGATATCCAGGTTGGCGTTCATGGCGAGCGTCGCGTTGGAGACGGTCTGCGCCTCGACGCCCTGCGTGGCGTCGACGACGAGCACCGCACCCTCGCAAGCGGCAAGCGAACGCGAGACCTCGTAGGTGAAGTCCACGTGGCCCGGCGTATCGATCAGGTTGAACTGATACGTCTCGCCATCGTCGGCGTCATAGGAAACGCGAACGGCATTGGACTTGATCGTGATACCGCGCTCGCGCTCGATATCCATGGTGTCGAGCAGCTGCGATTCCATGTCGCGCTCGTCGACGGTATGGGTGAGCTCGAGGATGCGATCACTGATCGTGGACTTGCCATGGTCGATATGCGCAACGATCGAGAAGTTGCGGATGTGGGAAATGTCAATTGAAGTATTCATGCGGACTATCTTACCCGAGCGGTACAAAAAATGGAGCCTGTTCCATAAAACAGGCTCCATTTATGCGCGTAATCTATGTGGTGTGAAATTTACAACTTAGGCGTTGATGCTGTTCACGAGCTTGGCAAGACCGGACTTGCGGTTGGAAGCCTGGTTCTTGTGGATAACATGCTTGGCGGCAGCCATGTCGAGACGCTTGGTGACGGTCTTGAGGGCAGCCTGGGCCTTCTCGGCGTCGCCCTCGGCGACGGCGGACTGGACGTGCTTGGTCAGCGTCTTGAGCTCGGACTTGACAGCCTTGTTACGCATGCGAGCTGCCTCATTGGTGCGGATACGCTTCTTCTGAGACTTGATGTTTGCCACTTCTGGAGTTCCTTTCGAGTTCCTTGCAAAAAATGTATGACACCTCTGAGACACGGTGAGGTCATGCAAGCGCCTACTATAGCACGCTCCCCCTCAAAGGGATAGAACGAATTTGTCAAATAGACAGGTATCATCACGATTTTCTCAAGATGTTCGTAATCCAGAGCAAAAGCGCGTTCTGAGAATCGGCCGAACCCTTAAGAGCGAGCTCAACATCGACCGCGCCCTCGAGCGCCGCGACGAGCTCCGCCATCGAAAAGCGGCGTGCCCAGGTCAGGTGATTCTTAACCTGCCAGGGTTGAAGCTTGAGCGTCGCGGCAAGCTCGCGACCCTGCCCACGCGCATCGAGCGCCTTGGCGACGATAAGCTCGCGAATGCGTCCGCACAGCAGCGTGTAGGTCCACACATAGCTCTTGGCGGGTAGCAGCCCAAAGAGCTCAAGCGAGCGGCGCATATCACGAGCCGAGACCGCGTTGAGAAAATCCCAGGGCTGAACTTCGGCCGTGCGCACGATCCAGCGTTCCACATCGGCAAGCTCAATTTGCGGCGCATCGACCATCTGGGCAAGCTTGGCCAAGTCGTTATCGAGCATGCGAGTGTTTTCACCCGAACGCGAGACGAGTTCCTCGGCGGCCGCCGTCGAGATCGACTTGCCGTGCTGCGTCGCCATCTGCTGCACGCGGCGCGGTAGCTCCCAGCGCTTGGTGCCGGAGCAATCGATCACGGCCTTCTTGTCGATCTTGGCGATCGCCTTATACAGGCGCGTGTTCTTGGCAAGCGAGTCGGCGATGATGAGACAGACCGTTGTGGGGCTTGGACTCGCTAAATACTCGACAAGCGGCTCCGAGACCGCCTTGGCGAGCTTTGAGCAGCCGTCAAGGATTACCAAGCGAAACTCGCTGCCCATGGGAAAAGTGTTGAGCGATCCGATAATGGACTCGATATCGGGGTCCTTGGTCATGTCGCGCTCGTCGAGGTTGAACTCGACCATACCCGACTTTTCCAGACGTGCTTTCATACGCGAGACGGCGTGGTCGCGCTTGACTCCGTCGGTACCGACGATCAGATATGCCGGCAGCAGACCGGTTTCAGACATCGCGCTCCCCTCCCGCAGGCTCTCCTGTTCGTACCGTGCCATTCTATCCCACGGGTTGGTCCCGCGCCAACGGCAGCATCACGGTCGCTGACATCGCATGGCAAAACCGGCCGCAGTCGGCGAGACGGTAATGTCGCCTCTCTCGATAGTGCATGCGAACGCGCCGCCCGCATCGCTAACGGCATCGATGCAGGCATCGGATGGATGGCCGTAGCGGTTGCCCTCGCCCGCGCTCGCAATAGAGAGCTCGGGCTTAAGGGTTTCCAGCAAGTCTGTATCGACAGAATCTTTTGAGCCGTGATGCCCCAGCTTGAGCACATCGATATCACCCACCTCCTGTACAAACTCGCGCTCCTGATCGAGCTCGGCATCACCAGTGAGGAGCATACGCAGGCTTTTGCCTTCCTGAGCATAGGAGAGCAGCAAGACAAGCGAGTCCTCATTGCCCTCACCGTCAACCGTATCAAACGGCCACATCACACGAGCCCGAAATGCGCCGATATCGACTGTGTCTCCGCGAGCCACCTGCCGATACGTGACGCTTGGGCGATTCAGGACCTCAGCAGGCGCACTGCCCAGCGCATCCGCCGCAACCGCAATGGTTCCTACCGAAAACCGATCGAGTACGTCGGGAAGACCGCCCCAATGGTCTTCATCCCAATGCGTCACGAAGACGGCGTCGATATGGTGGACGTTATTGCGAACCAACGCCGACACCACGCGCGCGTCGAGGCCACAGTCGACGAGCGCCACGGCGCCACCCTGACGAACCAGAATCGCATCGGCTTGGCCAACATCAAGGACTGTCACCGAAGGCGGCGCACATCGATCCCAATAGACATACGGAACGCCCGCCGCAAGCATCAAACACAGCAGCCCCACTGCCATGGGCCGCGCGCTGGGGCGTGGCCACAAGACCAAGAGGACCACCAGCGAAAAAGGCACCACGTATACCAAGGGCGTATCGGGCGGCACGCTTACGGATGCGCCCGGAACGGCAGCAAAGAGTTGCTCAAAGAACAGGGCACAGCGAGCGATAGCCATGGGCACCACAAGCGCCCCGTGACGCAAGAGCGGCACAAGCGAGCAAGGCACCAGCACAACCGAAGATGCGAGCAGAACGCTTATCACCGGACCGATCACGGCATTTGCAAGCGGGGCAATGAGCGAAAACATCCCAAATGCGGGAATGATTACGGGAAGTGTCGCGATCTGCGAGCACAGCGTGACGGACAAAATACTGGCAACCCCCGATGGCACGCCCAGCTCGCCCAAGGCGTAGGTAGCGTAGGGGCAAAAACAAAGGATGGCAAAAACACTGGCGCACGATAGCTGAAAACCCATCTCGAACAATACTGTCGGCCGCAGCAACATAAAGATTGTCATGGTCAAAAATAGAGCCGAAAGGCCATGCCGACGACGTCCGGCGCCGTTGACGACAAGCGTCACCGCCACCATACAGCACGCGCGCACGGCCGAGGGCGAAGCGCCTGTAAAGACGGCATAGGCAGCGAGGGCCAGCACCAACAGCCCCCTCTGCAGCCCACGAGAGAGGCGAGTCTTTTGCAGGGCGCTCTCAATCACAAACCCAACGATGGCAAGATGGCTGCCCGAGACGGCGATAAGATGTGCGGTGCCCGTTACCGAAAACAAATCGCCCGCCGGCTGAGCACGCAGCTCGGAGGAGCGTCCGCAGACAACGCCGTCAATGAGCGAGCGCGCCGGATCGGTCTCGGGCGCGATAGCGGCAAGGAGCTCGTTTCGCAGCCAGGGCAACGGCCCCGGAAAGCCCTCGTCAACCGATACCAACCGGATGACCTTAACTTTTCGAAGCTCGCCCCGAAGCACGCGTGAGCGCCCATACGCATCATTCTCAAAACGCGACATTCGACCAACAGCATGCACACGCGAACCGGCGCTGAGCTCACGATCACACGACAGCCGTATCTCGCCCAAGCGCTTTTCGCCCGCATATGAATCACAGGTATAGGAGTACGTCCCATCATTGATGGATGGATCGCCCTGCACAACAAACTCGAGACTGCTCGCAGCTCGATTATCCAGTGCCGTCGAAGCACGCAGCGCCCCTATCGCCCAACCCGCGGACACGACCGCTCCCGCCAGGAGGCCGAGGGACGCGGCATACAGCCATCGCCTCCACCGCACAAGACTCATACAAAACCGAGCCAATACGATGCACGCGGCAGCCGCAACGGGAATGGCCATAAGCAATGTGACGGGCGCTGCCCGCTCTCCCAGCAGCAAATCGGCTGCCACGTTAAGCACCAGGCCGCAGCTCGCACACAAGCCAGAACAAAGGGCAATCGTCCACGGCATCAGGGGCCGCGGCGGCATCACATGCTCGCACTCGGACACACTCATACGCAGATGCAATCTTTAATTTTGGCGAGCTTTTTCTCACCGATCCCCGATACGCGCATGAGGTCATCGACCGAGGCAAAGGCCCCGTTTTGAGTCCGCTCATCGATAATCGACTGGGCCGTAGAAGGCCCGATGCCCGAAAGCGTCTGCAGTTCCGCCGCACTTGCCGTATTGATATTCACAAGCCCCGACGAAGACCCCGCACCAGCAGTCATGGCAGCACCGCTTTCGACCCCGCCGACCGACGCAGCCGCTTGTTGCTCCCCCACCATCGGAACATAGATCTTTTGACCATCTGTGATCTTGGACGCACGATTAAGCCCTGTCACATCCGCCTCAGCCGTGAGCCCTCCGGCGGCATCGATCGCTTGGGACACCCGCGCTCCGTCTTTGAGCCGGTACACGCCAGGCCTCGCAACGGCGCCATCGACATCGACGTACACCTCAGCAGCAGAAGAACTCTTGGCAGACGACTCATCGGCATCATCAGGTAACCCATCCCCGGCCCCGCGCACATCCGAGGCGCCCGCCTCATCACCACGCTCAAACGACACGCCGCTGGAGCGGCTACCAAAACTTGCCATCGCCAAGCCGCTCGCGGCGGCAATGACAATCAGAATCGCCACGACCATCGCCTTATGGCCGAGCAGCTTTTCTGCCCAGCGGTCCATCCGTTTAACCCGTTCGTGTTGCTCGCGTTGCGCCATAGCAAACACCTCCCAACACCATCGTGTCAGGAAACGAGCGCCGTAGCCTCCGCACGCCCACACCGGTTATCGAAGTCAAACCAAAAGCTGACCAAAACCTTGCAGGATAGTGTCCATTTATTCAGATACACGTCGACAAATGAACCGTTTATCGCCTAATGCCCAGATAGATTAAGACCGACGATGCAAATGCACCGCCGGTCTATACACAACATTATTCGTGATCTTGGTAAATCTCACGTGGAGCAAGCTGAGGATGTTTACGTTTTAAGGTCTTAGGGGCCTTGTACGTGTTGCTCTCGAAGTCGATGTACTCGGTCTGTTTGAGCAAGCGCTCAATCATCTCCTCGTGATCGAACAGCTCCCACGCCTCATGCACGGCATCGAGTTTTGCGTGCGTCTCGGGGCGGCGCGGCATAAAGAGCGTGCAGCAATCGGGAGCAGCCTCGGTCGAGATATCGAAGGTACCGATTTCCTCGGCACGCGCGATGATCTCCTGCTTGTCCGAACCGATCAGCGGGCGGAACACGGGGATCTTGACGGCCTCGTTGACGGCCATAATGTTCTCGAGCGTCTGGGAGGCAACCTGACCGAGCGATTCACCGGTCACGATAGCCTTGGCGCCCTCGATATGCGCAATGCGCTCGGCAACCGAATACATAATGCGGCGATACATGATCACGCGCAGGTTGCTGGGACAGGCCACGGAAATCTCACGCTGGCAATCGCCAAACGGCACCACGTACAGGCGGCCGATCTGGACGCCCGGCGCAAGCGCACGGATAATGTCCTGCACCAAATACTCGCTTGTATCGGGTGTCTGCGGACGACCGGAGAAATGTACCGGCACGCACACCGCGCCGCGACGCGCGAGCATCCAGGTCGCCACCGGAGAATCGATGCCCGACGACAGAAGCGTCACAACCTTGCCGGCGGAACCCACCGGCAGACCGCCCACGCCGCGCTCGGAGCGCGCATACACGTAAACGCTACCCTGGACCACCAGCACGTGCACCATCGCGTCGGGGTCGTGCATCTGGACCTTTTTATCAGGGAAGGCCTCGCACAGTACCTCGCCAACCTGACGATTGATATCAATCGAGGTGAGCTCGTAGTCGGTGTTAGAGCGTTTGGCATGCACCTTAAACGAATCGAAGGGACCAAACTCGCGCAGCGCCTTCACGGCGGCGGCGCAGTACTCCTGCGGGTCGCGGTTGGTGTGATATGCCAGGGACACGCGGGCAACGCCGGGGACGGTGCGAATGACACGCGCCGCCTCGTCGGCCTGATGCTCGTTAAAGGTCACGAGGATATAACCGGAAATTCGAGACACGGCATTCACGGAAAAGGCGGCCAAGGCCGCCTTGATGTTATCCATGAGGATATGCTCAAAATGTGCGCGGTTCTTGCCCTTCAGTCCAACCTCGTGATAGTGGACCAGGCAGACGCGAGCTGCCATTTAGGCTTCAGCAACCTTGTGGCCGAGCGCCTTCTTGTAACGAGCCTCGTCGTAGGAGATATCGCCGTCGACAATCTCGTCCATAGCCATCGAGATGGTATCGGCGCCGGAAAGGCCAATGGTAATGTCATCGACATCCTGAACGGCAAGCACGCGGTTGTGCTGGCCACGCAGCATGCTGTTAATGTCGCAGGCGCGCTTGGAGGCAAGCGAGGCGAGCAGGAAGCGGTTGTGATCGGTCTTCTCCAGAAGATCGTCAATACAAGGCTTTACAACGGACACGGACCTCAGATCCTTTCATGCATATCGAGAACGCGAACGAGCTCATCGGTCGCGCGGTCGAGATCGTCATTCACCACGACGTCGTCGTAGCGGTCGGCAAGGGCAAGTTCATCGGCGGCGTTTGCCATGCGCAGCTCGATCGTCTCGGGCGTCTCGGTACCGCGACCGACCAGGCGATCGCGTAACACCTCAAGCGAAGGCGGCTTGATAAAGATCAACACGGCCTCGGGGAAACGCTCCTTGACCTGCAGGGCACCCTGGACATCAATCTCCAAAATCAGAGACGAGCCAGAGGCGAGCTTGGATGCGACCTCGCTCGCCAACGTACCGTAGCAGTTACCGTGGACCTCGGCCCACTCAACAAACTCACCGTTTGCCACGCGGCGGTCGAACTCCTCGCGCGTCAGGAAAAAGTAGTTGACGCCGTCGACCTCACCTTTACGTGGCGCTCGCGTGGTAGCCGAAACCGTCAGGCCCAGGTTCGAGCGGCGCTCGCGCACACGAGTGACGAGCGTGCCCTTGCCTGCACCTGACGGTCCAGAAATCACAAAGAGCTTTGAATCCTGAGCGCTCACTTATTTGGTCAGCTGCTCGAGGAGCTGCTCGCGCTGACGGACACCGAGGCCCTGGACGCGACGGGTAGCGGAGATGCCGAGCTCCTCCATGATCTTGGCGGCCTTGGCCTTGCCATAACCGGGCAGAGACTCGATGAGGGTGGAAACCTTCATGCGGGAAGCGATGGGGTCATCGGAGTTGAGCACGGACTCGAGAGACTTCTCGCCCTTCTTGATCTGCTCGCGAAGCTCAGCGCGGGCGTGACGTGCGGCGGCAGCCTTCTCAAGAGCCTGCTTACGCTGCTCGTCGGTAAGCTGAGGGAGTGCCATTCGAACCTCCAAATAGTTGGGTTATATCTGATGCAATAATTGGCATTTTAGCACGTCAAACGCACTAAATGCCCAATCGACGGCTCCATAGGTTAGACGATACCTGCGAAAAGTGCAATATACGGAGGTCAAAGTTGAGCCCCTGACCTGTGATTCCACACAAAGGATGGGAAAGTTTTCGCAGGCACAAGGGCTAATTTGTGCTAATAAGACCCAAAAGTGGTGACTTGAGGGAATCTTTTACGCGACGTTTTCGACCAGCTCGGCGACGATGGCGTCAAAGGCCGCAACCGGATCGTCGGAGCCGGTAATAGGACGGCCCACCACGATGTGGCTCGCACCGCGCTCGATAGCCTGGGAAGGTGTCGCCACACGGGATTGATCGCCCAGGGCGGCACCCACCGGACGCACACCCGGAGTCACAATCAGCGCGTCGGGGCCGAGCAGCTCACGCATGTCGTGAGCCTCCATCGGCGAGCACACGATACCGTCGATGCCGTTGGCCTGAGCGAGCTTTGCCAGGCGAGCGGCCTCCTCGGCCACGGGCGACTCGACGCCGATCTCCGCCAGCGCATCCTGATTCATGCTCGTAAGTACGGTGATGGCGACGAGCTTGGCGCGGTCCTCGCGCGCCTCCTCGGCACCCTCGCGGCAGGCAGCGAGCATGGCGCCCGAACCCAAGCCGTGGACCGAGAGCAGGTCGGCACCGGCAAGCGAGGCCGAGCGAGCGGCACCGCGCACCTGATGCGGAATGTCATGGAACTTGAGGTCGAGGAAGACCTTAAAGCCCAAATCCTTGAACGTCTTGACGATCTCGGGACCCTCGGCGTAATAGAGCGTCATGCCCACCTTGAGCCAGACGGCATGGCCCGAAAGCTCATGGGCGAGCTCGAGTGCGCGCTCGCGGTCGCAGTCGAGGGCGACGATAACACGGTCGCGGGCATCGGTCTCTAGCATTCGAACGCACCTACCAGCTCGTTGATGTCCTTTACGCCCTGGGACTCCGCCCAGGCCTCGAGCTCGTGCGCGATCTTAAGCGAAGCACACGGGTCGACGAAGTTGGCCATGCCGACCGACACGCAGGTGGCGCCGGCCAGGATAAACTCGGCCGCATCCTCGCCGGTCATGACACCGCCGACACCGTTGATGGGGATATCGACGGCCTGGGCGACCTCCCAGACCATGCGCACGGCGATGTGGTGGCACAGCGGGCCCGAAAGGCCGCCCTTGGGCTTGGCCACACGGGACTTGCGGGTGTGCACGTCAATGGCCATGCCCTGGATGGAGTTGATGACCGAAAGGCCATCGGCGCCGGCAGCCTCGAGGGCGCGGGCGATCTCGGCGACATTGACCGGAGCCATCTTAACGAACAGCGGCTTATCGGTCACCTTGCGGCAGGCAGCCATAACGGAAGAGGCGCCCTCGGGCGTGGAGCCCATGGCGGCACCGCCGGCGGCAATGTTGGGGCAGCTCACGTTGATCTCATAGCCGGCAGCCCAGGGGCACAGCTCGACATACATCTCGAGCGCGCGCACGAACTCATCAACGGAGTGACCGGCAACCTGGCAGATGACCTGGCAACCGTCCTTGGAGAGCTGCTCGAGCCACGGACCGGACTCGCGGGCGAAAGCGGCCACACCGGGGTTCTGCAGGCCCACGGAATTGATCATGCCGCCGGGGATCTCGGCCATGCGGGGTGCGGGATTGCCGGGCCAGGGCTCGGCAGCGCAACCCTTGGTGGTGATGGCACCCAGCTGGGAGACATCAAAGAAGTTCTGGAACTGCCAACCGTAGCCAAAGGTACCGGCTGCGGTGTTGATGGGGTTCTGCATCTTGACGCCGCCGAAATCGACGGACATGTTCACGGTACCCACTAGAAGACCACCACCTTGGAAGCATCAAACACGGGGCCGCACATGCAGGCGCCCTTCATACCGTCGACCGTCTCGACATTGCAGGTGTTGCAGGCACCAAAGCCGCAGCTCATCATGCGCTCGAGCGACACCTCGCAGTACGCGCCGGCCTCGGCGGCAGCGGCGGCGACTTTCTTCATCATAACGGCGGGACCACAGCTGGCGACGTAGTCGTAACCGCCCTTGCCGAGCAGCTCAGCGGCAGGATCGGTGCATAAGCCGTGCGTACCCAACGAGCCGTCGTCGGTGCACACGTTGACCGTGGCTCCCAGCGCGCGGAACTCATCGACGCCCACGACCTTGGACGCGGTGCCAAAACCCAGGCACACGTCAACGGCCACGCCCTGCTCGGCAAGCATGCCAGCGAGGCACAGCACGGGCGGAACACCGATGCCGCCCGCCACGAGCAGCGCCTTCCTGGTGCCCTCGGGTACCAGCCAGCCGCGGCCGCCAGGGCCCAACAGGTTGGACTTGGAGCCGGGGCCCATTTGCGACAGACGACGGGTGTCGTCGCCCACGACGGCGTACCACAGCTCGACGGTACCGGCCTCGGCGTCAGAGCGATAGAAGCTCAAGGGCACGCGAAGCAGCGAAGAGGCATCGCCGGGCACGGCGATGTTCACAAACTGACCGGGCTTGAGCGCACTTGCAAGCTTGGGGGCCGAAATAACGAGCGAGAAGATGCCGTCGGCGATCTCCTGGTTCGAGACGACCTCGAAGTCGTGCATGCGTGCAGTGGAAGGTGTGGGCATAGACGCTCCAATCCCCCATGCAGTTGCATGGACCAAACGAACAGAAAGCGCGGCACCGCAAGGGCACCGCGCGCAAAAGCGATAAGGCTATGCTAGCAGATGCAGCCGTCGGCAAGCGTCTGTTTACCGCCGACAAACACATCAGTGGCACGACCGGTGAGCGTGCGGCCGGCAAAACCGGAGTTCTCGGCGCGCGACTCGTAACCGTCCTCGCCGACCGTCCAGGTGACAGACGCGTCGAAGACGGTCAGGTCGGCAACAGAGCCCGCCTTGACCTGAACCTGATCAAGGCCCAGGATCTCACGCGGCTTAATAGCCATGAGCTCGACCATGCGGCCCATACCCATCTTGCCCGTGTTGACCAGCTCGGTGAGCACGAGCGACAGCGAGGTCTCGAGGCCGATCATGCCAAAGGGCGCGAGCTCGAACTCACGGGCTTTCTCCCACGGCGTGTGGGGAGCGTGATCGGTGACGATGACGTCGACGGTGCCGTCGATGACACCCTGGCGGATGGCCTCGGCATCCTCGTCGGTACGCAGCGGCGGGTTAACCTTGAGCGAGGTGTTGTAGGTCTCGTCCAGGTCGTTCTCGGTCAGGAACATGTGATGCGGGGTGGCCTCGCAGGTAACCTGAACGCCAGCGGCCTTGCCGGCACGCACGAGCTCCAGGCCATGGGCGGTGGAGATGTGCTGGATGTGCAGCTTGGCACCGGTCAGTTTGGCGATCTCGATGTCGCGGGCGATCTGGAGCTCCTCGCCGGCAGCCGGCCAGCCCTCGAGGGCCAGACGAGTCGAAACCTTGCCCTCGTTGATCTGGCCGTGGCCGACCAGGTCCTCGTCCTGGCAATGGCTCATGAAGACCTTGCCGAACATCTTGCCGTAGTCCATGCAGCGACGGAGCATGCCTGCACCCTGCACGCCGCGACCGTCGTCGGTGAAGGCGACGGCGCCGTGGGCGACCATATCGCCCATCTCGGACATAGCCTCGCCCTTAAGACCGCGGGTCATGGCGCCAGAAGGATAGACGCGGCAGTGGCCGACCTCGGCAGCGCGGGACTTGACGAACTCAACAACGGTACCGTTATCGGTAACGGGGTCGGTGTTGGGCATGGCGCACACGCCAGTGAAGCCGCCCTTGGCAGCTGCGCGGGTGCCGCTCTCGATGTCCTCTTTGACCTCATAGCCGGGCTCGCGCAGGTGGACGTGCATGTCCACCAGGCCAGGGACAAGGTACTTACCGGAAAGGTCGCGGACCTCGGCTCCCTCGGCGGCGAGGTTCTCGCCGACCTCGGCGATCTTGTCGCCGTCGATCAGGACGTCAACGACACCGTCAAGCTCGACGGACGGATCGACGACGTGGGCATTCTTAAGAAGCAAGGCCATTATCGGCACCTCCAAGCAGCAGATACAGGATAGCCATACGCACGCAGATACCGGCGTAGACCTGCTCCAGGATGACGGAGCGTTGCGGGTGGTCGGCCATATAGGAGTCGAACTCGACGCCGCGGTTGATGGGGCCCGGGTGGCAAATGATCGCGTCGGGCTTCATGAGCTTCTCACGGTCCTTGGTCAGGCCGAAGAGCTTGTGGTACTCGCGAATGGTCGGGAACGGGGCACCCTCGAGGCGCTCCTGCTGTACGCGCAGCATGTAGACGACGTCCAGCTCGGGCAGGACGGAATCGAGGTCGCTCGTCACGTGGTCGCAGCCCAGAACCTCGGGCGCCGGCGGCAGCAGCGTGCCGGGGGCGACGGCGTAGGTCTCGCAGCCCATGATCTTCAACGCGGGGATCAGCGAGCCGCAGACGCGGGAGTGGGCGATGTCGCCGACGACGGCGACTTTCAGACCGTGGAAGTCACCCTTGTGCTCCCAGATGGTGTACAGGTCGAGCAGAGCCTGCGTGGGGTGATTGTGCTTACCGTCACCGGCGCAGATAACACTCGCGGGCGAATTCTGCGTGACGATGTAGGGAGCACCGGCATGTTTGTCGCGCACGACGATGCAGTCGATCTTGTAGGCGTTGAGCGTCTCGACGGTATCGACGAGGCTCTCGCCCTTGACCGTGGAGGTCGAGGAGCCGCCAAAGTTGAGGCTGTCGGCCGAAAGACGCTTCTCGGCAAGCTCGAAGGAGCTGCGGGTACGCGTCGAGGGCTCGTTGAACATATTGACGATGGTCTTGCCCTTGAGCGTGGGGACCTTCTTGATGGCACGCTCGTTGACCTCGGAGAACGCCTTGGCGGTCTCGAGGATGAGCTTGATGTCCTCTTCGGAGTACTCGGTAATGTCGATCAGGTGCTTATGATTGAACGCCACGGTACTACTCACCTCCCAGCGGCGCGGAGCCCACGTGGGAACCCGGCGCGACGTCGTTGATCTCGACAGCGGTACGGCCGTCGACTTCCTTCATATAAAGGTGCACGTTCTCCTCGTGCGACGAGGGAACGTTCTTGCCGACAAAGTCCGGCGAGATAGGGAGCTCGCGGTGACCGCGGTCAACGAGAACTGCCAGCTCGATGCGGCTCGGACGGCCCAGGTCCATAACGGCGTCCAGAGCGGCGCGGATGGTGCGGCCCGTGTACAGGATGTCGTCCACCAAAACGACGCGCTTGCCGTCGACGCTGAAGGGAATGTTGGTAGCGTGGATCGCGGGAGCGAAGTTAGTCGCATAGTCATCGCGATAGAAGCTGATGTCCAGGCTGCCGAGCGGAACGTCAACACCCTCGATCTCCTTGATCGCCTCGGCGAGCTTCTTTGCCAGAAGGTCGCCGCGCGTGACGATGCCGACCAGAGCGAGGTCTTCACAGCCCTCGTTGCGCTCGAGAATCTCGTGCGCGATGCGGGTCATCGCTCGGTTGACGGCGGTCTCGTCCATGATGACCGCCTTGGGGGAAGTCGTGCCCATCGATCTCCTTCCTCACATGTCTTGACTGCTGATACAGTCAAAAAAATAGATGCCCGACCGCTCAAAGCGGACCAGACACCCACAGGAAGGACTGCTCTATGGCAGCAATATAAATCCATGTGGGTATCTCGTACCCCTTTAATGGTCAAGGGATAGTGTAGCCAACCCCGAGCTTAATTGCGAGCATTAATACGGAGCAATCCGCAAACGGACTCAACGCTCCATAAACCTATATATATTTGCGGGACAAGCTTGAAAACGTCGATGCGAGCTGGCATAATCCCCTCTGCTACACGCAAATCGGATCTACGTCCAGGGCCGTAGCGTGGGCACTATCGCCATAAGAGAAATATCTCTGTGTAGATTACGCACAGGGAGCTGCTTCTGTGCTATAGTTCAGGCTTGTTTGTTAACGCGACATGTTCGTTTGTCGCCCAAGGAGGGTCAGTTATGTCCAAAGTTTGCGAAGTTTGCGGTAAGCACCCCGTTGCCGGTCGCTCTATCAGCCACTCTCACCGCGTCACCAACCGTAAGTTCCGCCCCAACATCCAGCGCGTCTACGTCGTCGTCGATGGTCACCGTCGCAAGATGAACGTTTGCTCCACCTGCCTTAAGTCTGGCAAGGTTGCGCGCTCCTAAATAAGGTCTTACCAACAAGTACCTCGGACTCTCCGGGTCAAAGACCTCGCGTTCACATAGAACTTACCAAAGGCGTCCTCTCTTGTGGAGGGCGCCTTTTTGCACTCATTGGGGACAGACTTACATGGGTGTTTTCGCTCATTGGGGACAGACTTACATGGGTGTTTTCACTCATTGGGGACAGACATGATGCATGTCTGCGGCGCCCCGACTAGCTCCGGCCCCTGCCTCACGCAGCTTCCTTCCAGCCCGCGGTGGCCTTGGTCACACTTGTAGCGCCGATACCGGTGATACGGGCAATTTGCTTGACCGTAAGATGTGCCTGCCGGAGCCTCAGCAGGCAGGCATCGCGTTCGGGGCGTGGCAGGGCCTTAAGCAGCGTAGGATCTATGCTCGGCAGGACTTCGCGCGCAACGGAAAGGGCCTCCTCATCGGGGATCCGACGGCGTGGAAGAACCTCCACCGACCAGATGCGCCCGGCAGCTTCCTTGAGATGTTCGCAATAGCAACGGGAGCCTCCGACAATATCGAGCATAGGGGCCGCATCACAAATGTCAAAGGGATCGTAGCCCAGCTGATATGCCTTGAAGCTTGACCATCGGTACGCCTCGAGTGAGTCGAGCGCACCTTTCACGGGATTGAGATGAATATAATCGAGCAGCTGCACCGCCATAACAGGTCCAGAACAGCGAAATGACAAAACTATGTCTGTCCCAAATGAGTGAAAGCACTCATATAAGTCTGTCCCCAATGAGCAGGCCGATGTCAGGCTGATATTTTTAATTAAAACGCTTCAGCTAGTTGAAGCGTTTTAGTGTGCCTTTTACGGGAATCTTACCGTTCGCCGAATAATTTCTTGCTATCATGCAACACGTAGGGTAAATCTCCGATCGCAAGGAGACACAAATGGTGAAAAAGTCACCGGAAAACACTACTCCCGCAATTGTGGACAACGTAGAGGCGCTTGAGGCTAAGCTCGCTCAGATGCGAGAGGCCCAGGCGCTTTTTGCTACGTACACGCAGGAGCAGGTCGACAAGATCTTCTACGAGGCCGCCATGGCCGCCAACAAGGCTCGTATCCCGTTGGCGAAGATGGCCATCGAGGAGACCGGTCGCGGCGTTCTTGAAGACAAGGTCATCAAGAACCACTACGCCGCAGAGTACATCTACAACGCTTACAAGAACACCAAGACCTGTGGTGTCATTGAGCGCGACGAGGCCTACGGCATCACCAAGATCGCTGAGCCCATCGGCATCGTGGGCGCCGTCATCCCGACGACCAACCCCACCTCCACCGCGATCTTCAAGACGCTGATCAGCCTGAAGACCCGCAACGCCATCATCATCTCCCCGCACCCGGCTGCCGCCAAGTGCACCATCGCCGCCGCCAAGCTCGTGCTTGACGCCGCCGTCAAGGCCGGCGCCCCCGAGGGCATCATCGGCTGGGTCGATGTCCCCTCCATCGAGCTGACCAACATGGTCATGCGCGATGTCGACATCATCCTCGCCACCGGTGGCCCGGGCATGGTCAAGGCCGCCTACTCCTCGGGCAAGCCCGCCCTGGGCGTTGGCGCCGGTAACACCCCGGTCGTCATCGACGACACCGCCGACGTGCTGCTCGCCGTCAACTCCATCATCCACTCCAAGACCTTCGACAACGGCATGATCTGCGCTTCCGAGCAGTCCGTGACCGTCATCGACACCATCTATGACCAGGTTAAGGCCGAATTCCAGAAGCGCGGCTGCTACTTCGTCAAGCAGGGTGCCGAGATGGAGGCCCTGCGCGGCGCCATGTTCAAGAACGGCGCTCTCGATCACCGCATCCCCGGCATGGCTGCCGCCAAGATCGCCGAACTCGCCGGTATCGAGGTTCCCGCCAAGACCAAGATCCTGATCGCCGAGGTCACCTCCACCGACCCCGCCAAGGAGGAGTTCTCCCACGAGAAGCTCTCCCCTGTCCTGGCCATGTATCACGCCAAGGACTTCCAGGAGGCCGTCGACAAGGCCGAGCACCTGGTACTCGCCGGTGGCCCGGGCCACACCGCCTCTCTGTACGTGCATCCCGCCCAGGCCGAGAAGATCAGCCTGTTCGAGCATGTCATGAAGGCCTGCCGTATCGTCATCAACACCCCGTCCTCGCACGGCGGCATCGGTGACCTGTACAACTTTGGCATGAAGCCGTCTCTGACCCTGGGCTGCGGCTCCTGGGGCGGCAACTCCGTCTCCGAGAACGTTGGGGTGAAGCACTTGATCAACGTTAAGACTGTGGCCGAGCGCCGTGAGAACATGCTGTGGTTCCGCGCTCCCGAGAAGGTCTACTTCAAGAAGGGTTCCACGCCCGTCGCTCTCGACGAGCTGGGCAGCGTCATGGGCAAGAAGCGCGCCTTTATCGTCACCGACCAGTTCCTCTTCAAGAATGGCAACACCCGCGCCATCGAAGCCAAGCTCGACGAGATGGGCATCGCCCACGACTGCTTCTACGACGTCGAGCCCGATCCGTCGCTGCAGTGCGCACGTCGCGGCGCCAAGCAGATGGCTCTCTTTGAGCCGGACGTCATCATCGCCGTCGGCGGTGGCTCCGCTATGGACGCCGGCAAGATCATGTGGATGATGTACGAGCACCCCGAGTGCAAGTTTGAGGACATGGCCATGGACTTCATGGACATCCGCAAGCGTATCTTCACCTTCCCCGAGATGGGCAAGAAGGCCTACTTCGTCGCCGTCCCGACCTCTTCGGGCACCGGTTCCGAGTGCACGCCGTTCGCCATCATCACCGACAAGGAGACCGGCATCAAGTGGCCGCTCGCCGACTACGCGCTGCTCCCCAACATGGCTATCGTCGATGCCGACAACTGCATGACCGCCCCGCGCGGCCTGACCGCCGCCTCCGGCATCGACGTCATGACCCACGCCATCGAGTCCTATGTCTCCATCATGGCCTCCGACTACACCAAGGGCCTCTCCGAGCGCGCTGCCAAGCTCGTCTTCGAGAACCTGCCCTCCAGCTTCGAAAACGGCGCCAAGGACCCGCATGCCCGCGAGGAGATGCACAACGCCTCCTGCATGGCCGGTATGGCCTTCGCCAACGCCTTCCTGGGTCTCAACCACTCCATGGCCCACAAGCTCGGTGCCTTCCATCACCTGCCCCACGGCATCGCCAACGCCATCATCCTGACTCGCGTCATGCGCTACAACGCCGCCGAGGCCCCCGTCAAGATGGGCACGTTCTCCCAGTATCCTTACCCCAACGCGCTGCACAACTACGCCGAGATGGCCAAGTACTGCGGTATCGAGGGCAAGGACGACAAGGAGGTCTTCGAGAACTTCATCACGAAGCTCGAGGAGCTCAAGGACTTCATCGGTGTCAAGAAGACCATCGCCGACTACGGTGTTGACGAGCAGTACTTCCTCGACACCCTCGACGAGATGACCGAGCAGGCATTCAACGACCAGTGCACCGGCGCTAACCCGCGCTACCCGCTCATGAGCGAGATCAAGGAGCTCTACCTGGACGCCTACTATGGCCGCGAGCCCCAGGACTACGCCGTCTGCTAGTTTTTAGCACGGTTATTTCGGCGGGGGTGAACGGGCGCACGCACGCCCCCGCCGCTGCTTCTATCGCATCGTTGAAAGGATGCAATCATGCTGCTCCCCGAATCCAAGACCGAGCTCGTCCGTCGCGGCAACAAAGTCGTTTACGACCTGGGCGACAAGATCGTCAAGGTCTTTAACGAGACCAAGCCCGTCTCCGACGTGTTCAACGAGGCTTTGAATCTTGCCCGCATCAATGAGTGCGGCATCCGAAGCCCCAAGGCTCTCGAGGTTTCTCAGCTCGAGAACGCCAACGGCTGGGCGCTCTTGACCGAGAAGGTTCCGGGCACCACCCTTGCCGAGAAGATGACTGCCGAGCCCCAGCGCTTTGGTGAGTACCTCGAGATGTTCGTCGACCTCCAGATCGAGATCCACGGCTACACCTCCCCGCTGCTCAACCGCCAGCGCGACAAGTTCGCCCGCATGATCGACAGCCTCGATCAGCTCAATGCCACCACGCGCTACAACCTTCAGGAGCGTCTGGACGGCATGACCAAGGAGTTCAAGGTCTGCCACGGCGACTTCAACCCCTCCAACGTCATCGTTGGCGACGACGGCCAGCTGTACGTCTGCGACTGGGCACACGCCACCCAAGGCTCCCCTGCTGCCGACGTTGCCACCACCTACCTGCTCTTTGCCCTCAACAGCAAGGACCAGGCCGAGGCCTACCTGGAGCTCTACTGCGATCGCGCCGACATGCCCATGCAGGTCGTGCGTCAGTGGACGAGCATCGTCGCCGCTTCCGAGCTCGCTCGTAAGCGCAACGTGAACGATGAGTTCCTTAAGAACTGGATCGACGTCGTCGATTATCAGTAATATCTGAGCGATTTATTTCGCATCGGAGGCACAAAGGAAAACCCCACAGCTCGCATGGGCTGCGGGGTTTTCCTTTTAGCAACAAATGTCCCTTAGACGCAAAAGCGGCCCTGCATCTCTACCTCGAGAGACGCAGGGCCGCTTAACAAGTGCACTAAACGCAGCGGGCTCGATTAACGGCGTGCTGCTTTCACAAGCTCAGCGACCTTGGCGACAACCTCATCGATCGCCACATCCTCGCGCTCGCCCGTGGCACGATCCTTGAGCTCGACGGTGCCGTTCTTAAGGCCGCGCTTGCCGAGCACCACCTGATAAGGGAAGCCCATAAGGTCGTTGTCGGCAAACTTAAAGCCGGGACGCTCGTCACGGTCGTCAACGACAACCTCGATACCCTCGGCGCACAGACCCTCGACGATTTGATCGCAAACAGAAGCGCACTCCTCTTTCTTGGGGTCGAGCGGAATCACCGCAACCTCGTACGGTGCAACGGAGACCGGCCAAACGATACCGTGCTCGTCGTTGTGCTGCTCCACGACGGCAGCGAGCGAGCGGGACACGCCCACGCCGTAGCAACCCATGATAAGCGGCTTCTCCTTGCCGTCCTCGTCCATAAAGGTGGCACCCATGGCCTCGGAGTACTTGGTGCCCAGCTGGAAGACCTGGGAAACCTCGATGCCGCGAGCAGCGGAGAGCGGCTTGCCGCAGTGCGGGCAAGGGTCGCCGGCAACGACGGTAACCAGGTCGGCCCACTCGTCGACGGTAAAGTCGCGCTCGGGGCAGGCACCGGTAAAGTGATAGTCGACTTCGTTGGCACCGCAGGCCCACTGCTTGGACTCGCGCAGGCTCTCGTCGCAGACCAGACGAATGCCCTCCGGCAGGTTAACCGGTCCTATAAAGCCCTTATGCAGACCGTAGGTCTGGAGCTCCTCGTCGGTCATCATGCGATAGCCCTTGCCAAAGACATGCTCGGCCTTGCAGTCGTTGAGCTCATGATCGCCCGGAACGATGGCCACAACCGGCTTGCCCTCGGCGTCGATGAGAGCCAGCGACTTGCGCGTACCGTTCTCGGGGAAGCCGAAGAACTTGGCGACGGCCTCGATGGTGCCCATACCCGGAGTCTCGACCTTGGTGAGTGTGCCGTCGCCGGGGCCCTCGGTCACAACGACCTTGGTGCTTGCCGCCTCGTCGTCGGCAGCAAAGCCACAATCGTCGCAGTAGACCAGCGAAGCCTCGCCGGCATCTGCCAGCGCCATGAACTCGACGGAGGTGTCGCCACCGATCTCGCCGGAATCGGCGACGACGGGCAGGGCCTTGATGTAGCAGCGCTCGCAGATATTGGCGTAGGCCTGCTTCATCTTGTCGTACTCCTCCTGCAGGCTCTCCTGCGTGGCAGAAAAGCTGTAGGCGTCTTTCATGATGAACTCGCGACCGCGCATCAGGCCAAAGCGGGGACGGAACTCGTCGCGGAACTTGTCCTGGATGTGATAGAGATTCACCGGCAGTTGCTTGTATGAACGCAGCTCGTTGCGCACCAGGGCAGTCACGGTCTCCTCGTGCGTGGGGCCGAGCACGAACTCGCGGCCGTGGCGGTCATCAAAGCGCACGAGCTCCTTGCCATAGGCATCGATACGACCGGACTCACGCCACAGCTCGGCATCGACCATGATGGGCATCATGAGCTCCTGGGCGCCGGCGGCGTCCATCTCGTCGCGCACGATGTTCTCGATCTTGCGAATCGAGCGCCACGCGAGCGGCAGATAGGAATAGAGACCGGCGGCCTCCTTGCGGATCATACCGGCACGGAGCAGCAGGCGATGGCTCGCAAGCTCAGCGTCAGCCGGATCCTCTTTGAGCGTCGGAGCATACAGCTTAGACATATACATTGCTCGGGTCATTTATTTCTCCTCAATAAGCTTGTCGACCTCGGCCATAAGCGCGTCGACAATTTGGTCCTCCGCTACTTTACCAATGATCTGGCCGTGCGAAAAGAGCAGGCCCTGACCACGTCCGCAAGCAACGCCCAGGTCGGCATCAGAAGCCTCACCGGGACCATTGACGGCACATCCCATGACGGCAATCGAAAGCGGCGCGGCATAGTTCTTAAGCCGCTCGGTTACTTCCTCGGCGATTGCGATCAGGTTAACCTGACAGCGGGCGCACGTGGGGCACGAGACAATCTCGGGGCCGCGGCGACGCAGGCCCAGCGACTGCAAAATTCCCCAGGCGACCGGCGGCTCCTCAACCGGATCGGCCGTGAGCGAAACGCGCATGGTGTCACCGATTCCCTCGGACAGCAGGATTCCAAGGCCCACCGAGCTCTTGACGGTGCCCTGCAGCTTGGTACCCGCCTCGGTTACGCCCAGGTGGAGCGGAACGTGGGGAATCTCACGCGACAGGGCACGATAGGTGTCGAGCGTCGTTTGCACGCTATGGGCCTTGGCCGAAAGCACAATGTTCGTAAAGCCGCGGTCTTCAAAATGCTTGACGAAACGTTCGCTCGACATCACGAGCTTTTCGGGCTGCGTGAGGTCGTCGCGCTCAGCGATATCCTGCTCAAGCGAACCAGCATTGACGCCGATACGAATCGCACAGCCCGCGGCACCCGCAGCATCGATCACCGCGTCAACCTTGGCCCAATCGCCGATATTGCCGGGATTGATGCGCAGCTTGGCAGCACCGGCCTCAACGGCACCAATGGCGAGCTTATGGTTAAAGTGGATGTCGGCAACGATCGGCACCGGAGACTCGGCACAGATGGTGCGGAAACCCTCAAGCGCGGCCTCGGTGGGCACGCTCACGCGCACGATATCGCAGCCAGCCTGCGCCAACGCGCACACTTGAGCAAGCGTTGCCTGGGTATCAGCGGTATCGGTGCAGGTCATGGATTGGACCACCACCGGCACGCCTCCACCGATCTGCACGCCGCCCACATGCACGGGGCGCGTCAACTCGCGAGGCAAAGGATGGGATAAAGACAATCCAAACACTCCCCTACAGAATAAATCGAAGGATGTCGGAACGAAGCATATAGATAAACAGCAGCGCAAAGAGCGCGATGCCCACATAGCTCACGATCGTCTGGACCTTGAGCGGAAGCTCGCGGCCCGCAATCTTTTGAATGATCTCGATGACCAACTTGCCGCCATCGAGTGGCGGGATGGGCAGCAGGTTCATAAAGCCAAGCGAGAACGAAATGAGGGCGGCAAACGAAAGGAACGTGGCAGGGCCGGCAGCAGCAGCTTGCGAGGACATAACGCTAATACCCACGATCGAAGAGGACTGATCGAGAATCTCCATCGTATGCTGAGGCTGGAGCAGGCGCATCACGCCCTGCGCTGTCTGCACGACATAGGAGAACGACAGGCGAGCCGACGTGATAGGGTCTAAACGGACCACCTGCGTAGAGACATACACACCTAGGCGTTCGTCCTCTTTGAGCGCAACCGTAGTCGAATGCTTCTTGCCGTCACGCTCGTACTCAATGGCGATATCGTCCTTACCAGCAGCCTTGCCAATGGCATCGTAAACGTCCATCCAGGTAGAGCACGATACTCCGTCGACCGAAAGAATCGCGTCGCCATCCTCGATTCCCGCCGCGGAGGCAATCGAGCCTTCGTCAACCTGTCCGATCACATTGGTGTCCACCGGCACCGTGACACCCGCGATGGAATAGATGCTCATAAGGAGCAAAAAGCCCGTCAGGATATTGACGATAATGCCCGCAAGCAGCATAAAGGCACGCTTGAAAAAGCCCTGACCCAAATAGGTGTGCGAGCGCTCGCGTGCAAGGAATTCGGCCTCGCCGCACGGCAGTTCCCATACATCGCCCTCGGCAGTCGCGTGCTCGCGATCGAACCGACGGCCGTCAAAGGTGGTATAACCCGCCGCATCACGCGGCAGGGTCTGGTACTTGGTGGGATAGTAACCAGGCGAAGGCTTTTCCCCTTCTTCATACCAAGGAGCTATGGAGCCCCAACCCAGCAGCAAAGCACAGGCCTCGAGCACATCCTCCTCGGACAGCTCGAGCTCGACGGCAAGATCGGCCACCGTCACACGGCCGTGGCGATAGATGGCGGCAAGCACGCGATCGGCACACGAGACATCGGTCGGATCCATGCCACAGATGGCAGCATACCCACCCAGCAACAGCGGGGTCACGCCAAACTTGGTTCCGATGCGACGCGACGTATGATGGATATCAAAGCGACACGGCAGGCCCAAAAAGAACTCAGTCACCCGGACGCCGCAGGCACGCGCCGCCAAAAAGTGGCCGCCCTCGTGCAAAAACACGAGGACGGAAAGCATCAGCAGGCCCCAAAAGACCGATGAGAGAACGCTCAGAACAGTTTCCATACAACGAAAAAGCAATCCTTATGGGTTAAGAACGGGTTGCGACGAGCACTTGCGCGGCCTTTTCACGCGCCCACGCATCGATACCGCGAAGCTGTTCAAACGAATCGACCGTCTGCGTATCATGCGCATCCATACAGGATTCCACAATGCGATCGATATCGGTAAAACTGCAGCCATCATGCAGGAAGGCATCGACGGCAACCTCGTTGGCGGCATTGAGCACGCACGGCATGGTGCCGCCCGTCTTGCCCGCACGCTCGGCCAGCGCCAGGCAGCGGAACGTATCCATGTCGGCCGCATCAAAGGTAAGCTGACCCAACTCGCGGAAATCGATGCGCGGAGCCGGAGTATCCCAGCGCTCGGGATACGAGAAGGCAAACTGGATGGGAATGCGCATGTCAGATGCCCCGAGATGCGCCATCACGGAGCCGTCGGCAAACTCGACCATCGAATGAATCTTTGACTGGCGCTGCACGACCACGTTGATAAAGTCGAGGTCGCAACCGAACAGGCGCATCGCCTCGATACGCTCCAGGCCCTTGTTCATGAGGGTAGCGGAGTCAATCGTGATCTTGGCACCCATAGCCCACGTAGGGTGCGCCAGGGCATCGGCGCGCGACACACGGTCGAGTTCCTCGCGCGAACGGCCAAAGAACGGACCGCCCGAGCAGGTAAGCCAAATACAATGGGCCTCGCGCGGATTCTCACCCAGATAGCATTGGTAAATTGCAGAGTGCTCGGAATCGACCGGGATAAGCTGACCGGGCTGAGCCAACGGCATCAGCAGGTCACCGCCAACAACGAGCGACTCCTTATTGGCAAGGGCAAGACGCTTATTCGAGGTCAAGGCCGCGTGGCTTGCCTCGAGACCGGCGGCGCCCACAATAGCGACAAGCACGCAGTCAACATCGTCGCGACGCGCGAGCTCGCAAACCGCTTGCGCACCAACGCCGAGCTCCGTTCCCTCGGGCAACTCCTGCAGCACGGCGTCATCGCCATAAGCGACATCGGCCACGGCAACCGCCGGAACCGAAAACTCACGGGCAAACGCAACGAGCTCAGTGGTACTGGAATTAACGGAAAGCGCCGTCACCTGCAGACGATCGGCATGCTGACGGCAAACATCGAGTGCCTGAGTGCCGATAGAGCCCGTACAGCCCAGGATGGCAACACGGAGACGTCCATCGGAGCCATAGGTCGTCTGGAAGGACATTACAGCACGCCTCCGATCATCAGCATCAGCTGCGCGGTGATGCAGCCGAAGATAAGCGAGTCGCTACGATCGAGCATGCCGCCGTGGCCCGGGATAAGGTTACCGGAATCCTTGACGCCCACACCGCGCTTGATGCGCGACTCGATAAGGTCGCCGATAACGCCCAGGATGGACACAACCACGCCGCAAAGCAGCGCATAGGGCAAGCTCAGCTTATAGAAATGCGTCACCCACAAAATGAGCCAGATGAGAACCGAGCCCAAGATGCCACCAACAAAGCCCTCCCAGCTCTTGTTGGGAGAGATCTTGGGAACCATCTTGTGTTTGCCGATACGACTGCCCACGATGTAGGCAAACGAATCGGAGACCCAAAGGGACGCGCAAACACCCACTGAAAGCAGGGCGCCGGCAAAACCGGGCACGGCATCGCGCAGCAGCACAATAGCCGACAGCATAAAGCCTGTGTAGATGGGACCCATGAGCGTCACGGCCACATCAGAGATGCGGGTACGCGGCGACCAAACATACCAAATGCCCACCGCGAGCATCAGTGCAAAAAGCAGGGCGTTCAGCAAAAGCGAATCGCCAAGCGCCGATAACGGAAAGAGCACGGCGGCAATAATGCCCAGATGCTCGTTGGCGACCTTGCCATCGAGCCTCGTCATACGGAAAAACTCAAAGCAGCAAAGCCCGCTCATGACAGAGACAAAAATGGCGGTGGGCACGATACCCAAAACCAGGCACAGGATAAAGACGACGGCGTAGACGATACCGGCGGCGGCACGGGTAATAAAGCCCGCAAGCCACGAACCGGTGCCGCTCTTCGCTGCAGGCGCTCCCGCAGTGGCAGCTTTGCGCGCAGCCGTCTTGGGAGCGGATGCCTTGGGACGATCGGACACGATTAAGCCTCCTCGGTCTTGCTCAGTCCACCAAACCTACGGTCACGGCCCTGATAGGCCAAAATGGCGTCAACAAGGCCCCAACGATCAAAGTCAGGCCAATAGGTATCGGTGACATAGAACTCGGAATAAGCCACCTGCCACAGCAGATAGTTCGAAAGGCGAAGCTCACCAGAGGTGCGAATGACCAGCTCGGGATCGGGAAGACCGGCGGTGTACAGGTGCGAAGCAACCATATCATCGTCGATAGCAGCAGGGTCAATCTTGCCGGCGGCAGCATCGAGCGCAAGCTGACGGGCGGCACGGGTAATCTCGGCACGCGCGCCGTAGTTGACGGCAAGCGCCAGCGTCATACCGGTGTGATCAGCGCACTCGGCAAGACCGCATTCAAAAACGTCGCGGGTCTTCTTGGGCAGCGCGGAAATATCACCCAAAAAGACAACACGGACGTTTTCGCGCTTCAGAAGCGGCAGCTCATCGATAAACGTCTTGGCAAACAGATGCATCAAGACGTTGACCTCATGCTGCGGGCGGTTCCAATTTTCGGTTGAAAACGCATAGGCGGAAAGCACGTCGACGCCCAGACGCACGCAGGCGGTAATGACCTCACGAAGGGAGACGATACCCGCCTTGTGGCCCTCGGTACGGGCAAGACCTCGCGCCGTAGCCCAGCGACCGTTACCGTCCATGATGCAAGAGATATGGCGCGGAATGTTATTGAGGTCAAGGTCGGAAAAACCGACGCCCGCAGGGGCGTCGGCAAAGTACTCGACCAGTTTGTTCTCGTCGTATTGCACCTTAGATCTCCATGACCTCGGCTTCTTTTTCCTTCAGAAGCTCCTCGACCTTGGCGACATACTCGTCGGTATGCTTCTGCACCTTGGCCTGCTCACGGCGGACGTCGTCCTCGGTGAGCTCCTCATCGCGCTCGAGCTTGTTGTTAAAGTCGCGACGGATGTTACGGATAGACACCTTGGCCTGCTCGGCGTACTCGCGGCACTCCTTGACGAGCTCGCGACGGCGCTCCTCGGTGGGAGCCGGGAACGGAAGACGAACAACGGTGCCATCGGAGTTGGGGGTAATACCCAGATCGGAAGCGCCGATGGCCTTGACGATGGCGTTGATAAGCGCCTTATCCCACGGCTCGATGAGCAGCATGTGGGCCTCGGGGGTCTTTACGGCGGCAACCTGCGTGACCGGCGTGGGAACACCGTAATAATCGACGGTGATGTCGGACAGAATGTTAGCGTTGGCTCGGCCGGTACGGACCTTGGAGAAGTTGTGCTTGAGGGACTCAAGCGACTTGTCCATGTGGGCGGTGATGTTCTCTGCCATGCTTAATCCTCCTGATAGACGAGCGTGCCGACGGGCTCACCCGAAAGCGCGCGCTTGACGTTGTCCTCGCCATCGATGTTGAGGACCAAAATGGGCATACGGTTATCCTGGCACAGGGCCGTAGCCGTGGAATCCATAACCTGCAGGCCGCGGACGAGCACCTCGTGATAGGTGATCTTGTCAAAGCGGACGGCATCGGCGCACTTGACGGGATCTTTGTCGTAGATACCGTCGACCTTGGTGGCCTTAATCAGAATCTCCGCACCGATCTCGCAGGCACGAAGGGCCGCGGCGGTGTCAGTCGTAAAGTACGGATTGCCCGAGCCGGCTGCGAAGATAACGACATTGCCCTTGGACAGGTGATTGATGGCGCGACGACGAATATAGGGCTCGCAAATCTCGTTCATCTGGATGGCACTCATAACGCGGCAAGGAACATCGTTATGCTCGAAGGCATCCTGCAGGGCGAGCGCGTTCATAACGGTTGCAAGCATGCCCATGTAATCGGCCTGAGCACGCTCCATACCGCCGGCAGCTCCAGCCATGCCGCGGAAAATATTGCCGCCGCCGACAACGATGCCGACCTCATGGCCAACGGCGAGCAGCTCCTTGACCTGCTTGGCAAGATGGTCGGTAACCTTGGGGTCGATGCCATAGTGGCCATCGCCCATCAGTGCTTCGCCGGAAAGCTTCAAAAGCACGCGTTTATATCGGATGTCGGACAAAGCGATCCTCCTTTAATTAGACTCTCAATATGATATCAAAGGCTCTGCTTAGAGGCATGAAAAAGCAGGCTGTGAGTAAAACCCACAGCCTGCTCATTACCAGCTACAAGAGCTTATTTACTCGCCACGGACCAGACGGTCGAAGGCAACGACGGTAATGGTATCGCCGAGCTCCTTGGAGACCTGCTCAGCGTACTTCTTGATGGTGAGGGAGCTGTCCTTGATGAACTCCTGCTCGGTGAGCACGGACTGCTTGTAGAACTTCTCCAGGCGGCCAACAGCCATCTTCTCCTGGATGGCCTCGGGCTTGCCGGACTCGGCAGCCTGAGCCATGTAGATCTGCTTCTCATGCTCGACGGTCTCGGCCGGAACCTGATCGCGGGTAGCGCAGATCGGAGCGACGGCGGCAACCTGAAGGGCAACGTCGTGGGCAAAGGTCTTGAAGGACTCAGCCTGAGCGGTCTCAGCCTTCTCGAAAGCAAACTCGACGAGGACGCCGATCTTACCACCCATGTGGATGTAAGAAGCGAGAGCGCCGTTCTCGGCCTTGCGGGCGGCGAAGCGGGAGATCTTCATGTTCTCGCCCATGATGTGAATCATCTCGGTGAGCTCGGAGGAAACGGTCTCCTCGCCCATCGGCTTCTCGAGCAGAGCGTCGACATCGGCCGGCTCGGTGGTGGCGACAACCTCGGCGACCTTGGAAGCAAAGCCGGTGAACTTGGCGTTGGAGCCGACGAAGTCGGTCTCGCAGGAGAGCTCGAGCAGAGCGCCGGTCTTGCCATCCTCGGAGACGAACGCGGCGACAGCGCCCTCGTTGGTCTCGCGGCCAGCCTTCTTGGCAGCCTTAGCGAGGCCGTTCTTACGCAGAACGTCAACAGCGGCGTCCATGTCACCGTCAGCCTCGACGAGAGCCTTCTTGCACTCCATCATCGGGGAGTCGGTCATCTCGCGGAGCTGCTTGACCATAGCGGCGGTAATCTGGGCCATTGTGGTTCCTTTCAAAGAGATGAAAAAGACTTAAATAGGACTGATTTACTCGGCCTTGGGCTCAGCGGCCATCTCGGCCTCGGAGACCTGCTCCTTGCCGGAGCCAGCGAGGCAAGCGTCGGCCATGAGCTCGCACATAAGGGTGACAGCGGAGATGGCGTCATCGTTGCAGGGGATGCCGTACTCGACCTCGTCGGGATCGGAGTTGGTATCGATCAGAGCGACGACGGGGATGTTCAGGCGCTGGGCCTCCTTGATGGCGTTCTCCTCGCGCTTAGTGTCGATGACGAAGAGAGCCTGGGGCAGACCCTTCATGTCGCGGGCGCCACCGAGGTTGGTCTGGAGCTTAGCGAGCTCCTTACCCAGAACAGCCTGCTCCTTCTTGGGAAGAACAGCCATGCGGCCGTCCTCGACCATGGCCTCGAGCTCCTCCATGCGGTTGATGCGGGAGCGGATGGTGACGAAGTTGGTCAGCATGCCGCCGAGCCAACGCTGGTTGATGTAAGGCATGTTGGCGCGCTCAGCGGCGTTCTTGACGGCCTCCTGAGCCTGCTTCTTGGTGCCGACGAACAGCACGTTGCCACCCTTGGCAACGTTCTTGACGAAGGTGTAAGCCTGGTCGGCGTCAAGAATAGTCTGCTTGAGGTCGAGGATGTAGATGCCGTTGCGCTCACCGAAGATGAACGGCTTCATCTTGGGGTTCCAGCGACGGGTCTGGTGACCGAAGTGGCAGCCGGCCTCGAGCAGGGTGCGGATATTAATCTTGGTAGCCATGTTAAACCTCCTGTGGTTTGCCTCCGCGCGGGGTCATCCTCCAAAACCAACCCGGACATGTGCTACCAAAGCCCGGGCACCACGGTATGAAGTAGCCGCGCGTGCGTGATAAAAACCTGTTGCCGTGAAGCAACCCGATGAATGATAGCAGGATTACATCTTTCTGCCAACCCGAAATCAAAACCACACACACGGACGCGCGATCGATTGGATAGAACCCCTCTCCTGCCTTACTCGCCGCGCGGAAGGGCTTGGGTAACGGCGCGTTTGAGCCGATCGGGCGTGAGATGCGTATAAATCTGCGTGGTGGACAAGCTTGCATGCCCCAGCAACTCCTGGACAGAGCGCAAGTCCGCTCCGCCCTCGAGCAAATCGGTCGCAAAAGTATGGCGCATCGCATGCGGGGCGATATCGGAAGGAATGCCCGCAAGCGTCGCCAACATATGAAACCGTCGCCTAAGCATGGCGGCGCTCATACGGTTGCCGCGTGCCGAGATAAACAGCGGATGCACACCGTTCGTACCGTCGCCACGCTTTGCCTGAGCAAGAAGCTCCGGTCTTCCTTCCTCAATATAGCGGCGGGTCGCATCGAGAGCACGCCGATACAGGGGCACGATACGCTCCTTGCTCCCCTTACCCCAAAGCCGCAGCGTTCGCTCGGACCAAGCAATGGACTCAACATTGAGTGCCGCAAGCTCGGAGATGCGAGCCCCAGATGCATAGAGCAATTCGAGCATCGCCGCATCGCGCAGTCCCGCAGGCGTTGAAACGTCTGGCGCTGCAAGCAGTGCCTTAACCTGCTGGGTGGTCAGCACCCCGGGCAAATCGCGTGGAAGCTTGGGCGAGGCAATCGCAGAGACAGCGTCTCCATCGATAAGACCCTCGGCAGCCATCCATCGATAGAACGAACGAATGGCAGACAGGTGCGCCGCAATCGTCCTGGGCGCCACCTGCTCGCGCGACAGCTCCGCCAGATACATGCGAACGGTACGTACGTCCGCCGTGCGTGCATCGATATCCCCACGCTCGCACCAAGCGGCAAAACGCTCCAGACGAGAGCCGTAAGCGATAACAGTGTTAGAAGAAAGCCCCTCGACGCGTGCAATATAGGCTATGAACGAGTCGACGGCACCGTACAGGTCAAAGGCTATGGCCGGTCGCCCCCAAACAGGTCGGAGCGCGATTCCAGATAGGAATCCAGGGCCTTAAGGGCGCGATCCGCATAGGCCTGATAGCGCTCACGTTTGCTGCGGCGTTTACCGTCCTCGAGGGGAGGCACCAGGCCAAAATTAACATGCATGGGCTGATATCCGACCGTAGCGGGATCGGTCGCATAGCCCACGAGCGCGCCGAGAGCGCCCACGCGCGGCAGCTCGACAGGAGCAACCTCGATAGCCTCGGCATAGGTATTGAGCGCAGCGAGGAGACCCGTCGCGACCGCTTCCATGTAACCCTCCGTACCGGTAATCTGTCCGGCAAGGCGCACGCCCGTGCCGGGTACGGCGAAGGTCCCATCGAGCACATGGGGAGCATCGACAAAGGTATTGCGATGCATGACGCCATAGCGGAAAAACTCGGCATTCTCCAGACCGGGAACCATATGAAAAACGCGCTTCTGCTCGCCGAAGGTCAGGTTGGTCTGGAAACCAACCAGGTTATAGGCGGTCTTCTCCTTGTTCTCGGCGCGCAGCTGAATCGCCGCCCAGGGACGGCGACCGGTGCGCGGGTCGGTGAGCCCGACGGGCTTCATAGCGCCAAAGCGGATGGCATCCTTGCCCGTGCGCGCAACCTCCTCGGCTGGCTGACAGGCCTGGAAGAGATCCCCGCCCTCAAAGTCCTTGAGCACCACGCGATCGGCCGTGGTAAGCGCCTCGATAAAGGCCTCGTACTCCTCCTTGTTGAGCGGGGCATTGAGATAGTCGCCACTCCCCTGCTCCTCGTAGCGCGACTGCGAGAACAGCACATCCATATCGAGCGTCGAGGCATCGACAATCGGGGCCGCGGCGTCAAAGAACGCCAGGGAATCACCACCGACGAGCTTCATGACCTCCCCGCTCAACGCCGGCGAGCACAAGGGACCCGCGGCGATAACCACATGGCCCTCGGGAATCTGGGTGATCTCGCCGTGAACGACCTCGATATTGGGGCGGGCGGCAACCTCGGCCTCGACGAGCTCGGAGAATTTAACACGGTCGACCGCCAAGGCGCCACCAGCGGGAACGGCAGCGCGATGAGCGCAGTCGAGCAGCACCGAACCCATGCGCTCGAGTTCGGCCTTCAACAGGCCGGCGGCGGAATCGGGTCGGGTCGACTTAAACGAATTGGAGCAGACGAGCTCCGCCAAGTGATCGGTATGGTGGGCAGGAGAGGTCACCAGCGGCCGCATCTCGCACAGCTTTACGGCAAACCCGCGATCTGCCAGCTGAATCGCGCATTCCGATCCCGCCAGACCGCCACCGATAACCGTCACTTGATCAAACAGCATCTGCAAACACCTCTCTAATTGACACGCTTTCCATTGTGACCGAAGGGCGTCTGAGCGTGAAGCGCAAACTTTGAGGGCGCATACCTTCCATCCATCATGCGCTCGATGAGTCCCTCGAGCTCGAGTGAGCCCAGGAGTTTGAGCACGCCGACGGCATCGAGGGAGACGAGCGCGGCAATGTCATCGACCTTGAGCGGCGAGGCAATGAGCGCGTGCATCACGGCCTGCTGCGTGGGGTCCAGATCGGCGATACCGGGCGCATCGGGACGTGAATAACGCAGGGTGCCGTATATTCGCGAGATGGCCATCTCAATAGACTCCTCGTCAACAATGCAGCAGGCCCCGTTGGCGATGAGGTAGTTGGTCCCACGCGACTCTGGTGACAAAATGGAGCCCGGTACCGCGAGCAGTTCGCGCCCCAGGTCCATGGCGGCCTCTGCTGTCGAGAACGTGCCCGAGGGCATGCCGGCCTCCGACACGAAGAGCGCCTGCGAAAGCGCGGCAATCACCCGGTTACGCCGCGGAAAGGCAAACTTGCGTGGCCCCATACCCCAAGGCGAGATGGACACGACCGCGCCGCCCGTATCGATCGTGCGCGCGATGAGCCCTGCACTCGAGCGCGGGTAAACCACGTCGGCGCCCGTACCCAACACCACGACGTGCCTGCCACCAGCGTTGACCGCAGCCCAACCCGAGGCCTGGTCGCAGCCGACCGCACCGCCCGAGACCACCGTCACCCCCGCCTCGACCGCAACTTTCGCGGCCAGCTCTGCCACGGCAAGGCCGTACGGCGAGGCCTTACGAGCGCCGATGATTGAGAGCGCGGGCGTCGACAGTGCGGCGGGGTCGCCACGCACATAAAGCGTCTGGGGTACATCGGAGAGCTCCAAAACGGTAGCTGGATACAACGCATCACCGGGATGCAGCTCAAAAGTCTCCTTGGGCATTACTGGTCCCTCCTCCCCTGGTACATCGCCGCCTCGAGCACGTGGTCTTGGGTTACCCGCTCACTTTCGGCAACATCGGCGATCGTGCGCGCGATACGCACCAAGCGCACGATGCCGCGCCCTGTGAGATGTGTGCGCCTCGACAGGCCGAGCACGCACTTTTCCGCTGCCCCATCGAGCGCAAAGGTCGACACGACGCCGTCGATGGAACGTGACTCATCGTCCTCGGCCTCGGCATCTGCATCGTCCAAACGGGACTCGCGCCAGGCACGAAATGCCCGACCCCGCACAACATAGTCACGTAGTTCAGCTGACGACATACCCTCGGCACCCTCGATAATTACCTGCGGATCGGGTCGGGTCACGTCAATCATAAGGTCAATACGATCGGCCAAGGGACCACGTAGCTTAGACCGATAGCGCTCAACCATCGAAGCCGAGCAGCGGCACGGTACCTCGCGATCGCCCAAAAAGCCGCAGGGACAGGGATTGCTCGCGGCAAGCAGCTGGAACCTCGAGGGAAACGTGAAAGCCCCATCGACGCGTACGATCTTGACGTAGCCGCGCTCTATGGGCTGACGGAGTGTCTGCAGCACGCTGTTGGGAAACTCGGCAAGCTCGTCTAAAAAGAGCACGCCGCCGTGCGCTAGGCTAATCTCGCCCGGGTGCACCGGCCGTCCGCCGCCAATAAGGCCCGCAGTCGAAATGCTGTGGTGGGGGCTACGGAACGGCCGGTGTCCCGCCAGCAAACCATCGATGTTCTCGCCCAAGACCGAATGGATGCACAGCGCCTCTTGCTGATCCTCGAGAGAAAGCTCGGGCAAGATACCCGTCATGCGGCGTGCGAGCATGGTCTTGCCCGAACCCGGCGAGCCAATCATAAGCAGGCCGAGCTCCCCCGCCGCCGCGAGCGCAATGCCGCGCTTGGCAACCTCCTGCCCCAGCACATCGGCATAATCAAGTTCTGGCTCAAACGACGCCTCGACACCCTCGGAATCCAGATAATGCCGAGCCGCCTCGCCCATACCGCGGGCGAGCTGAGACAGATGGTCGATAAAGCCACAGTCCACACCGGCAAGCGGTACATGTTGATCCGATCTTCCTGCAATAAAGGACAGGCCCATATCACGCGCCAACAACTGAAACGCAACCTCGCCTTTTACGGGCAGCACGCTACCATCCAGCCCGAGCTCACCGGCAATAAGGCAATGGTCTAGATGGTCGCGGGGAATCTGCCCATCGGCCGCCAGTACCGCGATGGCAATCGGCAGGTCAAAACCACTGCCCGTTTTACGGATGTCGCCCGGAGCCAAGTTGACGGTAATGCCCGCCCGTGGAATCTCAAATCCCGCCGAGCGCATTGCGCAGCGTATGCGGCCACGCGACTCCATCACCTCCATACTTGGAATGCCAAGCATTTGGATACCCGGAATACCGCCGGCAAGCGAGACCTCGACCGTGACGGGAATCGCCTCGACGCCACGAATACATGCAGCGTGGACGGCAAAGGTGTCAAACGCCATCACGATACCTGCCAATCGAATGCGTTGTATTGATGCTCAATCTCCGCAATATGACCGCCGCGGATAGTAACGCCCACCGCGTCGAAGCGAATCGCCCTAAGGGGATAGTGATCCATAAGGTAACAACTCGCGATACGGCGGTAGCGACGCTGCTTCTGGGCGTCCACCGCCTCCTCGGGAAAGACCCGCGTGTTGCAATCTAGGGCGACGCGCCTTGTCTTGATCTCAGCCATCACCACGACATCATCAAGTTCATCAAGCAGTACCAGATCGGCCTCGCCCTCGGGACACCGGTAGCCCTGTTCCAAGAGGGCATAACCGCGCTCGCGAAAGTAATCGATTGCAATAAGCTCGCCCAGCATGCCCAGTTCTCGAGGACTGAGGCCCTTAATGAACCCAGGCGTAATCGACGCGCAATCAATCTCCCCGCTCTCCCAAAGCTCTTTGAGCTGTTGCGTCTTGCTCTTTGCACTTGCGGCGCACATGGGGTCTCCTTTCCCGCGCACGATATTGACCCGATCATGGGGCCGCCTTTCTTGCGGGTAAGTACCAAAAGAAAACCAAAGTCCAACCAAAAACAAACAAAAAAGGGACCGCATGCAACAATTGCGTTGCATGCGGTCCCCACCAGCTGGTTTATAAAATCCCAGAAGTCCCTGTCTCCATATTTGCCTTAAAAAAGACGCTCCGTCTGCAAAAAATTTCCGCAGAAGCTCACACGATGCAACGGAGAAAGGCCATGTTTACGAATAGCCTCAATGTGCTCGGGGCTCGCATAGCCCTTTGACTCAGCAAGATGATATTCGGGATACTCGGCATCGTACTCGACCATCATCTCGTCACGCGTGACCTTGGCCATAATGGAAGCAGCGGCGATGCAGGCGATTTTGGCATCGCCCTTGACCACATCGCGCTCGTTGGGAACGGCGCCCAAGGGGTTGCCGTCCATAAGCACGCAATCGGGCTCGAGCCCCGTATCGGCCACGGCGCCCGCAACGGCAGCGCGGATGGCGCGGGCCATGCCCATCTCATCGATGTCCGCAGGCGCGATATGGCAAAAACCAATGGCCGTAGCCACCTCGGCAATCTGCACCGAGAGCAGCTCACGACGGGCAGGCGTGAGCTTTTTGGAATCGTTAATGCCCCAAACGCGCGGCTCCATGGGAAGGCAGACAGCGCAGACCGTCAACGGGCCGGCGACAGAGCCGCGCCCCACCTCGTCAACACCAACGACCACGCCATCGCCGCCGAGCTCATGCATAAGCTCGTACATGCCGTTGACGCGCTCGCGCTCGGAAAGTTCCTTGGCATGGCGCTTAAGTGCGCGTTCGCAAGCCTTGATCACCTGCTGGCGCGGATCCTCGCGATAGTGCTCCACGAGGGCGGGAATCTCCTCGAACGTGGCACTCGCCAGCTCGCCGGCAACCTGCGATGCCGAAATCGAGCTCGTCATATTGGCCATACCAGGCCCTCCTTGCATGGAAATCAGATAAAAAGAAGGGCCACCCGAAGGTGACCCTTGTGTCCAAACGAGTGGACAGACGCTGCGATCTTCTTAGCGCTTCTCGGGGATGCGAGCAGCCTTGCCCACCTTGTCGCGGAGGTAGTACAGCTTGGCGCGACGGACGCGACCATGACGGACGACCTCGAGCTTGGCGATCTTGGGGCTGTGAAGCGGGAAGGTACGCTCAACACCGACACCGAAGGAAATCTTGCGGACGGTGAAGGTCTCACGGGCACCGGCGCCGGCCATGCGGATAACGTCACCCTGGAAAACCTGGATGCGCTCGCGGTCGCCTTCCTTAATGCGGTAGTGAACCTTGACGTTGTCGGCAACGCGGACCTGCGGGATGTCCTCGCGGATCTGCTGACGCTCGATTGCGCGGATGTAATCCATGTGCAATTCCTTACTCTTCTAGAGGTGCCGTACCACCTTGGCCGGCACGTAGTTGAACAAACGTATTCGAGTATACACGCGCGGGTTTCTGCTGCAAGAACAATTTTTTTCGCAGACAAAAAGACAAAACCCGCACATGATAACCGCCCGCCTCACAAATGAGACGGGCGGCATGAAGGGGGCTACGCTAGGGGTCTATACACTAAACGCTAGGCGGAACGCTTGGCATCGAGCTTGGCCTGGGCGGCAGCCAGTCGTGCGAGGGGCACGCGATAGGGCGAGCAGGACACGTAGTCCACATCGGCCACGTTGAACAGGCCCTTGATGGACTTGGGGTCGCCGCCGTGCTCGCCGCACACGCCAAAGTGCATGTCGGGGTTGGCGGCGCGACCCTTCTCGACTGCCATACGCACCAGCTCGAGCACCGCCGCGTCGATGGTCTCGAAGGGATTATCCTTCAGGATCTTCTTGTGCATGTACAGCGGGATGAACTTGGCCTCGGCGTCGTCGCGCGAGAAGCCGAAGGTTGTCTGGGTGAGGTCGTTGGTGCCAAAGCAGAAGAAGTCGGCATGGTGGGCGATCTCGTCGGCGACCATGCAGGCGCGCGGCAGCTCGAGCATCGTGCCCACGGGAATATTGAGCTCGACGCCCTCCTCGGCGGATACCTCGGCGATCACGCGCTCGATGACCTCGCGGGTCTGGACATGCTCGGCTGTGATGGAAACGAGCGGGACCATGATCTCGGGGCGCGGGTCAACGCCCTCCTTGATAAGGCGGGCAGCAGCCGTGGCGACGGCGCGAACCTGCATGAGCGGCAGATCGCCAAAGACAACGGACAGGCGCACACCGCGCAAGCCGAGCATCGGGTTGGACTCAACCATGCCGTCGATTCGACGCAGGCGGGCACGCAGGGTGGCAAGCTCTTCCTCGCCGGCGCCGGCGGCTTCCTTCTTGGTGATGGCGACCTCGAGCTCGCGAGGATTATCCAGGAACTCATGCAGCGGCGGATCGAGCAGGCGAACGACCACATCGCGACCGGACATGGTCTTAAACATCGCCAGAAAGTCCTCGGTCTGAACCTTGAGCAGGTCGGCCAGGGCCTGCTGCTTCACGGCCTCGTCGTCGGACAGGATAAAGCTCTGGATAATGTTCTTGCGATCGCCCAGGAACATGTGCTCGGTGCGGCACAGGCCGATGGCCTCGGCGCCAAACTCGAGTGCGAGCGCGGCATCCTCGGGGTTGTCGGCGTTGACGCGCACGTGGTTGGCGTGACCGTCGGTCTCGTCCAGGCGAATCTCGTCTGCCCAGGACAGAATGGTGTCCAGATCGCCGGTGAGCTCGGCGGAGACCAGATCGACGGCGCCATCGACGACAATGCCCTGAGTGCCGTCGATGGAGATGATGTCGCCCTCGTGAAGCACGCGGTCGCTGCCCTCGATGCGCACGACCTTCTCGGCGGCGTCAATATGGAAGCGCTCAACGCCGCAGACGCAGGGCGTACCCATACCGCGGGCGATAACGGCGGCATGGCTCGTCTTGCCGCCGTGGCTGGTAAGGATGCCCTCGGCAGCGACCATGCCCTTCAAGTCATCGGGGTTGGTCTCCCAGCGAACCAGAATGACCTTGTGGCCCTCGTTGGCGCGCGCGACGGCATCGTCGCTCGAGAACACGACCTCGCCTACGGCGGCGCCGGGGCTGGCGTTAAGGCCGCTGGCCAGGGCCTCGTACTTCTTGGAGGAGTCGAACTGCGGATGCAGAAGCTGGTCGAGCTGCGCGGGATCGATGCGACTCACGGCCTCCTCGCGGGTGATGAGGCCCTCCTCGACCATCTCGATAGCGATGCGCAGCGCGGCGGTAGCGGTGCGCTTGCCCACGCGGGTCTGAAGCATCCAAAGTTTACCCTGCTCGATGGTGAATTCGATATCGCACATATCGCGGTAATGATCCTCGAGCGTCAGGAAAACGCGCTCGAGCTCCTCACCAGCGGACTCGAGGCCCGGGGTGGTCTTGAGGTCGGCGATGGGCTCAGTGTTGCGGATGCCGGCGACGACGTCCTCACCCTGGGCGTTAACCAAAAAGTCACCGTAGAACTCCTTGGTGCCATCGGCCGGATTGCGCGTAAAGGCGACGCCGGTCGCAGAGGTCTCGCCTTTGTTGCCAAAAGCCATGGCCTGGACGTTGACGGCGGTACCGAGCTCGTCGGAAATGCCATGTTGTTTGCGGTAGATGCAGGCGCGCTCGTTCATCCAGCTGCCAAAGACGGCCTGGATGGCAAGGCGCAGCTGGAGCTCCGGATCGTGCGGGAAGACGGGCTTGCCGTCGACAACCTCGAGCTCGGGATACAGGGCAGCCTCGACGTTCTCGGAGAATATGCCCTTGAAGGTCTCGACGAGCTCCTGCAGGTCCTCGGCCGAAAGCTCGGAATCGACGCGAACGCCGGCGACCAAGCGAGCCTGGGTCAGGGCGTTCTCAAACAAGTCGGCATCGACACCCATAACGACGTTGGAGAACATCTGGATAAAGCGGCGGTAGCTATCCCAGGCAAAACGCGGATTTTGCGTCTGGGCAATGAGGCCCAGAACGGAGTCGTCGTTAAGGCCCAAGTTGAGGACCGTGTCCATCATGCCGGGCATGGAGAACGGAGCACCCGAGCGAACTGACACGAGCAGCGGGTCGGATGCGTCACCAAGCTTCTTGCCGCAGCGGGCTTCGAGATCGGCCTCGGCGGCAACGATCTCATCGAGTGCGCCTTCGGGCCACACGTTGCCGGCGCCGGAGTACTCGACACAGGTTTGGCAGGTAATGGTAAAGCCACCGGGAACCGGCAGGCCGATGCGGCTCATCTCGGCAAGATTTGCACCCTTGCCGCCAAGCACAAAGTTCATGGACTTGTCGCCCTCAGTGACACAGGTGCCCTGGGCGTCGGTTCCAAAACGGTAAACCCTCTTGCAATCGCTCACGATACTCCCCTTCCATGCGCTGTCGCGCACGACCGTGGTAACGAATCGACCCGCCGGATGCGGGCCGTGAGGGTACTATACGGCGGGTATTGGAAGTGCTTGCGTAGAGGGTGCGAGGTTTGGTAAACGTGGTAAAACTGACGGTAAACGGTAGATAAAGGTGGTTACCTTATGAAGATACCAGTGTAGGAGACTTGCAGGTTAACTGAAAGAACTTTGTTAAATCGCTTTACCATTATCATGCATTATTTTTGTTAGTCTTTTTAGGACGGGGCTTTTTTAGCTACCCCGTCGGCAATCGGCCAAAAAGCTCGCGGCCTCAGCCGGGGTAGCTAAAAAAGCCCCGTCCCAAATTAGCTACTTTTGTTGGGCTCGGCGAGCGGCACGACGGGCTCGAGCTTCTTGGATTTCCTCCAAATGACCGATGATCTCGGATGCACTCTCCTCAATCGCCTTACCGTCGGTACGCACCACAAAGCAGCCTAGGCGCTTCATGAGGGCACGGGCTTCCTCAAGCTCGCTGCGCACACTCTCGGGCTCGGCATAGGAGCCGGCGACGGCGCGGGCGTAGTCATCGCCCAAGCGGCTGTCGCGAATCTCAGAAATTACGTCAACGGTCGAAATCAGGCCGAACAGGCGCATCGGGTCGACCTCGTAAATCGACTTCGGCGGCTCCATGCCGTGCGCCAGCGGAACGTTTGCGACCTTGTAACCCTGATAGGCCAAATACATCGACAGCGGCGTTTTGGACGTACGCGACACGCCCAGCAGCACGATATCGGCCCCCGAAAGGTCGTCGCAACCGCGCCCGTCATCGTGCTCAACGAAATACTCCATAGCCTCAATGCGGTGGAAATAGCGGTCATCCGTTTTGTGAATAACGCCCGCAACGCCCTTGGGCGGCACACCGATGAGCGACGACAGCACGGCAAGGGTCGGACCGATCAGGTCGACAGAGCGAATATGCAGCATACCCAGGTAATCGAGCACGCGGGCGCGAAGCGCCGGATCGACGATAGTGTGGAACACGGCGATATCACGATGGTCCGCATCGACGCGCGGGCCCACAAACGACTTGACCTGCTCCACCGAGTTCACTTTGGGCAAGCGCAAGAGACGAAAAGCCCCTTCATCAAATTGCCCGGACGCCGCAAGCACCACCTCACAAGCGGTATCACCGAGCGAGTCGGAGATAACGATAACGGTGGGACGTGCGGTGACCGGGCAATCCATGCGGGGCTCCTTTTGCGCTTATGCGCAGGCTGGCTTACTTTTTGCGGGCAAGCTCACCGATGTTGGCGATGCCAGAGAAAACGGCCTCGAAGCGGTTGAGCAGCTTAAGGCGATTATCGCGGAGCTGCTCGTCCTTGTCCATGACCATAACCTCGTCGAAGAAGCGGTCGATGGGGGCACGCAGGGCGGCAAGGGCGGCAAATGCGGCCGGGTAATCCTCGGCAGCAAGGGCGCCATCGACAGCGATCTGAGCAGCCTCGGAGGCATCGGCGAGCGCGAGCTCGGCCTCACCCATCAGACTGCGATCGTACTCCATACCCAGCTCGGGCTTGGAGATGTGCGCGGCGCGGGCATAGGCAGTAGCCAGGTTGTCGAAGGTCTCGGCATCGTTCTTACGAGCCTCGTCGAGCGCGGCGCAGCGGGCGAAGAAGACGGACGGAGCGATGATGTGCACCGCGGAGACGGCGGCGACGGTATCCGCCGGAATCTTCTCGTCGCGGGCCATGCTCACCAGACGGCCGTGGAAGAATTCACGGACCTGCTGGGCGACCTCGGCGGTGTCGAACTCGATGCCCTGCTCGCTATAGAGCTCAAGGGCAAAGTCGATGAGCGTCGTGGGGTCGATCGGCAGACGATCGCGCAGGATGTTGATAATGCCGATAGCGGCGCGACGCAGCGCGTAGGGGTCGGAAGAGCCGGTCGGGGGCTCACCGATGGCAAAGATACCGGCAATGGTATCGAGCTTGTCGGCACAGGCCACGATGCAGCCAGCGGTGCCCTCGGGCAGCTCATCGCCGGCAAAGCGGGGACGATAGTGATCGCGAATGGCGTGGGCGACCTCGTCGTTCTCCCCCATCGCAGTTGCGTAATAGCCACCCATCACGCCCTGCTGGCTCGTAAACTCGACGACGGCGTTGGAAACCAGGTCGGCCTTGCACAGGTGCGCGGCGCGAGCGGCATCGGCAGCGAGGTGGGCGCCCAGATGGGCCTCGCGGGCAATAGCGAGCGCGAGCTGCTCAATGCGCTCGGACTTGGCGAGCACGCTGCCGAGCTTCTCCTGGAAGGCAACCTTGGCCAGACGCTCACGGAACTCGTCGAGGGAGATCTTCAGGTCCTCCTCGTAGAAGAACTTGGCATCGTCCAGACGGGCGCGCACGACGCGCTCGTTGCCGTCGATCACACGATCGGCATTCTCGGGCTTGCTGTTGGAGACGACCACGAACTCACGCGTGAGCTTGCCCTCGCCGTCATAGATCGGGAAGTAGCGCTGGTTGGTGAGCATGGACTCGCAGATGATCTCGTGCGGGACCTTGAGGAACTCCTCGTCGAAGGTACCGACGAGCACCGTCGGCCACTCGCAGAGGTTAATGACCTCCTCGAAGACCTTCTTGGGCGTATCGACATGGCAGCCAGGGCGAGCGGCCTCGACCTCGGCAATACCGGCAAGGATGGCCTCACGACGACGCTCGGCAGAGAGCACGCCGGCGTCCTCGAGCACCTGCTCGTAGACGGCGGGGCTGGCGACAACATGGTCACCGGCGCCCAGCACGCGATGTCCGCGCGTGGTATTGCCGCTCGTCACATCGGCAAACGTCACGGGCACAACGTCCTCGCCCAGAAGGCAGCAGATCCAACGGACCGGACGCACAAACGTCGCGTGCTCGTGGCCCCAGCGCTGGCTGCGGTAGTTGGGCCACTGCAGGCCGGCAATGGTCTTCTCGCACAGGGCCGTCAGAATAGGGGTAGCCGGCACGGAGGGAATGTTCTTCTCGGCGAACACGTACTCGCGGCCGTCGGTGTCCTCGCGACGGATCAGGTCCTCGGCAGCCACACCGCACTTGCGGGCGAAGCCCTGAGCGGCCTTGGTGGCGTTGCCGTCGGCATCGAAGGCAATGTTTGCCGCAGGGCCGCGCTTGACCTCGTGGACCTCATCGGTCGCGGTGGCGACGTTGGTCACGAGCGCAGCCAGACGACGCGGGCTCGAGATCACGCGGACCTCGCCATGGGCCAGGCCGGCCTCGTCGAGGCCCTTGGCGATCATATCGCCAAGCTGCTTGACGGCATTGTTCAGCGGTGCGGAGGGCATTTCCTCCGTACCGATCTCAAACAGGAAATCCTTAGCGTCTGCCATGGCTTACGCCACCTCGCCTTCCTGGTCGGCATTCTCGTTAACTCCGGCGACCTCGGCCATATAGGCCTCGCAGCACGCCTTGGCGACGGCGCGGACGCGCAGGATGTAGTTGGCGCGCTCGACTGCGGACAGGGCGCCGCGGGCATCGAGCAGGTTGAAGGCATGGCTGCACTTCATGACGCAGTCGTATGCGGGCAGCGGCAGCTTGCGCTCCAGACAGGAGTGGCACTCGGCCTCGTAGTCGTCAAACTTCTGACGCATCATCTCGACGTTAGCGACCTCAAAATTGTAGGCGCTAAACTCGCGCTCGTTCTCCAGGAACACGTCACCGTAGGTCATGGGCGTGCCGTCGGGCAGATAGCTCCACACCAGGTCGTAGACGGAGTTGACGCCCTGGGCGTACATGGCGATGCGCTCCAGGCCGTAGGTGATCTCGACGGGCACGGGGTCGACCTCGATGCCGCCCACCTGCTGGAAGTACGTAAACTGCGTGACCTCCATGCCGTTGAGCCAAACCTCCCAGCCAAGGCCCCAGGCACCGAGCGTCGGGCTCTCCCAGTCGTCCTCAACAAAGCGGACGTCATGGTCGTTGGGGTCCAGGCCAATGGCGGCAAGAGACCCCAGGTAAAGCTCCTGAGCATTAACCGGGGAAGGCTTAATGAGCACCTGGAACTGATAGTAGTGCTGCATGCGGTTGGGGTTCTCGCCGTAGCGGCCGTCGGCGGGACGGCGGCAGGGCTGCGCATAGCAGGTGCGCCACTCGGAAGGACCGAGCGAGCGCAGCGTGGTCGCGGTATGGAAGGTACCGGCACCGACCTCGGAGTCATAGGGCTGCATAATGACGCAGCCCTGCTCGCCCCAATACTGCTGGAGGCGCAGGATGATGTCTTGGAAGGAAAGCGATGAAGCGTTCATGCCTCTAATATCCCCTCGTCGAAACGATTACACGGTTAGGTACTGTACTATAGCGGTTTTTAGTCGATAGCGCCCAGACGGTTGAGCGGCCAGTAACGCACGAGCGCCACGGCGATCAGGTCCGAACGGTCGACCGGGCCAAAGTAGCGTGAGTCGGCTGAGTTCTCGCGGTTGTCGCCCATCACCCACACGCACCCGTCGGGGACGGTGTAGGGATAGCTCACCTGAGCACCAGGCGCCTGGACCGACAGTGGCCAGCTCATGCCCGTCGTATAGTCCTCGTCGAGCGCTTGGCCGTCAACGACCACCTTGCCGTCCTGCAGGTCGACCGTCTGGCCGGCCGTAGCGATGACCCGCTTGACGAGCACATCGTGCTCAGAGGTGCCATCGGGGTTGTGGAACACCACAATATCGCCCTGTTTGACAGGCTGGCCGAGCTCAAGCGTCACCTTTTGCGCCAGGATCTGGTCGCCAATCTCAATCGTGGACTCCATGGAACCGGTGGGAACCACAAAGGGCTCGACCACAAAGGTGCGAATCAAGAAGGTGGCCACGAGCGCGATTGCGACGATCACGACCCACTCAAACGCGCCCTTTAGCATGGAATGCTGCGACGGAACCATTCTCACTCCTCGCTCTGCGAATACGAAGCGTCCAAAATCTCTTGCGCATACGCGCGTTCCTTAGGCGTAAGCCGCGCCGTCTCAATTAAGTCGGGACGCCAGCGACAGGTGCGCTCGATGGCGTTCTTGCGGCGCCAAGCGTCAACCTTGGCGTGGTCACCACTTACAAGCACGGGAGGCACGCCCTCGCCGTTAAACTCGGCGGGGCGGGTGTACTGCGCGTACTCGAGCAGGCCTCCGTCCTCAGCGGTCGAGAATGATTCGTCAACGTTGCTCATCTCGTCACCAAGTGCGCCGGGAATCAGACGCACGACGGCGTCAGCAACGACCATAGCAGGCAGCTCGCCGCCCGTGAGCACATAGTCGCCGATCGACAGGCGCTCGTCGGCATAGGCATACGCGCGCTCATCGACACCCTCGTAGCGGCTGCACACAAACAGCAGGCGCTCGCTTTGGAGCAGGCGCTCGGCTACATGCTGCGTAAAAGGCTCACCGCAGGGCGTAAAGAACACCACGGTGGGCTTGGGACCCTCAGAGCTAATGGCCTCGATTGCCTCGGCAATAGGCTCGACCTTCATGAGCATGCCCTGCCCGCCGCCGTACGGCTCGTCATCGACGGTACGGTGGCGATCGTGCGTCCAGTCGCGCAGGTTATACGCCTTAAAATCAAAAAGGCCGGCCTTGCGGGCACGGCCCAAGATCGATGTGGACATGACGGGTTCAAACATCTCGGGAAAGACCGAAAGGGTCTCGATCAGCATGTTGTCCTCCCTACTTGTCCATATCGATCAAGCCGTCCATAACGTGGACGGATATTGCTCCCCAATCGGGAAGATCGAGCACAACTTGCTCGATCACGGGAATCAGCACCTCGCCGTACCGATCACCCTCGACAACCCAAACGTCGTTGGCGGGCGTCGACATAACCTCAACGATCGTTCCGAGCGACCCAAAGCGCTCGTCAACCACCTCGCGACCCATAAGGTCGGTATAGGCGGCATCGAGTGAATCGAGCTCAAAGTCATCACGGTTCGCCAGAACGAAACAACCCGTGATGCCCTCGGCGGCCGTCAAGTCGTCAATGCCCTCAAACGAAACCAAATCGCCATCGCCCGTATCGGTAACGGATGTAACCGTGCAAAAGCGGTCACGCTTGAGCGCCGGTGGCGTCAGGGCGACGCGCATACCCGGCTCCAATACAGAAGGAAGCCCCCGCAGCGGCTGCGCGAGGACCTCCCCCTTCCTTCCGTGCGGCTTAACCACACGGGCGATGTTTTTGTACTGGGACCTCAAGGTCCTAGCCCAGAACCTCTACCTCGACGGAAGTGTCGAGGCGAGCGGCCAGTGCACGGGCGAGCGTGCGAATGGCCTTGATGGTCCGGCCGCGACGGCCGATGACCTTAGCTACGTCATCCTCGGCGACCGAAACCTCAATAGTTGAGGCATCGTCACCATCGATAACTTCCAGGCTCACGGAATCCGGGTCGTCGACGATCTGAACAACGAGATATTCGACGAGATCGGCGATGCGATCTGAGAGCATTGCCTCACCCTCGAGCTGTGCAGCGTCAACCTCAGGCACGATTTACTCCTCGGCGCCCTCAGCGGCCTCAGCGGCCTCAGCGGCAGCCTTAGCGGCCTCGGCCTCTTTGGCGAGCTGCTTCTTGGACTTCTTGACGACGGTCTCGGTCTTCTCGCCCTCGTTGGCGGCCTTGACCAGGGCGGCGACAGCGTCGGTGAGCTGAGCGCCCTTGGACTGCCAGTCAGCGATCTTCTCGAGATCGAGGTTGATGGTCTTGGGGGCGGTCATCGGGTTGTAGCGGCCAACCTCCTCGATGATACGACCGTCACGCGGGGCGCGGGAATCGGCGACGACGACACGGTAGTACGGACGCTTCTTAGCGCCGTGACGAGCAAGGCGAATCTTGACTGCCAAAGGAAACTCCTCCAACCAAGCAGCTTTAGGCTGCAACTACAAACAAACAGTTGAACATAATACGCCATCGACGCGGGCAGGTGAAGTCCGTGAGACCAACTTCTTCGGTGTAGTCGAAGGCAAATCCATATCTTAGACAAGAATTCGCGATTTGCAAGCACATCCACGCACCCCACATGAGCTGCGCGGTATACTCATGCCATGAAAAGATGCGAACATACATACGGTTATGAGGATACTGCGGGCGTCACGCCGCCGCCCTGGACGGGTCCGGCGGTGGGTCTGATGGATCTCGATGCGTTTTTTGCGAGCGTGGAGATGCTCGATCATCCCGAGTGGCGCGGCAAGCCGCTTATCGTGGGCGGAGACGCCGAATCTCGCGGCGTCGTCTCCACCTGCTCATACGAGGCACGCCGCTTTGGCGTGCACTCCGCCATGCCCTCGGCCGAGGCGCGCCGCCTATGTCCGCAGGCCATTTGGACACACGGGCATTTCGATCGCTACCACGAGGTTAGCGCACAGGTAATGAATATTCTTGCCGACGAGACACCACGCGTTGAGCGCGTGTCCATCGACGAGGCCTTTATCGACATCACGCCGGGCCGCTTTGCGCCCGAGGACCCACTGCTCGTCGTACGACGCATCAGCGATCGCGTGGCGGCACTGGGGGTGACCTGCTCCATCGGCGTCGGTTGCAACAAAACGGTGGCCAAGATTGCAAGCGAGCGAGACAAGCCGTTTGGGCTTACGGTCGTACGCCCGGGAACTGAGCAGCGTTTTCTGGCGCCGTTACCTGTTTCTGCGATGAGCGGTATCGGGCGCTCGGCCGAGGAGCGGCTGCGCCGCATGCGGATTTACACGCTGGGCGAGCTGTCGCGCGCACCGGAATCCACACTGTCTGCGATTTTTGGCGTTAACGGCGAGCGCATGCGCCAGCGTGCGTTGGGGCTCGAGGTTTCCGAAGTCACGAGCCTCGATGAAGAGCGTGAGGTCAAGTCGGTAAGCAATGAGCGCACCTTTGCGAAAGATTTGACCGAGCGCGGGGACATCGAAGCGGCGATTGCGCTATTGGGCGAATCCGTCGGACGTCGCCTGCGCCGCCAGGGGCTTACCGGCACCACGGTGACGCTCAAACTTAAGTACTCGTACGGCAGCGGTCGCTCGGCACAGCGACGACTCCCCCATCCCACCGACGACGAGAACATCTTTGTGGCGGTAGCGATCGAGTTGCTCGACAACATCTGGCAGGAAGGAATGCATGTACGCCTTGCCGGCATAGGCATGAGTGACTTCAATCATCAAGGCGGCATACAGACCGACCTGTTTTGCGAAGTCGACGACCGCGGAGCCCAATCCAGCGACCGCCGTGACCTCTCCGTCGCCATCGACGCGGTCCGAGACAAGTTCGGCGACACCGCCCTATCCTTCGGCCGCCAATCACGCTTCTCCTCCCACTAAGTAGTCAATTTGGGACGGGGCTTTTTTAGCTACTTTAGATTGTCAGGGTAGTACGGGGTAGCTAATTTGGGACGGGGCTTTTTTAGCTACCCTTCAGCTGGCAGCGAATCACCCGGGGCCGGAATAAAACTCAACCGATTTGTAGGGTTAGCTAAAATAGCCCCGTCCCAAATTAGCTACCCAACCCATACCTGACGCGGTCGCAACACAGACCTCGTCCAAAATGAGCTATTTTTTGACTTTGACCTTTTGTATGGTGCAGTGTCCAATGCCCGTAAGGCGGACGATCTGTTTAATCGAAAAGCCCTCGCTCTTCAAAGTACGAATGCAGGCATCGCGCGCCCCCTTTGGCAAAGCCTCAAGGTGATGAGGCTCGTACGGCTTAAGAAGCGCCTGCGCAAACTCCAGCGCATCTGTGTCGCTCACATGAGCGCCGTCACGGAAGCAATAGCGATTGGGCTCACCCGAGGTGCTGAAGGCAAAAAATCTCTGAGAGTCACCGAGCAACCCGAGAACGCAATCCGTTTTGCAGATACCCGGATATCCCATATACTCGCGAAAGCTGCTCCATCGATACAGCGAAGCGGTCCCAATCCTCGCCTTCGCGGGATTGTCGTGAATGTATCTCACGCAGTTGAGCAGCTGATCATCATCGAGGATCGGCACACTCTTAAATCGATCCTGGAAAACAGGCCCCTTCCTGCCTGTCTTTGAGTTGAAATACATGGCATACGCCGTCGTAATCGAATGCATGCAATCGCTCAGATGAACATGCTCGTCGTCAAGCAGAAGATGAATATGGTTATCCATAAGGCACCACGCGATGACATCCACTTTAAACTTCTGGCATTTCGAAGCAATCAGCCGAATCAGATAGAGCCGATCTTCGTCATCCTCAAATATGAGTTGGTCGGCACATCCCTTTTGGACGACATGGTAAAAACCATATACAGAGATTTCTCGCGCAGTCCGAGTCATACGCATCCCCTCCTCTACAGATAACAATTACGTTACCCGAGCCAGAGTAGAAAAAAACGTACTGGGAGCTATAAATCGCGATGTTCGGCGAACGGTAGGTAGTAGCTAAAAAAGCCCCGTCCCAAATTAGCTACTTTTGGGCAAAAGAAAGCCGAGCGGCCGCGGAAAAACGCGACTGCCCGGCGAAATACTTGAGGGTAGCTAAAAAGCCCCGTCCCAAATGAGCTACTAGAGAAGGTCCAGGGAGAGCTGAGGAGCGTCACCCCAGAGCTTTTCGAGGCGGTAGAACTCACGCGCCTCGGGAGTGAAGACGTGGACGACAACCGAACCGTAGTCCATGAGCATCCAGGTCTTCTGCTCGCGGCCCTCAATGGAAAACGGGTGCTCGCCGCAAGCCTCGGCGACCTTCTCCTCAATCTCGTCGACGATGGAATCAACCTGGCGGTTGCTGGTGCCGGTAGCAAGGACAAAGTAGTCGCACACATCGGAAAGCTCAGTCAGATCGAGCACCTGAACGTCCTCGCCTTTCTTGTCGTAGGCGGCCTGCGCGGCAGCGCGGGCGACATCCTCGGCGGCGACACCGCTGGCGGAGAGCGTCGCGGCAGTGCGGTCGGACGTGGCCACGAAACTCTTGTGCTCCGCACCTTCAAGAATCTGCTCGTCGGTCATGGTCTCATCGGCCATGGAATACCTCTTTCTAGACGCACCCGAGCTAGCGCAGCTGGGCGTAATGGTTGTAAATCGTAATAGCCGTGGGATAAAGATAGCGCCCGGACTGGATCACATAGACCAGACCCTGCGCAAAACAGGAGAAGAACAACTCGTCGAGCGAGGACTTCCCCACCATCTTGCGCAGCGCATGGGCATAATCGCCGTGGCGGTTGGGTTCGATGGCATCGGCCACAAAGACCACCATATCGAGCGGCGTCATGTCGCAAGCGCCCACGGTGTGACGGTCGACAGCCTGAAAGACCGCCGGCGACAGCTCGGGAAAAAGTTGCGGAAGCTCATAGGCGGCAACCGGGCCATGCAAAAGCGGCGTCGCGGCAGACGGAGAGCCGGCAATCTTAATGCCATAATGCAGAGCGCGCGTGACCAGCTCGTCGTCGGAGAGCACTTTGTCCCAGTCATGGATCAGGCCGGCGGCAGCGGCATCAAAGCGGTCGACACCGTATACCTCAGCTAGGTGCAGCGCCGTCTCGGCAACCCCGAGCGAATGCACGTAGCGCTTACGCTTATCCTTCATGCGCACATCGAGCAACTCGTGGATACGCGTCAAGAGCGCGCGCTCGTCGCCCTCAAACTGATCTTCTACCGACAACGTTTCCCCCCGTCAATCAAAATCGTCTTGCCCAAGATCGGCATACAGGCCGCGTTTACGGATATAGCCGAGCACGGACTCGCTCGTAAGATAGCGCACGCTCATGCCGCGGGCAACCCGCTTGCGAATGTTGGTCGAGCTAATCGCCAGCGCCGGAATCTGAATATAGCGCACATCGAATGGCAGCCCCGATTCCTTAATCCTCGACCGGGCCGTATCGATGTCAAAGCCGGGGCGTGTCGCAGCGATAAAGGTTGCCAGTTCGGCAATCTCGTGAGCATTGTGCCAGGTCACAATATCGATAATCGCATCGGCACCCGTAATAAAGTAAAGCTTCACCTGTGGTGGGTAATACTCGCGAAGGGCACGCAGCGTATCGGCTGTATAGGTGACACCGGCACGATCGATCTCGAAGCGGCTTGCCAAAAAGGCCGGGTTCGCGGCAGTCGCGAGGACCGTCATGGCATAACGGTCCTCAGCAGGCGTCACCGGTTTGTCGAGCTTAAAGGCAGGAGAGCCGGCCGGCATAAAAAGCACAGCGTCCAAGTCGAGCGACTCGCGAGCCTGCTCGGCGGTAACCAAGTGCCCGTAATGAATCGGGTCAAAGGTGCCGCCCATAATGCCAAGCCGAAACTCGTGCCCATCCTTGATGGGCAGCTCAGGCAATCCGATTCCACCGCGCAGCGACATGGCTTACTCGCCCTCCGGGGTCTCAATAACGTCGACTTCGGTAGCGCCTTCGGAGCCCTCGGTGACATGAGCCACGTCCGCACCCTCGGCCGCTACGTCAATAACCTCAACGCCTGCATCCTCGAGCTCGTCCTCGAACTCCAAGAAGTCCTCGGCGCCCTCAAAGTCAAAGGCGCGCTGGCAAATGCGAACCTCGTCGCCCGCACGGCAGCCGGCCTTCTCGAGCGCGTCGTCAACGCCCATGCGCGCAAACTTATGCTGCAGGTAGATGACAGCTTCCTCGTTTTCCCAGTCGGTTTGGATGACCATGCGCTCGATCGCGCGACCAACCACGCGGAAAGCACCGGGCTCTTCCTCAACAATGCGGAAGCGCTTCTCACGCTGCAGGCGGCGACGCTCCCACTCCTCATCGCGCAAATCGACCGGCTCATCGGAAACCGCAAGCTCCGCGCGGAGCTTAGCCACCTGCTCGCCCACGGCAAGCATCAGGGTGTTGAGGCCGGCACCCGTAACGGCGGAAACGGCAAAAAACATATGGCCGTCATCGAGCGCTGCACGCTTAAGGTCGGCAATCTTGTCGGCCGTGCCCGGCGCATCGCACTTGTTGGCGACAACGATCTGCGGGCGGTCCGAGAGCTCGGCACCATACTGCTCGAGCTCACGGTTAATGATGCGATAGTCCTCAACCGGATCGCGATCCTCAAAACCGCCCGTCATATCGACAACGTGCATGATCAAAGCAGTGCGCTCAATATGGCGCAGGAACTGGTGACCCAGGCCCTTGCCTTCACTCGCACCCTCGATGAGTCCCGGTACGTCGGCAACGACGTAAGAATATTCATCGGCACGCACCATGCCCAGATTGGGCACGAGCGTGGTAAACGGGTAGTCGGCGATCTTAGGACGGGCGGCGCTCATACGCGCAATGAGCGAGGACTTGCCCACCGAGGGAAAGCCCACGAGCGCGGCATCGGCCATAAGTTTCATCTCGAGCTCGATCCAGTGCTCCTCGGCAGGCTCACCCAGCTGGGCAAACGCGGGCGCGCGGCGCACCGACGTCACAAAGTGGGTATTGCCCAGACCGCCGGCCCCACCGGGCGCCACGACAACGCGCTCGCCATCGTGCACCAGGTCGGCAATCTCGTACATCGGGGTCTGCGTCTCGGGATCGAGTTCGCGGACTACGGTGCCCATGGGAACTTTCAAAATCAGGTCCTCGCCGCTCTTGCCATTGCGACGGGCGCCCTGGCCGTGCGTGCCGCGCTCGGCACGGAAGTGATGCTTAAAGCGGTAATCGATCAGCGAAGACAGCTGAGCATCGGCCTGGATGACGACATTGCCGCCACGGCCGCCGTCGCCGCCATCGGGGCCGCCCTTGGGAACAAATGCCTCGCGCCTAAACGACATGCATCCGGCTCCGCCGTCGCCGCCGCAAACGTTAATGCGGCTGATATCGGTGAACTGTGACAACAGAATCGCCTCCTACAAAAAAGAGGGAGACCCTTGAATCCTAAAACTCAAGTGCCTCCCACATATGTGCTCTATGAAGGGTGAATTACGCGTTCGCGAGCGGGCGTACGCTGACCCTGTGCTTGATACCCTTGTGGAACTCAACGGTACCGTCGACCAGCGCGAACAGCGTGTCGTCCTTGCCACGGCCAACGTTCGCACCCGGGTGGATGTGCGTGCCATGCTGACGGACGAGAATCGTGCCCGTGGTTACCGTCTGGCCGGCGAAGCGCTTCGTGCCAAGGCGCTGACCGCGGGAGTCACGGCCATTACGGGAGGAACCGAGTCCTTTTTTGTGTGCCATTGTGTATACCTACTCTTTCGTTACGAGTGTAATCTACTCGGCGACGGGAGCCTCGGCAACAGCCTCAGCCTCTGCCTTGACAGCCTTCTTGGCGCGGGAGGTAGCCTGAACCTTCACGATCTTCAGCTTGGTGAGCTGCTGACGGTGACCCTTCAGACGACGATAGCGCTTACGCTTGTGGAACTTGAAGACCAGCTGCTTCTCGCCCTTGAACTGCTCAACGATCTGAGCGGTAACCTTGGCCTTGGCCAGCTTGTCGGGATCGGTGACGATCTTCTTACCATCGTTGAGGAAGATGACCGGCAGGGTGACCTTGTCGCCCTCATTGCCCTCGATCTTCTCGACGGTGATGACATCGTCGGTGGCGACCTTGTACTGCTTGCCGCCCGTGTTAACGATTGCGTACATGTTTACTTGCCCTTCATGCATCAGTTAGTGCAACAGCCGAATATAGTAGCAGGCGATAATACCCCCGTCAACGAGTATGTGGAGCAAATCCACAAGTTCGCACAGGTATGGGGCTGACGAGTCGGCCCTCGTCGTCTTCGCATGCTTGATTCTGACGCTCGACATCGTAGGAGCAGATGGTCACGAGGTCTTGCATACCGGTGGAAACAATAGGTGCATCGACGCCCGGGGTCAAGCCCTGCAACAAAACATCAGCAGCAGAAAGCAAAATCTCCGGACGCATGGAGCCCTCGTTGTCGGCATGGGTGTCGAGTATGAGCACCAGATGGTCCGGGCGCTCCCCCGCCTTAAGCTCGTAGCCCACGAGCGTATGGTCCAAGTCCAGGCGCTTGCTCTTTTTGCCGCGCGCATAGTCGATGCCGTGGGCCGCGCGCAACGTGTCGATTGCGCGACGCACCTCGTCGACAGCGACCGGCGCCTCAGGGTCCAGGTGCAGGTCGATGCGGTACGACAGGCGCGTGAGCTGCGCCGTCAGCGCCGGCGTGCGCACGTCGATGTAGGCGGCCTCGATGGGCGCCAAATCGGCCGGAGATGCCGCGGCCAGGCGCCCAAAAGCCTCGTCGAGCGCGACGAACTCGGTCATAAACAGGTCATACCACTCGCAGGTCGACGACGTGCCCACGGGCAACGCCGACGAAAAGCCCACACGCATATGCGGCGAGAAACCCTGCGTCACGGCATAAGGCAGGCCCGCGCGACGCACGATGCGTTCAATGGTATGGATTAGTTCCAAATGGCCCAGGTACTTGAGACGGTCGCGCTTGCCGTAGCGAACGCGAAGCCTAAAGAGCGTGGGGTTGTCGGTCAAGCGCTCACTCATGCGCGATCACCCACCAATACGTTCTTGGCGTGGAGCGTGGGGCAGATTCCGCAGCCGGTGCACGACGTGCGGGTGCAGTCGGGCGTCGTGACACCCTCCAGCGAGCGACGGTACTCGCGCTCGAGGAAGCCACGCGAGCAGCCGGGGCTCACATGCTCCCAGGGCAGATGCCAGTCCAGCTCGTAGGGCAGGTGCACGAGCTCGTTGAGGTCGATGCCGTTTTTGGCCGCAGCCTCCTTCCAGTTATCGAGCGAAAAATGCTCCACCCAGGCGTCAAAACGCGAACCGGCACGCCAGGCATCGATGATGACAGGCGTCATGTCGCGGCCTGCACGAGACAGCGCCGCCTCGATAAGCGAGGTCTCGGCATCGTGGTAGTGCACGCGGACCGCACGGTTGCGAACACTCGTAATGAGGAGCTTCTGACGGCGTTTGACGTCGTCGTAATCGAGCTGCGGGCACCATTGGAAAGGCGTGGCGGCCTTGGGAATAAACACCGACACCGAGATGGACACCGAGATGGAGCCGCGGCGCGCCTTGGGCACCACGGAGCGGCCGAGCTCCAGCACGTGATCGGCCAGGTTGGCGATGGCCACGATATCCTCATCGCGCTCACCGGGAAGACCCATCATAAAGTAGAGCTTCATGCGGTTCCAGCCGGCCTCGAAGGCCGCCTTGGCCGCGCGGTCCACGTCCTCCTCGGTCACGTTCTTGTTGATGATGTCGCGCATGCGCTGGCTACCGGCCTCGGGGGCAAACGTCAGGCCGCCCTTCTTTTCGCCGGCGACCGACTCGGCCATATCCACGCCAAACGAATCCAGGCGCTGCGAGGGAATGGACACGCGAATACCCGTATCCTCCAAGCGGCGGTTGAGCCTGCCAAGCACGTCGCGGATGCAGGAGTGGTCGGTGGTCGAAAGCGAGGTAAGCGACACCTCGTCATAGCCGGTCTTTTCCAGACCCTGGATCACCGAGGACACAATCTGGTCGGCCGAGCGCTCGCGCACCGGGCGATACGTCATGCCGGCCTGGCAAAAACGACAGCCGCGAGCGCAGCCGCGCAGGATCTCGATAGACAGGCGATCGTGAACGAGCTGTGCGTAGGGCACGCACGACTGCGACAACGGATTGGTAGCGCCAAAGTCCTCGACGACGCGCTTGTAGACCACCGGCGGCACGTCCTTACCCTCGCGCGGCACGGTGTAGCCATGCGGTGAGCAGGGTTCGTCATAGCGCACCTCGTACAGCGACGGCACGTAGGTACCGGAGACGGTCGCGAGCCGCTCGACAATCTGGGCGCGCGGGACGCCCTCGTCACGCAGGCGGCGATGCAACTGGCAGATCTCGAGCAGCGACTCCTCACCCTCGCCAATCAGGATGGCATCGAAGAAGGCCGCATACGGCTCGGGGTTATAAACCGAAGGTCCGCCGGCGACGACGATGGGATCGTCCTCGGTGCGGTCAGCAGCCAGCAGCGGAATGCCGGCGAGGTCGAGCGCCTCGAGAAAGTTTGTCACGGCCATCTCGTGCGGCACGTGCATACCGACGATATCAAACGAGGCCACGGGCGCTGCGCCCTCGAGCGACAGCAGCGGGATACCAGCCTCGCGCATGGCATCGCCCATATCGGGCCACGGCACATAACCGCGCTCACAGGAGATGCCCTCGGCCTGGTTAAGGATATTGTACAGGATGGCGATACCCTGGTTGGGCAGGCCGACCTCGTACACGTCCGGGTAAATCATGCAGCAACGATAGTCGGCATCGGCCTTGGAGAGCGTACCCCACTCGTGGTCGATATAGCGACTCGGCTTTTCGACCTTCGCGAGCAGCGGCTCGATCAAATGAAAACAGTCTTGGTATGGAACGCGCAAAAGAAACCCCTAAGCAGCGAGATCGGATGCATCCTCAAAAGGATTCATGGGACGGGTAGCGCCGGCAACCGTGGTCACCAGGTCGCGGACGCGCGAAAACGTGGCGGCAACCACCTCGTTGGCACGGCTGTAGTCGATATCGCGCTCGTAGAGAGACACGAGCGCACGACCCATGCCATAGGTGCCGACGGCGGCGGTCAGCGCCTTGACGGCAAAGCCGATATGCGGCGTCTGCTTTACCAGGGCGCGAGTGACGGCGCGCATTACCAAGCCGCCGGCAAGCACGCCCGCGACCTCGTAGCCGCGCTCGGGCTTAATGCCGCGTCCAAAGATAGCCGCAAGCTCAAAGAGCATGCCAACCTGCGCCAGCGCCATAACGGGATAATCGGCCCCCGGCAAAAACACCAGCGCGCCCGTCGCCATATTGGTAAGCGCGCACGAGGTGATGATGCGGTTGGCGGCGGCAATGCGCATAAAGGCAAAGTTCGCCGCAAAGGCCGTCTCCTTTTCCGTACGGTCCAGGATCCAGCGGGCGAGTGTCTCGAGCAGATACGTCTTATCGGTGGCCGCTACCACGCCGAGCATGGGCGTGGACTCCTGGATAAAAGGCACCTCGACAGCGGACTCGGCCAGCACGCACACGGGCGCACCGGCAATGACGAGCTCCTGCACGGCGCTTTCAAGGCGCTCAGATCCGCACGAAAGCACCAGCACCACGTCGGTATCGGTCTTGGGGACGATACGCTCCTCCCCCAGGCGCTCAACGCGCACAATACCCGACGTCGTCTGCGGCACAAAGGCATCGCGCACCGTCTCGACCAAAAAACGCGAGGCGGTCGAATCCAGGTAGACCGAAACGCGCACCGGCGTATCGGAATCCCTCTTGGTGGTCGCGCCCATTTTAAAAGCGCGAGTCAGCTTTTCCACGGGAATCTTCATGGCAAACCCCTCCAGCGGTTACGCGGCGCCCGAACGATGCCGCCATATGGATTGTACGATACCCACCGTCAACAACTGGATCATCATCGACGACGAACCAAAGCTAATGAACGGCAGCGGAATACCGGTAATCGGCATCATGCCAATGCACATGCCGATGTTCTCGAACGTCTGAAATGCCCACATGCCGACAATACCCACGCATGACAAGCGTAGAAACAGAGACTCGCACTTAAAGGCGACGCGGATCGTCGAGAAGATGAGCAGCACGTACAGGCACAGCAACAAAAAGGAACCGCAGAAGCCGAACGTCTCTGACAAAAAGGCGAAGACGAAGTCGGTATGGAACTCGGGCAGGAAGCCGCCGGCCGACTGCGTCGCATGCCCCAGGCCCTTACCAAAGAAACCGCCCGAGCCGACCGCGATCAACGACTGTTGCAGGTTATACGCATCGTCCGAATCGGCGTTATCGGGGTCGATAAAGACCGTCAGACGATTCATCTGGTACTGCTTAATGAGCACATCGTGGCCGAGCAGCGAATCGAAGACCGAATCGAGCGCCAGGACGAGCGCCACCAAACCCACGAGCAGAGCCAAAGTCGACAGCACCCATTCACGGCGCGCACCGCTCATGCAGATGACGATGGCGCCCGACACCAGCACGACCAGACCCGAGCCCAAATCGCCCATGGCGACGACGGCCAAAAACGGAACGGACAGCATGCCGCAGAGCTTAATGTAGTCGCGAGCGGTATCGATGCGCCCGTTGTACTGCGAGCCAAGCGTGGCCATAAAGAAGATGGTGATGAGCTTGGCAAGCTCAACGGGCTGGAATGTTAAACCGATACCGGGAATCTTGATCCAACCCGTCATTCCCAAGCCGCCCGTGTAGGACAGGCCCGGAATCTTAGGCGAGAAGATCACGATGAGATCGATGACGAGCAGGGCCGTCGAAAAGTTGGAAATGCCGCGCAGGTCGGTGCGCCAGACGAGCACCGCCAGCACCGCGCCAATACCGATACCCAGCAGGTGACGCGAGAACGAGGCGTCGGCTTTAAACTGCGAGGCGGACCAGATAATAATGGCGCCATAGGTGACGAGCGCCACAGTCGCCAACAGCACGCCGACGTGCACCTTTTGGCGAAACGTTCCGCGCGATGCGGAAATCTGCTTGTTAACGCGGTCCAGGCTGCTGCGAGAGCCGGTTTTGGTTGAGCGGAACAGGTCCGCCGGCGAAAAGTCCATCGCAACCTCCTATCGAACCGAGGAATCGCCCGTGGCCGTCGACGTGTCGGGCTCGTCATAAATCGCACCGAGGACATCGCGCACAACGTGCAGCGCGGTATCGGAGCCGCCACCGCCCTGTTCCAAGACAGTGGCGATCACGTACTTGGGGTCATCGGCCGGCGCGTAGGCGCAAAACCACGCGTAATCATCCTCGCCGCTCTTCTCGCCCGTGCCGGACTTGCCGTAGACCGTAGGGGTCAGGGAATTAAAGTGCGCGGCGGTCGAAGTCGACGCCGAGTAAATCACATCGTGCATGCCGTTGCGGACCAGCGCAAGATCGGCATCGTTGTTAATTTGAGCCTCAAGGCGCTTCTTTTTGCCCTTGCCGTTGTACTTGTAGGCATCGCCATCGCCATCACGCGAGACAGCAGACAAGAACACATGCGGCACATACTGTTTGCCGCCGTTGGCAATACCCATGTAGGCGCAGGCCATCTGCAGGGGTGTCACCAGAATGTCGCCCTGGCCGATGGCGATGTTGGTCATATCGCCGGCATTCCACTTGCGGTCCTCGGCCGAGGCGTCGGTAAAGTACGACTCTTTCCACTCTGCATCGGGAATGCGGCCCGCACCCTCACTCGGCAGGTCGATCCCGCAGGTCTTACCCAGGCCCCAACGGCGAAAGACCTCTTGCAGGCCTTCGGGATGCTGGTCGTTGTAGAAAAAGGCCTTGCCCATATCGTAGAACACGGGGTCGCAGGAGTTGGCGATACCGGACTGCAGCGTCATCGTGCCGTGGCCGGAGTGCAGCCAGCAGTACTTTCCCCAAGATTTGCCCAAGCCGGTCCAATATCCCGTGCAGTTGGTCGTTTGACTCGAAGTGTACGTGCCAAATTCGAGGCCAGCCAACGCCGAGAGGGGTTTGATGGTCGAGGCGGACATGTACTGGCCGCTAATGGCGCGGTTGAGCAGCGGATGCGAGCCCTCGTCATCGTTAAGCTCGGTCCACACGTCATTAGAGACGCCGCCGATAAAGACAGAAGGATCAAACTTGGGTTCGCTTGCCATGCCCAAGATCTCGCCGTTGTTGGGGTCAAGGCACACCACGGCACCGTTGCCGGCATTGCTATGACCCGTAGTCTTGGCAAGCTCAATGGCATTCGCCAGAGCCGTCTCGCAGGCCTGTTGAATCTTAAGATCGAGCGTAAGCTTAATGTCAGAACCGGCCTTGGCGGGAACGGCGCCGGCTTGACCGGTAACGTTACCCGAGGCGTCAACTTTCACGGTCTGCTCACCGCGAATGCCCTGCAGCAGATTTTCGTAGTAAATCTCTACGCCCGCCTGACCCACAATATCGCCCGATTGATACGAGATCTGGCCAGCCGCGCTTTCGTTGCCGTCCGACGACTTCTTGTTCTGCGCCTCGAGCTGCTCGGAGGTAATGGTGCCGGTATAGCCCAAAATATGGCAGGCGGTCTCGCCATACGGGTACTGGCGCTCGGTGCGCTCGGCGATCTTCACGCCGGGAAACTCACCGGCGTGCTCCTGAATGTAGGCGACGGTAGAGCGGCGCACGTCAGTCGCGATCGTATGCAGGCTCTGCGCGCCCTCGGAATTGTCCTGGATGTTGCGCAGCACCGCGACATACGGTATGCCGAGCACGTTGGCAAGATGACGCACCAGCACCTTGTCGTCGGCAAGATCGCGATAGGCAACGACGGCGAGCGAGGGGCGGTTTTGCACCAGTGCGACGCCGTTGCGGTCCAAGATGCGGCCACGCACGGCAGGCGTGGTAACGGTACGGGTCTGATTGCTCTTGGCCTGCTTGTCGTAGTAGTCCGACGAGACCATCTGCATGCCCCACAGCTTAACGGCAAGCGCGGCAAACATGGCACCCACGCCCGTGGTGAGGATGGAAAAACGGCCCTTGAAGGCCGTGGCGGCCGTATTGCCCTCGCCCTCGGTGGCGCGCGGGGCCGTTCCGTGCTGTGTGTCGTAGGTAAAGCGGGAGTCGCCGCGGCGCATGATGACCAGCGCGACCACAATAGCCACGACCAGCGCGATACCGGCGACAACAACCGTCAACTGGGAAGACATCTTGAGGCCTCCCCTATTTGAGCTTACGGGTCTTGGGCTTAAAGCGCATGCCCGTCTGACGCCCACCGCGCGCGGAGAACCCATAGCCAGACTGCGGAGCGGCGCCAGACATCAAAAACGGAATGGCAATCAAGCCCGTCAGGATCGAGGACGGCAGAGCGTGCCCAAAGATGGACACCACAAAGCTCGTCTCCAGACCCATAAACAGCAAGATGATGCTGTAGACCACGTTGATGGCAAGCGCAAAGGCGCCCACGGTAACGCCGCGCGCGCCCGGCGAGCCGCCCGTCTGACCAGCCGCGCTGTGCACCAAAGCAAAACTGCCCACGGTCAGCAGCAGCGACATAACGCCCACCGGCACGGCGGCGGAAAGGTCGTAAAACAGACCGCTGCAAAAGCCGCACACGACGGCACGCGTAGGGTCGCCCGAAAACACGCTCAGACACACCAAGATGATCATAAAGTTGACGCGGCCGCCCGCGATGGAGATTTGCGGTGCCAGTCCCGCCTGCAGCAGCACGCAGACGATAGCGGCGATTGCAAAGGCGCGGGAGCCAGTCCCCTGCTCGTGTAGATCCATGGACATGCCTCCCTATTCGCTCGATCCAGAATCGGACGCTTCGGCCGTGTCGGAATCATCATCCGATTTCTCGTCCTTAGACTGAGTCGCGGCATCGCGCGACGAGCCCTGCGGGGTACTATTGGCCGAGCTCACATCATCGTCCGAAGCCGACTGCTCGTCGGTCAGCGAGGTAATGACGAGCACTTCCTCGTTATTTTCGGCCGTGGTCTGCGCACGTACCACAATGGTGTAGTACACGTCGTTAGCCGACTTCTCGACCGAAGACACGGTGCCGAGCGGCAGTCCCTTGGGGAACACGCCACCGATACCCGAGGTCACGATGATATCGCCCACCTTAACATCGGAGTCGACGCTCACGTACTCAAGACGCAGCGTGCCATCGGGCTGGCCCTGTAGCATGCCTTGCGCGCGCGTGTCCTGCACCATGGCGGACACACCAGAGTTCTCGTCGCCAATCAGGCGCACGGTCGATGTCTTGGCCGAAACCTCGATAATCTGGCCGATGACGCCGGCCGAGCTCGTCACGGGCATGTTGATGGTAAGCCCGTCGGCAGAACCCTTATCGATGGTGACGGTCGACGTCCAGGCGTCACCCGAGGCTCCGACAATACGAGCCGCAGTGGACTTGAGGTTATAGGTCGACTGCAGGCCCACAAGACCCTCAAGGCGCTCAGCGGTCTTTTGGGCCTCGGAAAGCTCCGCGACCTTGGAAGTGAGGACCTCGTTTTGCTTTTTAAGGTCGTCGAGCGACTCCTGCGAAGCGGTGAGGTTGGAGAACACGTTGCCGATGGCATTGAATGGCGCCGCCACCGCCGAGCCAACGAAACGCACCGGAGAGGTGATTGTCGTGACGCCCGAACGCACGGCATGTATCGGCCCGGCCTCGCCCTCTCGAATGTAAAACGTGAGCAGCAACACAGAAATCAGGCTGAAAACAATCAACGGGCGCATACCCGTTGATTGTCGTTTGGTATTCAGATTTGAAGAGAAACCCGAAGATCGTGCCAAATGGAATCCACCTTTTGGAAATTAAGCATTGGTCTGGACGAAACCGCCGTCAAACGCGTTGGCCTCGAGCACGCGGGCGCAACCGTTTACGACGTTGTCGAGCGCCGTGGGGCTCACGTTGACCGAAACGCCTGTCTCGTCGCGCAAGCGGACGTCGAGGCCGCGCAGCAGCGCACCGCCGCCGGTCAACAGAATGCCGTAGTACATAAGATCCGAGGCAAGATCGGGCGGCGTGGCGTCGAGTGCGTCCTTGACGGCCTTGGCCATCTCGTCGAGCGGCTTATTGAGCGCACGACGAATCTCCTCGCTCTCGATGCGCACGGTCTTGGGCAGGCCCGTGATCACGTCGCGGCCATTGACCTCGACGTCAAGCTCGTCCTTGAGCGGCACGGCAGAGCCGACCTTAATCTTAATGTCCTCGGCCGTGCGCTCGCCGATGGCCAAATTGTAGGCATCGCGAACATGCGTGAGGATAGCCTGATCGAACTCGTCGCCGGCAATGCGGATGGACTGCGACACGACGATACCGCCCATGGCGATAACGGCAACCTCGGTGGTGCCGCCGCCGATGTCAATGACCATGGAGCCGGTCGGCTCCTCGACAGGCAAGTCAGCACCGATAGCCGCGGCCATGGGCTCCTCGATCAGATAGGCCTGGCGGGCACCTGCCTGGATCGTAGCCTCAAAAACGGCGCGCTTCTCGACCGACGTGACACCAGAGGGAACGCATACAACGACGCGCGGACGAGGGGTCCACGGATAGCGCTTCTCGGAAGCCTTATCGATAAAGTAGCGAAGCATGGCCTCGGTGACATCGAAGTCGGCGATGACGCCATCCTTGAGAGGACGCACGGCCACAATGTTGCCGGGCGTACGGCCAAGCATACGCTTGGCCTCGATACCGACTGCAAGGATGCGCTCATCGTTTTTGTCGATAGCGACGACGGAAGGCTCGCGAATGACGATGCCCTTGCCGCGCACGGAGACAAGCGTATTGGCGGTGCCGAGGTCGATGGCTAGATCGCCCGCATAGCTACCGAAAAACATGTCCATCAAAGAAAACAACGCAACTCCTGATGTGTTGGATGATTGCTGGAAAACTACTAGCCCATCATACTAGCGCAAGCCCGGCACCTCACTTGCGGTGAAGCACCGGGCAGCGCCAAATCTCATAAGGTCACTACTGGTTGTCAGCGGCCGAGAAATCGATGTCGAGCGAAGATACCGCCCAGCCGATATGGTTATCGGAGCGCACGAATTTGACGGTATATTCCTGCTCGCCGCCCTTGGACAGCGAAGCCTTCACCTTCGCGGTGGTCTCGGTCATGGACTGATCCATGCCCTCGATGGAGACGGTGGCGCCCTGCGGGATCGAGGAGATAATCATCGCCTTGGCGTCCTCGGACAGGCTCGAGGCCAGGCAGGACTCGGCCTTAGCGGTATCACCGTCGCCAGCAGCCTGGAACAGATCGGTGATGACGGACTCCTGCGAGGGAATACCCATGCCGCGCGTGTAGGCAAAGCCCAAACCGCCCGCGGCAAGAACAATCAGCAGAAGCAAAACCAGGAAGACCTTGAGGCCCGTATGGCGATGGCGACGACGGACCTTGGCCTGCTTGCGGTCCCGACGATCCTGCTGGACCATCTCGGACTCGGACAGCGTAAAGAAGCCCGTGTCGGACGGATCGGGCATAAACTGGCCAGTGGCACCCGTGGGATCGAGCGAATCGACAGCAGTCGTATCCATGGCGGGCGCCGGGGCCGTGGCCATGGCAGTCTGGGCCGAAAGCGCGGCAAGTGAATCGTGCACGCGGGCAAGCTCATCGGCCTGCTCGGGCGTGAGCTGATAGATGCCGTCGGCGGTGGCGGCATTAAAGGCATCGAGCGCCTCGGAAGGACGACCCGCGGCAGAAAGCGCCTCGCCCATACCCGCGTTAAGCGCACGCGTGTCATCGCGCGGACCGGCAAAGTCGATAGCGGTGCGATAGGTCTCCACGGCGTCCGCCGGTCGGCCAAGCTTGATGAAGCAGCGGCCGAGTTCGCCAAGGGCGGCCGCGGGGGCTGGATTGGCGCCATCGATGGCGGCCTGGCGGAAGGCAGTGCCTGCATTGGCGAAATCGCCCGACTGGAACAGCGCGTTGCCAAGACCCAGATAGGCCTTAAACGGCGTGGCGTAGGAAGCATCCTGCGTTGCGGCGGAGAACGCCTGGGCTGCGGTCACATAGTCACCCACGGCAGCGAGCGCCTTGCCGCGGTTGGTGAGCAGCGCGCCGCGCTTTCCATAGGTGCCATCGTTGAGGGCAGCCGCGTACGCCTCGGCAGCCTCGGCGTACATACCCAGGTGCATCAGAGCGTTGCCACGCAGATGGTCGGCCTCGCCCATGATCTCGCTGGGGGTCTTTGCCGCACCGAGCATCTGAGCGGCAGCGGAAAAATCACCCGCGCGGTAAGCAGCGCGGCCCTGTTGAATCAACTGGCTATTCAAGGAAGTCCCCTTTTACTCGTGAACGATCTCGACATGGACGATCTCGTCGCCGGCACGCAGCTGCGAAATCACGTCGAGGCCCTCGACCGTGGTACCAAAGACGGTGTAACCGGAATCCAGATTGTGCTGGGCACCCAGGCAGAAGTAGAACTGGGAGCCCGCGGAATCGGGATCCATGGAACGCGCCATGGCAAGCGCACCGTCCACATGGCTGTTGCGCGGGTTGGTGGCAAACTCTCCCTTGATGCAGTAGCCGGGGCCACCGGTGCCGGGCATACCGTCGGGGCCCTCAAGGCCGGCGGCGACGTCAGCGCCGGACATATCGCGGGTATTGGGGTCGCCGCCCTGGATCACAAAGCCGGGCACATAGCGGTGAAACTTAAGGCCGTCATAAAAGCCCATGGTGGAAAGCTCGCAGAAGTTCGCCACATGGATGGGAGCGCCCTCGCCGTCAAATTTGACCTTGATCGTACCCTTCGACGTCTCGATGATCGCACACTCATCACCAGCGAGCTGGTACTCGGGCGTATAAAGCTCTTTCTTAAAACCAAACATGTGGTTCCTTCCTCGTGCGTTTAAAGCATATTTGTACGAATTGTAGCAATAAGCACGGGCTTCCATCAATTGCGCACGCAGGTTATGCCGTCGGAGGGCAACAAATTACGAACGCGGCTGCGGCTTCCAGGCGCTCACATTGGCATCGTACTGGTTAAGGGCGCTGTTGCCGCCCTGTGCGATGGGCGCCAAGATTTCACTCTGGCGGGCGCTCAGCGACTCGCCATCGGGAATGGATAGCGAGATATCCCAGCTCTGGCAGATCATGTCGACGCGCTCGTACATCCACTCGGCAAGCTGCTTGAGGTGCTCGATATCCTCTGCGTAGACGGTATCATCTTGTACCTTAAGGTTGTTGAGCTCGTCTTGGGTCTTTTTGATCTGGTCGCGCAGGGCATAAGCGCTCTGCGACAGCTCCTGACGCGTGGAGAGCGGCGTGCGCAGGTACCCGCTGTTAAACGAGTCGACAACCTCGCCGATCTGATCATCGTCGCCATACGACACGATGGTCTGATACAGACCGTCGAGCTTGGTATAGAGCTGGTCGTCGGAAAGGACGGTCTCCTCCTGGACCACCTCGGCGGTATCGTCGGACCTGGCCTCTTCCTCGGTAGCCTCGCCCTTCTGGCGCGAGGGGAACGTCGTCTTGGCGGCCTGGCCAAACTGGTCGTAAAAGCCCGGCATAACGCCCATGGGGTCCGACGTCACAAACCAATAGGCACTGCCGCACACGGCAGCGAGCAACGCGATGACGATGAGCGGCTTGGGAATACGGCGCTTGTGCTTGTGGTAGGCATCCTCGTCCGGATGCACCTTGCGCTTGGGTTTTTGATTTTTGGACTGAGCGTCGTCACGAAGGGACACCGGCAGCGGGATATCGACCTTGGGAATGCCAAAATCCCTGTCGAAAGCCGGCAGCACGCAGGTCTCATTGGGATCGGCGGCATCGGAAAGTACCGCGGCGGCAGAGGCCGGCGCATGGGGTACCTCGGTATCGATCTGCTCCTGCGTCAGGCGGGGAAAACCAGCCGTGCGCCCAGCAGCCAGGTCGGATGCTGCCGCATCCTCGGATAGAATGCCCGGGGCAGGGCGCCCGCACTTGGAACAGGTACGGTCATGAGGCGACAGACGGGCACCGCAGCCTTCGCAGAACACAAACTCGGTGTGCTCGGGGCCATCGCCCGGGCCAACATAGGTATTGCAATAGGGGCAGAACGAGGAGCCGTCCTCTATGGTCTTGAGACAATGCGGGCAAATCACGGCATCCTCTTTTCGGAATCATTCGAACAATCGAGGTTAGAGCATAACATCGCTACGCCCCTAAAGGCACAGGGCACCAATTCAACATCGCAGGGTAGCTAATTTGGGACGGGGCTTTTTAGCTGCCCTGGCCGCCAATCGGCCAAATAGATCGCGTCATCAGCCGGGTAGCTAAAAAAGCCCCGTCCCAAATTAGCTACCCTGTGAGGTGCGGTTACTTCTTCTTTTTGCTCGGCATCGAGACCTTAATGCCCTGGGCGGACTTGGTCACACGCGAGCGCTTGGCGCCCGCGCCCTTCTTTTTCTTGGGCTGGGTCTTTTCCACGCCCTCGAGCGCGCGGGCTTCGGCCTCACGGGTCGTACGCTCCTCGCGGCGCTGCGCCATGTCGGCGGCGACGCGCTTGGCAAAACGCTCGGCCGTCGAGCCCGTCGAGCTCACCTTGCCGCCACCGCGGCCCAAGCGAACGCGCACGCCGCGGCCAAAGCCAGTGGCGGCATGGCGGCGACGCGGCTTAAGCGAATCCATCATCGAGGCGAGTTTAAAGAACACGCTGCAAGTAAAGACCACAATCACCAGAAGGATAATTGCCTCGCCCATCGACAAGTTGGCGATAGACAGCAGCTCGGGGAATCCGATAACGCCCACCAAGATGCCGACGACGACAAATACAAAGAGCACCACGCGCAAGGGAGTGAGCGGCTGCGAGATACGCCAGATCAGGCTCACGCTTGCCGCGCACGACGTGAGAAGGCACATCGTCGACAGCGTGAGCTGGCTAAAGCCAAACACGCGCGCCACAAAGATATCGAGCGCCGCAGCCATAATGACCGCCAGCGACGCCGGCAGCGCGCGCTTGAGCACATTGGTCAAGAATGACCCCTTCACGCGGGCATTGTTGGGCTCAAGGCCCAGCACAAAGCCCGGCGCGCCGATGCAGAAGAAGTTAATGAGCGTCATCTGGATAGGCTCAAAAGGATACGGCGGCAGCGCGATGCACAGCGCCGCCAGACCCATCGAGAACAGCGTCTTGGTCAGGAACAGCGAGGCCGAACGCTGCAGGTTGTTGATGGAGCGACGGCCCTCGGCCACCACGGCGGGCATCGAAGCAAAGTCGTTATCGACCAGCACGATCTCGGCCACGTTGCGTGCGGCGTCGGAACCGGCGGCCATAGCCACGGAGCAGTCCGCCTCCTTGAGCGCCAGCACATCGTTGACGCCGTCACCCGTCATGGCAACGGTATGGCCACGACGCTTGAGCGCCTGCACGAGCTCGCGCTTCTGCTGCGGGGTCACGCGGCCAAAGACGTGATAGCGGTCCACCGCCGCATCAATCTTGGACGGCGTATCGAGCGTCGTGGCGTCCACATAAGCGTCCGCCCCCGGCACGCCCACCACGCGCGCGATCGACGACACCGTACGAGGGTCGTCGCCACTGATCACGTTGAGGGTCACGCCCTGCTCGTTAAAGTAGCCGATGGTCTCGGCAGCCGAAGTGCGAATCTCATCGCGAATGGTCACAAAACCCACGGGCTCGGCCTCGCCCACCATATCGCCATCGGGCGTAAAGCCGTCCACACGGGCCACCACGAGCACGCGGCAGGTGTCGGCAAGCTCGGCCACACGATTTTCGACCTGCGCAAAGATACGCTCCGAAAGCACAAATTGCGCCGCGCCCATCACATAGGAGCCCTGCGCAAACGAGGCGCCGCTCCACTTTTTGGAGGACGAAAACGGAATGACCGACAGCGGCTCGGACACCTCGACCGGGCGGTCGGCGTAGTAGTTGAGCAGCGCCTGGCAGGTCTCATTGGCATCAGCCGAGGTCGCGCGCGCGACATTGGCAAGCGCAAAATCGAGCACGGTAGTATCGACGGGGACAGGTGCCTCGTCCGGGGCCAAGTCCACACCCTCAACGGGCAACGGATAGGTGCCCTCGACCTCCATGCGACCCGACGTGATGGTGCCTGTCTTGTCCAGGCACAGCACGTCGACGCGCGCGAGCGTCTCGATGCAATAGAGCTGCTGCGCGAGTACCTTGCGGCGCGCCAGGCGCACCGTGGCGATGGCAAGCACCGATGAGGTCAGCAGCACCAGGCCCTGCGGAATCATGCCCAAAAGAGCGCCCACCGTGGACAGCAGCGCCGACGAAGGCACGCGACCGGCCAGCAGCTCGGAAAAGCACCACGAAAGCGCGCTATCGCCCGGGGTACCGGCGGCGTCCCACAACCCACTTACACTCGAGGCGAACAGAGCCAGACCGAGCGGAATCATGATGACGCTCGCAAAGCGCACGATGGCGTTGAGCGCGTTCATGATCTCGGAATTGACCTTTTTGACGTACTTGGCCTCGTTGTTGATCTTGGCCACATAGTTATCCGCACCAACATGGACCACGCGGGCACGCAACAGGCCCGAGTCTATAAAGCTGCCGCTCATGAGCTCGGAACCAGGTTGCTTCTTAATAAGGTCGCTCTCGCCCGTCAGCAGACTTTCGTTAACGAGCGCCTCGCCCGATACCACCACGGCGTCGGCAGGTATCTGGTCGCCGCGCCCCAGACGAATGATGTCGTCGAGCACGATCTGGTCCAAGTCGAGCTCCACCTCGGCACCATCGCGCACCGCGATGGCCTTCTTTGAAGTGAGGAGTGTGAGCTTGTCGACCATCTTCTTTGATCGCATGGACTGGATAACGCCAATGGCGGTATTGAGGAACACCACGAACAGGAACGTCAGGTTCTTAAACGATCCGGTCATAATGACCAAAATCGCTAAGACCACGTTGATCAGATTGAACAGCGTGCAGAGATTTTCGATGATAAGCTCACGAACCGATTTGGTCTTGAGCTCCATGTTGCGATTGATCTTGCCGGCGGCAATGCGCTCCTCGACCTCGGCAGTCGAAAGTCCGCGCTCGATATCTGTAGCTGGCATACCACGTCCCATCACGTCGCATCGGTATAAGAAAACCGCCCGGACCATACGAGGTTCGGACGGTCTTACGTTCGATGGTGCCCCATGTTGGATTCGAACCAACGGCCTTCTGCTCCGGAGGCAGACGCTCTAATCCCCTGAGCTAATAGGGCCAACGGTTGGCATTATACCCAAGTGCGCCACGAGCTAACAACATAATAGAAAAAGCTTTGCAATTACGTGGGAGACGAAGCGCAACGGCTCACTTTAGGACGCAAAAGTGAAATAATTAGTATAAACTCTCATGCACCATATGATACGGCTCGCACTGCGGGCCGTTTTTGCAAGGGTTATCCATCGAGGTGAGAGGCACACCATGATTGCAATTTTAAAGCAGAGCGCAAGCGATGAGGCCATCGGCCACATCGTCAGCTGGATTGAGAAGAAGGGTCTCAAAACCGACGTGTCGCGGGGCGAGAACGAGACCATCATCGGCCTGGTGGGCGATACGACCAAGATCGACCCGTTCCTGCTCGAGTCCATGGACGTCGTCGAGCGTGTGCAGCGCGTCTCCGAGCCGTTCAAGCGTGCCAACCGCAAGTTTCACCCCGAGGACTCCGTCATCGACTGCGGCCACGGCATCAAGATCGGCGGCGACCAGTTCCAGGTCATCGCCGGACCCTGTTCCGTCGAGGGCGAAAACCTCATTCGCATCGCCCGTCGCGTAAAGGCCGCCGGCGCCACGATGCTGCGTGGCGGTGCCTACAAGCCCCGCACCTCCCCTTACGCCTACCAGGGCATGGGCCCCGCCGGCCTGGACCTGCTATGCGAGGCCTCGGCCGAGCTCGATATGCCGATCGTCACCGAGATCATGGACCCGCGCGACGTGCAGGTCTTCTTGGATAAGAAGATTGACGTCATGCAGATTGGCGCCCGCAACGCGCAGAACTTCCCCCTGCTCAAGGAGGTCGGCAAGACCCAGACCCCGGTCCTGCTCAAGCGCGGCATGTCCGGCACGATCGACGAGCTGCTCATGGCTGCCGAGTACATCATGAGCGAGGGCAACGACAACGTTATCCTGTGCGAGCGCGGCATTCGCACCTTCGAGACCCGTACCCGTAACACCTTCGACCTCAACGCCGTGCCGGTGCTACACCACCTGTCGCACCTGCCCGTCGTGGCCGACCCCAGCCACGCCACCGGCTACACCCGCTACGTTGAACCCATGGCGCTCGCCGCGACCGCCTGCGGCGCCAACGGTCTGGAGATCGAGGTCCACGACGAGCCCAGCCGCGCGTGGTCCGACGGCGCCCAGGCCCTCACCCCCGACCAGTTCGACGACACCATGCGCCGTATCCGCGCCATCCGCGAGGTTGTCTGCCAAGAGACCATGGAGTAGCCCATGGGTACGGTAAGAAACGCACGCGTTAACCAGGGCGGCCCCAAATGCGCCGGCGTTGTGGGCCTGGGTCTGATCGGCGGCAGCTTTGCCCGCGGCTATGCGCAGGCGGGCGTCCGCGTGCTGGCCTGGGACCCCGACGATGACGTCATGACGGCCGCCAGCATGGGCACCGTCGCCGGCGAGCTCAACGACGAGACGCTCGGCGAGTGCGACATCATCGTGCTGGCCTGTTACCCCGAGGCCTGCATCGAGTGGCTCGAGACGCACGCCCAGGCACTCGCCGACGCCACCGATACCGAGGCCATCATGGGGCCCGTGGTGATTGACACCGTGGGCGTGAAGGGCATCGTGTGCGAGCATGCCTTTGAGCTTGCCCGCGAGTACGGGTTTTACTTTGTGGGCGCGCACCCCATGGCGGGCACCCAGTACTCGGGCTACGCTCACTCCCGTGCCGACCTGTTCCAGGGCGCGCCACTCGTGCTCGTGCCGCCCGCGGTGGACGATGCGCTCAAGCTGGAGCTTTTAGGCCAGGTGCGCGAGATGGTGCGCCCCTTAGGGTTTGGCAAGTTCAGCGTGACCACCGCCGCCGAGCACGACCGCGTGATCGCCTTTACGAGCCAGCTCGCGCATGTCGTCTCAAACGCCTACGTCAAAAGCCCGACTGCCCAGGTTCACCACGGTTTTTCGGCCGGTAGCTACCGCGACCTTACCCGCGTGGCGCACCTCAACCCCCAGATGTGGTCGGAGCTCATGATCGACGACGCCGACGCACTTGCCTTTGAGATCGACCATCTGATCGAGGCACTCGGCGCCTACAGCCGTGCGCTCAAGGACCGCGACCAGCGCTATCTTGAGAATCTCCTTGCCGAGGGCGACCGCATCAAGCGCGCGCTCGACGACGAGGCCACCCACTAGACCACCTATCACGCCAGGTCGAAAGGACCAAAGCTTATGGCGATTACCATCGATATCGACACCGCACGCCCCTACCAGGTGCACGTCGGCACGTTTTTGCTGGAGCAGGCGGGCCCGCTCGTCCGCGCCAACGCCGGCGGATCGCGCGCCGTCATCGTGACGGACACCAACGTAGGCCCGCTCTACCAGATGCCCGTTAAGCAGAGCCTGGAGGCTGCGGGCTATACGGTGAGTGTCTGCACCTTCGAGGCCGGCGAGGCCCACAAGCGCGCCGATACCTACATCAACATCTTGGAGTTTGTGGCCGAGCACGAGCTCTCGCGCTCCGACGTGATCGTGGCACTCGGCGGCGGCGTCGTAGGCGACGTGGCTGGCTTTGTGGCCGCCACCTACATGCGCGGCTGTAAATTTGTGCAGATCCCCACGAGCCTGCTCGCCATGGTGGACTCGTCGGTGGGCGGCAAGACGGCCATCGACCTAGCTGCCGGCAAAAACCTGGCCGGCGCCTTTTGGCAGCCGAGTGTGGTTATTGCCGACGTGGGGTGTCTCGCCACCCTCACGCCCGAGCAGTTCGCCGATGGCTGCGGAGAGGTCGTCAAACACGCCGTGATCGCCGACCCCGAGCTTTTCACCGAGTTGGAGAAGACCCCGCTCACGCTGGAGCTCCTCAACCGCGACGTTGCCCGTGTGGCGCTCATCATCGCCCGCAATATCGACATTAAACGCGCCGTGGTTGTCGCCGATGAGCGCGAGTCCAACCAGCGCAAGCTGCTCAACTTTGGACACAGCGCTGGACACGCTGTCGAGGCCTGCGAGCACTTTGAGCTGGGACATGGCAACTGCGTGTCGATCGGCATGGGCATCATCACGCGCGCCGCAGCGCTTCATGGCATCTGCGACGCCGCGCTGCCCGCACGTATTGAGGAGCTCTGCGCACGCCACGGTCTCAAAACCCGCTGCGAGCTTTCGGCCGACGCCATCTTTGCCGAGGCGCTGCACGACAAAAAACGCGCCGGTGACACCATCGACCTGGTAATTCCGCACGACATTGGCCGCTGCAGCATCGACCGCACGCCGCTTTCCGCCTTTCATGATTTAATTGCCGAGGGCCTCGGCCAGAAGGGAGACGCCTCCGCATGCTAGCCCGCATCACTCCGTCCCCACTCAAGGGCACCGTCCCCGCCATCGCATCCAAGTCGATGGCGCACCGCCTGATCATCTGCGCCGCCCTTGCCAACGGTGAGACGCATGTGACCTGCAACACCACCTGCGCCGATATCGAGGCCACGGTGCGCTGCCTCACGGCGCTCGGCGCCCGCATCGAAACCGTCGAGGATGGCTTCCAAGTCCATCCCACTATGAAGAGTATTGAGTTCGGCCTGCTCAAGGCACTTGCCGGCGGCACGCTCGACTGCGGCGAGAGTGGCTCCACGCTCCGCTTTATGCTGCCCGTCGCCTGCGCGCTGGGGGCAGAGGCCACGTTTGTGGGCCAGGGCCGTCTGGGCGCCCGCCCGCTCTCCCCGCTCTCGGACGAGATCATCGCCGCCGGCTGCGACCTGCAGGGCCTGGGCGGCTTTCCGCTCAAGACGAGCGGCCGCATGCGCCCGGGCACATTTATCCTGCCGGGCAATGTGAGCTCGCAGTACATTTCCGGCTTGCTGTTGGCGGCCCCGCTGCTGGCCCAGCCCTCCTGCGTGCAGGTGACCGGCCTTATCGAGAGCCGTCCCTACATCAACCTGACGATCCAGGCCATGAAGGCGTTTGGCGTTGAGGTCAACGTCGAGCGCATCCCCGCCAAGAATGGCAAGCCCGAGGTCACGAACTTCCGCGTGAGCAGCGGCTCGTACCGCACGCCTGGCAACGTGGCTGTCGAGGGCGACTGGTCCAACGCCGCCTTTTGGCTGTGTGCCGGCGCCATCGGCTCCGACCCCATCACCGTCGAGGGCGTGTCGCTCAGCTCGGCCCAGGGTGATCGCAACGTGCTTGCCGCGCTCTCGCGCTTTGGCGCCCGCATCGTGCGCTCCACCAACGCCGCCACCGTGCAGTCCGACAAGCTCGCCGGCTTTGAGATGAGCGCGCACGACATCCCCGACCTGGTGCCCGTTATCTCGGCCGTGGCATCGCTGGCACAAGGCCGCACGTTCATCCGCGATTGCGCCCGCCTACGCATTAAGGAATCCGATCGCTTGGCTACCACTACCCGTGAGCTCACCGCGCTGGGCGCACAGGTGCGCATTGCCGGTGACGACCTCATCATCAAGGGCGTCGACGCCTTTACCGGCGGCGAGGTCGATTCGCACAACGACCACCGCATCGCCATGATGGCCGCCATCGCTGCAAGCCGTGCCACCGGCGAAGTTGTGATCCACGGCGCCGAGGCCGTCAATAAGTCCTATCCCGATTTCTTTGACCACTACCGCCTGCTGGGCGGCAAGGTCACGCTCGAGGAGGAGTAGCATGTCCTCGACCTTTGGCAACGTTTTGCACTTAAGCATCTTCGGCCAGTCGCACTCCCCCGCCATCGGCTGCTCGCTCGATGGCATTCCGGCAGGTATTGCCGTTGACCAGGAGGCGTTGCAGGCCTTTTTGGACCGTCGCGCCCCCGGTCGCGACGAGACCGCGACCAAGCGCCGCGAGGCCGACGCCGCGCACATCATTGCCGGTGTGGTCGATGGGCACACCACCGGCGCACCTATAGCCGCGATTATCGAGAACACCAACACGCGCTCCAAGGACTACTCCGAGCTGCGCCGCAAGCCCCGCCCGGGGCATGCGGACTACCCCGCGCGCGTGAAATACCACAACATGCACGATGTCGCCGGCGGCGGGCATTTCTCTGGACGTCTTACGGCACCCTTGTGCATCGCCGGCGGTATTGCGCTGCAGGCACTCGAGGCCCGCGGTATTCGGGTGATGGCTCACGTGGCTCAGATTGGTGGCATCTCGGACCTGCCCATGGACGACATGGTCTATCGCGAGGCCGACCGCAAGGCGATCCTTTCGAACGACCTACCGTGCATCGACGCGGCAGCTGCCGGCCGTATGCGCGAGGAGATTCTCGCCGCACGCGACGAGCTTGATAGCATCGGTGGCATCGTGGAGTGCGGCATCTACGGACTTCCCGCGGGCATCGGCGACCCCATGTTCGACGGCATCGAGAACCGCATCGCGCAGATCGCGTTTGGCATTCCCGCCGTAAAGGGCGTGGAGTTTGGTATGGGCTTTGCCGTGGCCGCCATGCGCGGCAGCGAGAACAACGATCCGTATCGCGTTGATGCCGAGACCGGCGAGATTGCGGTCGAGTCCAACAACGCCGGCGGCATCCTGGGCGGCATCTCCACCGGCGCACCCGTCATGTGGCGGATGGCCGTAAAGCCGACGCCCTCCATCGGTCGCGAGCAGCAGACCGTGGACATGGACGCCATGGAAAATGCGGAGCTCTCGGTCCACGGCCGCCACGACCCCTGCATCGTCCCGCGCGCCGTCCCCGTAGCCGAAGCAGCCGCAGCGCTCGCCATCTGGGACGCCCTCCTCGAGGACGCAGCCCAACGCTAGCCCACCCACCCCGAGGGTAGCTAATTTGGGACGGGGCTTTTTTAGCTACCCCCATATGCCAGTGAGTATTTGCCCCGGCACCCATCGATTCGCCACCAGTCAAAGGGTAGCTAAAAAAGCCCCGTCCCAAATTAACTACCCCAGGCAACGATTCACGAAAGGGGTCTCCATGGACCTTGCCGACATCCGCCAGGCCATCGATGGCATCGATACCACGCTCCTCAATAGCTTTGTCGAGCGCATGGACATTGCCACCGAGGTCGCCAAATCAAAGATCGAGATGGGCAAGGCCGTCTTTGACCCCGCCCGCGAGCGCTCCAAACTCAACAACCTTGCCAGCCGAGCACCCGAGCGCTACGAGGCCCAGACCATTACCCTGTTCCGCCTCCTCATGAGCATGAGCAAGGCCGAGCAGCAGCGCTACATCAACGAGCTCAAGGGCATCACCGTGTCGCAAAAGGCCCACGCCACGGCAGCAGCCTTCGATACGCCCTTTCCCCAGACGGCCAGCGTCGCCTGCCAGGGCGTGGAAGGCGCCTACAGCCAGATAGCCGCGTGCAAGCTCTTCGACGTGCCCGATATTGCGTTCTTCGAGACCTTCGAGGGCGTTATGCGCGCCGTACGCGACGGCTTCTGCGAGTTTGGCGTGCTGCCCATCGAAAACTCCACTGCCGGCTCGGTCAACGCCGTCTATGACCTGCTCGCACAGTTCGACTTCCATATCGTGCGTTCGCTGCGCCTCAAGATCGATCACAACCTGCTCGTCAAGCCCGGCACCAAGCTCGCCGACGTGCGCGAGGTCTACAGCCATGGCCAGGCCATCGCACAGTGCGCCGGCTTTATCGAGGCCCACAGCCTGCACGCCACCAAGTACCCCAACACTGCTATGTCGGCCGAGATGGTCGCCAACTCCGATCGCACCGACGTCGCCGCCATCGCCTCGCGCAGCTGCGCGGCGCTCTACGGTCTGGAGGTGCTGGAGCCCAACATCCAGGACTCGGACAACAACTACACGCGCTTTGTTGTCATCTGCCGCGAGCCGCGCGTCTATCCCGGTGCCAACCGTACCTCGCTCATGATCACTACGGCAAACGAGCCGGGCGCCCTCTACCGCGTACTCGAGCGCTTCTACGCGCTCAATATCAACCTCATCAAGCTCGAGAGCCGCCCCATCCCCGGGCACGACTTTGAGTTTATGTTCTACTTTGACCTGGACTGCCCCTTTGGCAGCAAGGCCCTCGACGACTTGCTCGATTCCATCGATGACGTGTGCGAGAGCTTTACCTACTTTGGCAGCTACACGGAGGTGCTCTAGATGACCGATGTCACCGCAACCCGCCCCTACGGCGTCCTGGGCCGTGTGCTGGGTCACAGCTACACCCCGACCATCTACAAGGAGCTCGCAGGGCTGGAGTACGTGCGCTTTGAGCGCGAGCCCGAGGACCTCGAAGCCTTTATGACGGGCGACGAGTGGGAGGGCACCAACGTGACCATCCCCTACAAGCGCGCCGTCATGGACTACCTGGACGAGCTGAGCCCACTCGCCAAGCGCATGGGTAACGTCAACACCATCACGCGCCTACCCGACGGCCGCCTGCGCGGCGACAACACCGACTACTTTGGTTTTCAGTGCCTGGTCGAGGAGCTGGGCGTTGAGGTTGCCGGCAAGAAGGTCCTCGTGCTCGGCGCCACCGGTGGTGCCGGCACCACAGCAAGCATGGTACTCGGCGACCTGGGCGCGGTCGTTGTACCTGTCGGCCGCACGAGTGAAGTCAACTACGACAACATCGCACAGCAGTCCGACGCGGCGCTGCTCGTCAACTGCACGCCCGCCGGCATGTTCCCTCACTGCCCCGACGCTCCCTGCACGCTCGAAGGGCTCGATGCGCTCGAGGGCGTCATCGACATTGTCTACAACCCCGCCCGCACGGGTCTGATGCTCGAGGCCGAGCGCCGCGGGACCCCCTGCATCGGAGGTCTGCTCATGCTTGTTGCCCAGGCAGCACAGGCTGTCGAGCGCTATACCGGCCAAGCCACCCCGCGCGAGCGCATCCTGGATGTGACGGAGCGCTTGTCTCGCCGCGAGCAGAACATCGCGCTCATCGGCATGCCGGGCTCGGGCAAGACCCGCGTGGGCGAGCAGATCGCCCAGCTCACGGGCCGCGAGCACATAGACTTGGACCGTGCTCTCGAGGAGCGCCTGGGCATGCCCTGCGCCGACTTTATCGTCGAACGTGGCGAGGCTGCCTTCCGCGAGCAGGAGACGGCGGCGCTGGCCGACATCTCCAAGCGCAGCGGCCTGGTGCTTTCCACGGGCGGCGGCGTGGTCACGCGTGACGAGAACTATCCCCTGTTGCACCAGAACAGCCAGATCGTGATGCTCAACCGTAAGCTCGAGGAGCTCGCCCACAAGGGCCGCCCCATCACCGCCCGCGACGGCATCGACAAGCTCGCCGAGCAGCGCATGCCGCGTTACCGCGCCTGGGCCGACTACATCATCGACTCACGCGACAGCGCCGCCAACACCGCCCGCGCCGTCCTCGACGCCCTCTAAAACCTGCCAAAAAGGGACAGGTTTATTTTGGCAGGTTTTATCTGGGCAAACGTCGCAGACAGCAAGCCCCGCCACCAACCAGACCACAAAGGAAGCAACCATGAAAGCACTCGTCATCAACGGCCCCAACCTCAACATGCTCGGCATTCGCGAGCCGGGCATCTACGGCAGCGACAACTACGACCGCCTGGTCCAGATCTGCCAGGAGGCAGGTGCCGCACAGGGCTTTGACGAGGTCGAGGTCTTCCAGTCCAACCACGAGGGCAGCATCGTCGACAAGATCCAAGAGGCCTACGGCAAGGTCGACGGCATCGTCATCAACCCGGCTGCCTACACGCATACGAGCGTGGCCATCCTCGACGCCCTCAAGGCCGTCGCCATCCCCGCCGTTGAGGTCCACATTAGCGCCGTAGAGACGCGCGAAGACTTCCGCCAGGTGAGCTACGCCCGCCTGGCTTGCTTCGCCACCATCACCGGCGAGGGCCTGCAAGGCTACGCGCACGCGCTGGAGCTGCTGAGGGAGCGTCTGCTACACTAATCTATGGGGCAAATGAGTCAGTGGCGTTTGTCCTGAATCATTTGTAACTGTCTAATCGACATACAAAGGAGCATATCCATGTCCCAGTACGATTACCTCGTCGTCGGCGCCGGCCTTTCGGGTGCCGTCTTTGCCAATGCCGCCAAGCGCGCCGGCAAGTCGGTCCTGGTCATCGACCGCCGCGACCACATCGCCGGCAACATCTACACCGAGGACGTCGAGGGCATCCAGGTCCACCGCTACGGCGCGCATATCTTCCACACCTCCATGAAGGACGTCTGGGACTACGTCAACCGCTTCGCCGAGTTCAACAACTACGTCAACTCGCCGGTCGCCAACTTCCACGGCAACATGTACAACATGCCCTTCAACATGAACACCTTCGCCAGGATGTGGCCGGGCGTCGTTACGCCGGCCGATGCCAAGGCCAAGATCGCCGAGCAGGTAGCCGCGGAGAACATCGGCGAGCCGCAGAACCTTGAGGAACAGGCACTGTCGCTCGTCGGCCGCGACATCTTCGAGACGCTCGTGAAGGGTTACACCGAGAAGCAGTGGGGCCGTGATTGCCGCGACCTGCCCGCGAGCATCATCAAGCGCCTCCCCTGCCGCTTTACCTACGACAACAACTACTTCAACGACCGCTACCAGGGCATCCCCATGGGCGGCTACACCAAGATGGTCGCCAACATGCTCGAGGGCGTCGAGGTGCGCTGCGGCGTGGAGTACAAGGAGCTGATCGCCGCCGAGCCCGATATCGCCGCCAAGACGATCTACTGCGGCCCCATCGACGCGTTCTACGACTTTAAGCTGGGCACGCTCGAGTACCGCAGCCTGCGCTTTGAGACCGAGACGCTCGACGAGCAGGACCACCAGGGCGTGGCCGTGGTCAACTACACCGAGCGCGAGATCCCCTACACGCGCATCATCGAGCACAAGCACTTTGAGTTCGGCTCGCAGGACAAGACCGTCATCACGCGCGAGTACCCTGCCGACTGGAAGCCCGGCGACGAGCCCTACTACCCCATCAACGACGCCAAGAACGAGGCCCTGTACAAGCAGTACGAGGAGCTGGCGGCACGGGAGGGTGACGTGATCTTCGCCGGTCGCCTGGGCGGCTACAAGTACTACGACATGGACAAGGCCATCGCCGCCGCCTTCCAGCTCGTGCGCCACGAGCTGGGCGTGGAGCCGACGGAGGCGTAAGACCCCAACAGTCAAAGGCTGATAGCCATTCTGGGATGTAGAAAGTCCGGTGCAGCATCGCTGCATCGGACTTATTGTTGAGGGAGCACTGCACGCGCACGCGTCCCAAAAAGCAAAGACCCGGCACAATAACCGGGTCTTCAAAAACTCTCTGGTGCTCCATGGCGGATTCGAACCGTCGACCTTGGGATTAGAAGTCCCCTGCTCTATCCAACTGAGCTAATGGAGCATAAGGCCGCACGTCCAAGCGGGTACAAGTTCACACGGCTAATAAATTATAACCTACTTGAACTGGTCGTGGTATGCCTTGCAGACCTCATCCACGGGGCCATCCATACGTAGATCGCCCTTTTCGATCCAAACAGCACGTTGGCAAATACGCTCAACCTGCTCCATGGAGTGAGAAACGAATAAGACCGTGACGTCGCCGCTCTCGATAAAGTGCTGAATACGACGCTCGCACTTCTGCTGGAAAAAGACATCGCCAACAGAAAGAGTCTCATCGACGATCAGGATATCGGGCTCGGTAATCGTGGCGATAGCAAAGGCGATACGCGCGACCATACCCGAAGAGAAGTTCTTCAGCGGCATGTCAACGAAGTCTTTAAGCTCAGCGAACTCAATGATATCGTCAAAGCTAGCGTCGATAAACTCCTTGGTATAGCCAAGCAGTGCACCGTTCAGATAGATGTTCTCACGCGCAGTAAGCTCCGGATCAAAGCCGGCGCCGAGCTCAATCAGCGGCGCGATATTGCCGTGGACCTTAACCTCACCTTCGCTGGGCTCCAAAACGCCAGCGATGATCTTAAGCATCGTAGACTTGCCGGAGCCGTTAGTACCAACAAGGCCAACGACCTCGCCGCGATGCACATCAAACGAAATGTGCTTAAGCGCACGGAACTCCTCAAAGAACAGCTCGTGCTTTGCGAGCTTAATAAAGTACTCCTTGAGGTTTGTAAGCGATTCGGACGCCATGTTAAAGATCATGGTGACGTCTTTGACCTCAACAGCAAGGGGCTGCTTGCTGTAATCAATAGCAGATTCAGTCATGAACAGCACTCCTTAGATGTAGAGAATGAACTTGTGCTCGGTTTTGTGGAACACGGTATAGCCAATGGCAAGAGCAAGAACAGCCCAAACAACACACAGCCCAAAGGTAAGCGCAGAAGGCACGGTATTAAACAGGAAGATATCACGCATAAACTGAAGGTAGTTGTACATGGGATTGACAACCACGAGTACCTGAATCCAACGAGCCATCTGGCTGATAAAGTCTGTCGTCCAGAAAATCGGCGTCAAATACATCCAAGCAGTAATAACAACGCTCCACAGGTGCATAACATCGCGGAAAAAGACCGCCAACGCCGAAAGCATCAAGCCCAAGCCCATGCAAAAGCACATGAGCAAAAACAGGCAAACGGGCAGCAGGATAAGATGCCATGAGGGAACGATATGGAACCACAGCATAACAATCGCTACGGCAACCAGTGAAAAAGCAAAGTTCACCAGCGAGAACAGAACCTTCTGAACCGGGAACACCCAGCGATGCACCTTAACCTTCTTGAGCAGCGATGAAGCGACGATGATCGACATAAGTGCCTGATTCGTTGACTCGGACATAACCGAGAACGTAATGTTACCGACGATCAGATACAGCGGGTACATATCAGGCGTAATGGAGCCGTTGCGACCTTGAGCAAAAATGGTCGAGAACACAATGGACATGACGACCATCATAAGAAGCGGATTAAGCACCGACCACGCAACACCCAAAACGCTGCGACGATACTTAATCTTAAAATCCTTGGTGACAAGTTGCCTCAGGATGTATTTGTCTTTTTCGAAATCATTTTTAGCGTGAGAGGCCGGCTTAGCCACCGCTTTCTGACTATCTACGCTGTCAGTCACGGACCAACTCCTTGTCTCGTAATACATAACAGTGGAAAGTATAGCCTTCAAACTCGGCAACTAACCCAGCGATGCAAATCTGGAAAAGTACCCCATAGCAATTACAGGCACCAGCCGACAGGTATACTAGCAACCTGTCAATAACTTATGGGGGCATTCATCTTGGACTACACAGACACAGCGGTCATCATTCCCTGCTACAACGAGGCCGTCACCATAGGCAAGGTCGTCGACGACTTCCGCCGCGAGCTCCCCGGGGCCACGGTCTACGTCTACGACAACAACTCGACCGACGGCACGTCCCGGATCGCCATGGAGCATGGCGCCACCGTGCGCCTCGAGTGTTTAGGGCAATCTGATTGTTGCTAGTGCGGCACCCATTCTTTTCATCTACGGAAACGAAAAATTTCAGAAAAGGCAAAGGCATGCCGACCAGCTAGGCCTACCGTTGCAATTGCAGCTACCAACTGACAATTGCACAGGAGGCAGGAAGGATGATCAGCATGCCAATGATCGAAAGTATACGAGAGATGTCGAGAAGGGGCCTCTCCAATGCGGAGATACAGCGCAGGACGGGGATATCCCAACCGACGATCCGCAAGTACATCGCGATGGACGATTTCTCGCCGCAGGCCCCGAGCCTGCAATCGCGCCCGTCGATCCTTGACCCTTACAAGCCCTTCGTCGACGAGATCCTGCTCGGCGACCAGCGCGTATGGCGCAAGCAGCGACACAGCGCAAAGCGCATATACGAGCGCTTGCTGGACGAGACCGCCTACGACGGCGGCTACGGAACCGTCAAGAACTACGTGAGGAGGCGCAAGGCCGAGATATCCGCGGCGTCCGACTGCTATATGGAGCTTGTCTGGGCGCCGGGGGAGGCGCAGGCCGACTTCGGCGACGTCGACGTGCTGGCCGGGGGAGAGCGCGTGAGGATGCACTTCCTGGTGCTCAGCTTCCCCTTCTCCAACATGGGCTTCTGCCAGCTCTTCGCGGGCGAGACCAGCGAGTGCGTGTGCCAGGGCCTCCGCGACATCTTCGAGCACATCGGCTGCGTTCCCACCTGCATCGTCTTCGACAACGCCACGGGCGCCGGCAGGCGCCGCGGGCAAAGCGTGACCGAGGCGGACCTCTTCCGCCGGATGAAGGCCCATTACGGGTTCGAGGCGACCTACGCCAACCCCCGCGCCGGCAACGAGAAGGGCAATGTGGAGCGAAAGGTCTACTGGTGTCGCCAGCATCTGTTCACGCCTGCGCCCAGCGTCGACGACATCGAGCTGTTCAACGCGGAGCTGCTCAGCCGCTGCTCGGGCTCGGGTTCGAACCGCCACTACGAGAAGGGGCTGACATGGTCGGAGCTGTTCGAGAGGGACAGGTCGGCGATGCCGCCCCTGCCCGCCAAGCCCTTCAGCTGCATGCGATTCGTCACCGGCGTGTCGGTGGACAAGCGCGGCGACGCCACCGTCGACGGCGGCCACCGCTACCATGTGGGCCACAGGCAGGCTTCCGGCACCGTCACCGCCGTGTACGGCGCCCACACCGTCGCGTTCGCGGACGCCGCGGGCGAGATCGTGGCGGAGCACGCGAGGAGGTTCGGGGCCGCGAAGAACGGGCCGGAGGCCGTGTCCCAGCTGGCGTTGCTGGTGAGGAAGCCCGGCGCATGGCGCAACTCGGCGGTCAGGGCCGCCATGCCCGCAGACGTGAGGGTCCATGTGGACGCGCTGGAGTCGGCTGCCAGAAAGGACCTGATCGTGTGCATGCGCAGGTGGTGCAGGGAGAGCTCGGTCGAGGACGTCGGCGCCGCTATCTCCGAGGTGCTGGCCTCAACGGGGAGAGCCAGGCCCTCCGACGTGGAGATGATGCTCGCGAGGATGGGCGGGTTCGGCCTTGGGACGGAGCCCGACGTCGGCCCGGATCTCACTGTCTACGACAGGATGCTCGGAGGTGACGCCGCATGAGCGCGCGAGGCGACCTGGAGAGCGCGGTGAGAAGAGGGTTCAGGGCCGTGATGCTATCCAACCACACTGCGGAGAAGTACGCGTCGGAGTCGACGGCCGCAGAGCTCAGGTTCTTGGCAGGCATGTTCGAGGAGGAGCTCTCCTGGAGAGAGGAGAGCAGGAGGGGGCGGCTGCTGAAACGGGCCAAGTTCCCGGTCCCCAAGACCTTCGAAGGGTACGACTGGTCGAGGGTAAAGGTGCCGGAGGAGATCGGACGCGGGGGCATCGAGAGCTGCAGGTTCATTGCAGACAAGCAGAACCTCGTCCTGTACGGCGGCGTGGGGAACGGCAAGACCCACATGGCCATAGCGTGCGGAACCGCAGCCTGCGCCATGGGGATGACGGTGATGTTCACGACGATCGCAGACCTCGTCGTGAGGATGACCAAGGCCGAAGCCGAGGGAACCTTGGAGAAGGTGTTCAAAGAGGTCGAGAGGGCCGATCTGGTGATACTGGACGAGCTTGGGTACCTTCCCATAAACCAAGATGGCGCCAAGCTCCTGTACCAGGTGGTGAACAAGTGCTACGAGAGGAGAAGCCTTATCGTGACCACGAATCTTGAGTTCAGCAGGTGGGGAAAGATCCTGACCGACGACCAGATGGCGGCTGCCATGATCGACCGAATCGTCCACTACGGCCACCTGGTCGTGTTCGAGGGGCCGACGAAGAGGATGGAGGCCTCGCCTATGGCCCGAAGGGGCTAAGAGGCAAAGCCAAAGAGAGAAAGAGGCACGCCTTTGCCAAACCTGAAACCTTTCCTTGCCACGTGTGAAAAGAACCGCTGCCTCAATTGAAAGCCCGAGCTTGACACAAACACCTCGAGTCGCGCCAGGGCAAGGGCAACGTCTGCCGCCAGATGTTCCGCGACATCGACGCCGCCTGCTACCTCATGGTCGACGGGGACGACACCTACCCCGCCGAGGCGGCCCGCGCGCTCTGCGACCCCGTCCTCGCCGGAGAGGCGGACATGACCGTGGGCGACCGCCTGTCCAACGGCACCTACGCCGAGGAGAACAAGCGCGCCTTCCACGGATTCGGCAACAACCTGGTCCGCGCCATGATCAAGTGGATCTACGGCTACAGCTTCGAGGACGTCATGACGGGCTACCGCGCCATGAGCCTGCCATTCGTCAAGACGTTCCCCGTCCTGAGTGAGGGGTTTCAGATCGAGACCGAGCTCTCCATCCACGCCGTCGACCACCGTTGGCGAATTAAGGACGTCCCGGTGGAGTACCGGGACCGCCCCGCTGGTTCAGTGTCCAAACTCGACACGGTCGGCGACGGCATCAAGGTCATAGCCATGATCGGCACGCTCTTCAAGGACTACCGACCGCTCAAATTCTTCAGCCTCATCGCCCTGGTCTTCGCCGCTATCGGCCTTGTGCTCGGCATCCCCGTCATCGTAGAGTACTTCCACTCCGGGCTGGTTCCCCGCTTCCCAACTGCCATGCTCGCCGCGTGTTTCATGTTCCTGTGCGGCCTCAGCCTGGCAACGGGCTTCATCCTCGACTCGGTCGCCAAGGTCGAAAAGAAACAATGGGAGCTTCAGGTATACAAAACGCGCAATTCAATAGGTGAGTAGGCTTCAATGAACACTAATAAGCGTCTTACAAACTGGGATCTTCTAAGAGCCCTCTCAATGTTTTTAGTTGTTGTTGTTCACATCGCACCGCAACTAGGCAGTTTTCGCGGCATTAACGCTGGCGCAATAGCAGGCACGGCCGCCATCATCTGCGACCCAATCTTCTTTTGCCTGTCGGGCTATTTCGCGCTGAAGCCACTTAAGAAGAGCTACAAGGACTACCTCTTCGGAAAAGTCTTATCGTTGCTGCTTCCTATCTTTGTATATGCCGGACTTTTATATGCATACAAAGCAGCAACCGGCTCAGTACATGATACCAGCTACATCAGATATACCAGCGGTCTAGTTCAAGGCGGTTGGTGGTTTGTACCAGCGCTCATTCCGTGCATTTTGGTAGCACCGGTACTGGCCAAAATGTTTGATGCACTCGACGACCGCACCTGCAAAATGGCCCTGTTCATAACCTTGGGAATCTATGCATGGGGTGGGCTGTCGTGTGCCGCAAACTCCTTGCTCGTCAACTCTCAGCATGTCACCCTTGCAGCAGCCGTAAGCATACTTCAACGCATTATTCCGCGATCGCTGCTCGGAGGAACGTATTTCACGTTCTTTTGCTTGGGATATTTCATCAAGCGAGTAACGCCATTATTGGACAAGCGGGAAACTAGTTTTATTAAGTCAATCGGTATTCTATTTTTCATCTTCGATATTGCTAGCGCGTATTTTGGTTTCGAAAGATCCGATCCGAGCTTTAACTGGATGATTGTGACCGTAGCCGTATTCATCACGTTTGACGGAATCAGAGTCCACTCACAAGCGCTTTCAAAAATTATCGAATGGGCCGCAAAAAGGTCCTACTCAATTTATCTCTTGCAATATGCAACGATTGAATTTGCCACCACTGCAATCTATGCTGGAGCACTGAACGGAGGGTATGCGGAACTCACATGGCCCCTTAGGCTGGCGTCTTGGATATTAGCGGCAGCACTGGCCTACGGACTAGCGCTAGCGGTAGCATCGATTGTGGACCCGCTCATCATTGAGTCCATCCGAACAAAGCTTAAGCAGCATCGCCTGAAGGCCGCAGGCTAGGTTGTTCAAAGGTGAACACAGTTTGATAGCAACTTAAACGATATAGAGGCGGTTGGTAACAACATACCAACCGCTTCTCATCTAGAATTCAAATAGCCGCGATTCACGAACGGCGTCACCACAGTAATAAGAATTATGAGCGCGACTTAAACGCCTCAATCGCCTCAGAGATAGACGGTGCGTCTTCAAATAAGTCGTCCTGTATATCCTTCGCAGACAAAACGCCACACGCGGTAAGAAGCGAAGTTTTAGCGCGATCGATTAGCATAAACACAGCTGCCTTATAGCCCTTTAGCTCGGCAACAAACGAATAGATGCTGGATGCACCAAACGAAGCAGGGCCGTCTTGCGCGAGCAGCTGCTGGTAGAACTTTAGGATTCTATCACCCGACAGCAACTGTTCAATTTCATCAATCGTCAAATACTTCGAAAGAATGCGTTGCAGCTCTCGCAGTAGTTCCTCTCGAACTGCCTGGTTCCTGATTTCGAGCAGATCGAACACAAGGAAGTCTGCAACAAAGAGCAGCATAGAGCGACCGGACTCACCTTCGAATCTCCCCTGCTTGCCCCAATCGGCCATGATGCAATCGACCACTTGCAAATGCTTCTGGAGGCGCAATTTCTCATCCTGGGCCATCAGGCACATCGCCGAATCCTTGCGGGACAGACGGTAATCGTACAGCGAATCAGAAAGAAGCTTTGTGCGAGAAGACCTTCCCAGCGTAGCAAACGAAAAAACCTGGTCCTCGCCGAGCGTCAGCCCAACGGGAAAATAGAGCTCATGGTCGCGCAAGAAGGAAAGGCGATAAGCTCCATTCCAGGGAAACGGCCTAGTCTTAGCATAAAAGACTAGCTTATCACTGTAGCCGGAATACTCTTCATCATCCAATGACAACGTCGACGTAAGCCACGGATTGGAAAGCTCGATCGGAAAGGGATCGGCGGAGAACTTTAAGATATCCACCTGGTCATCATTGTCAAAGGCTTGGCGAATGACATCGCAAGCATTGGACTTTAGCAAGTCGTCAGCATCAACAAAAAGGACAATCTCGCCATGGGCCTTATCGATACCAAAGTTTCTAGCAGCAGAAACTCCACGGTTAACTTCGTGATAGACAGCAAATCGGGAATCACGAGCGGCGTACAAGTCGAGCAGCTCGCCCGACCCATCTGTGGATCCATCATCAACGCAGATAATCTCGATATTGCTGTAAGACTGAGCCGCAATCGAGTCGAGGGTATCCAGTAAGTAGCCGCCGACGTTATAAACAGGGACAACGATCGACAGCAACGGGCAATATGAAGCAGACATATTAACGACGAAGCTTTCTCTTCATCATACGAACCACCATAGAAAAGCCGCCAGCCGCAAAGTACTCGCGAATCGTATTGAATTTACCGGACCCCGTAAGCGAATACTGGACCGCGAGAAGATCCGCGTTCTCAGCAAAGTCCTTAACGCGAGCCAACTCGCTATGATTGAAGCCATAACGATCAAACGGAGCCTCGGCACAAATAATATTATTCGACTGAAGCTCCTCAGCCATTTCAGACGAAAAGACGGCGATAAAATCGCGACGGAGTTCAGGAGCCAGCCTATTAAGATTCCAATCGTAGTTATAGAACTTTACCTTTGCGCGAATGGGATCCAGCGCCGGCTTGAGATCAGGGCGGTCCTCATTAAGGAAGCGCGTCATCTCATGATGCTCATCGCAAACGCAAAATACTTTGCCGGGGTTATTCACCGAAGAATGTTCGTTATCCTGGCGATAGTGCAAAAACGCCTTTCCCGAATACATGGCACGCTGCGCACAAGCGAGGACTTTGAAAGTAAAACTGGTGTCCTGGAAGGATGCTCCGGGAGTGGGAAGGAACGAGATGTTATTGGAAGACAAAAAGTCCTTACGGTACAGCGCAGACCAAATGGAAGGTTTGGCCCAGAATGCATCGGGTGCATCGATGGGCTTGTGAACGCCCATGCCAATCAGCTCTTGGCTCATCGCAGGAAAATAGACATCGTGCCGATTGAGTCGTGCGCTATCGCAAGACGACCAATAGAGCCAAAAATTGCATTTAAACAGATCAAGCGTATTGTCCTCAGCCTGCTGAGCCATAAACTCAAGAGCATCAGCATCAAGGAAGTCATCGGACTCGAGGATGGAGATGTACTTGCCCTTCGCAGTCTCCAAACCGCGATTCATAGAGTCGCCATAGCCGGAATTTGGTTTATCGATAACAACAAAGCGAGAATCTTCAGACGCAAATTTGTTGATGATCTCCAAGGAAGAATCCGTAGAGCCATCGTTAATGCAGATGATTTCGATATCTTTGAGGGTCTGGTTCTGCAGAGAGCCAAGGCACTCATCGAGATATTTCTCAACATTGCAAATGGGTACAAGAACCGAAACAAGCGGCTGGTTTTGCGACACAATGACTCCAATACAAGCCCGACACGCATGATATACAACTCAAATGAATGATTATATCAAATGGCCTTACACGAGACCGAATCCTCAAACACCGCCGACAGCAAACAATAAGACCGTAAGCTAAACTCAGTACTGGCAGTTACGGACTTATTAAAACGCCCACATTGACGGCGCCACGGGTAAGGTTAATAAGAATGCCAAATCGCTTCTGATGCCATATCTGATTACCTGTATAGGCGTAATTGGATACTCGTTCTTAGGGGCGATCTTAACAGGAAAAACTAACCCGGCAGAGATAACAAACCACTGGTTTATGGCAAGTCTTTACGGCTGCGGAGGAATCACGCCCGCAATCCCGGCATTCGTATCCGCCATTGGCGCACTTTGGTATCCCTTCGCGCTATTCTTTGGCAAAATGCTCATAACCATCGTAATTCAATTTAGTCATCCCGCGATTTTGGTTCTCGGTTTTTTCTTCTGTGGTAATGTTTTGACCCAAATCATTTGGCTTCCCTGGAGCATCCTGCAGGCCTTGAGCGCAACGTTCTTTTTGTACATTGGACAGGTCGTTAGAAAGCACGCCCTACTCGAAGATAACTCAATCGAGCCCATCTGCTGGTTATTCATGGCAGGAATCTGAGACTATTCAGCCCTACGCTTTGGAAAGCTCTACATGGTAACAAACACCTACGTCAACGGGACGCAGGATGTCATTGGGAGCATCTTTGGCTCATTGGTGATTCTCAAGCTATGCCAATTGACTTGTAAGCACATCCCAAGCGTAACGAAACCCGTCGCTTGGATCGGAAAGTACACGCTCCCGCCCTTTTGCATGCACCTTATTGAGCTGAACATGTTTCCTTATCAATATGTTTCCGGTATCGTCGAGAGCCTTCCACTAGCGCCATGGATCGAATATCTGATTGTCCGCTTCGCCATCATTGCGCTACTCACTGGCATCCTATACGTGCTTCCACGCCCGATTTCCAAATGGTATTTCCAGTCAAAACAAAAGAGCCAAACTGGACGATAAAACCTAAATGTCCTCGCAAATAAGGACAGCGCCTCTATTCAATTGAGTAGAGGCGCATATCTTTCTCGCTTAAAACGAGCGAGAAGCCGGGGGTGGAATCATCAACCGAATCAATGCCCGTCCAGCCAGACCTTTGATAGCCAGGCATATCTGCGCCCTCGCGCCCACTCTCACCATAATCCAATACGAGGAGATACTTGGCACCAGCTTGCTTAACGTCGTGCGCAATCACCGAATCATAAGAAATGCGATCGAGCCCATAGCGAATTTCCCTGCTGGCAGTTGTCTCACTCTTACCAAAAGAGCTGAAATTTCGATACATAAGATTAAGATCGCTTATGGCATATCCGTAGACGCTGCCGTCAAAGGGGTTGTTGATAATCAAATCGTCACCGGCAATTTGCTTGACCTTACCAAGGAACGTCAGCTCATCGGACGTCAGATTATTATCGACATCATTGATGCTATACATGTAATTAAACACTTCCTTGGCAAAACCGACCGGCGAATAGTTGCTAACGGCAGGATTGACGCTTTCGGGCCAAAACAAGCCACAGGAAATCAAAACGACACAAAACGCCTGGGGAAAATACTTAGACGTACAATCTATTCCATCAGAAGCAGAAAAAGCGTCCTGCACTTTGCCGAGGATGAAATCGAGCCCGAGCGTCGAAAGCGGAATGCTGAACAGCACAACCATCGCAGCGATGCGGTATTGGTCTGTATACCAGAAGCCCGTAAGAAAATGCTTGATAAAGCCATCTTGGGTGGCATCGACAACAAAGAGTACAGCAGAAAATAGGTATACGAAGAAATAACCTCGGAAGGACTTATTGGCCAACGCGCAGAGGCTACCAAGAACGACCAGGCACGCAACAAGAATGCAGGAAGTATTCTCCTTAAAGGAAAATGAGAATGACCTCCAAACGGCATCAAAAAAGTAGGTAAAGGAGGGCCAGTGGAAATTGATGACCCCCTGCAAAAAACTTGCTCTTGTCATCAAAAACCAAATGATAGCCACGGCTAAAAGCACAAAGCCGCGTGAAACATGATAGGCAAATTTAATCGAGATAGATTGCATACGAAGCAGCTGGCGTTCAAGAAGACCACCAACGCAAGCAACAATCGAAGGCACCAAAAGAATGCCAAGCGTGAAAACCGCATTCGGTTGCAACGCAACTAGAGCCACCACACCAAAGAACAAAGCCACAAGGACAGAACGATGAGCTGCGCAAACAGAGCAAGAAACTTCAAAGTTTTGCATAAACCAAATGAAAACAGCGGCAACAGCAGGAATAGCACAATATGCAGCGAAATTTGGATAGACAGGTCCCCAGTAGAGCAGTGTCCAAGGGAAGGCCGTCGAAGCAAGCGTGACAACAGCAGCGCAAATGCCCTTTCTCGCATCATCCTTGGTGATAACCGCAATGAAGGACTGAATGCCCAGGGGCAATACAAACGCGACAAATACAAAATTGGTGAGATTAATGGCCGCCATAACAGAGATATTAAAAGTACGTGCCGCGAGGGCGGCAACGATATGCCAGGCAGCGGGATAAAAACCGGCACTTGCATTAGGGTTAAACGCCTCGGATCCAGCCTCGAGATACGACCCAACCGAGAGGATTGAATAGCTAGAAGCATGCTTCATGCTCCGGACAACACTCAAATGAAACGAATTGTCGTATACCTGAAGAAAGTTATCTGGCAGACCAATACCACGAACAAAAAGATAAACCGTCACAGGAACGGACAAGGCAAGGGCGCACAGGTATGGCAGTAGAGAGGCGATATCGGTGTCAAAAAAGGCGCTTCGTCCGCGAAATCGCAAAAAGCACGCCAAGCCACTGACCACAGCAAAAAGGAACAATGAAATCAATAAAGCAAAATAAGCCCCGGCAACACCAATAAACCGGAGAGCGATGCCCATAAAGACCAAAAAGAAGACGCTGATTACAGGACCAAAGGAAAGAGATTGTTTAAAGGGAACACCAAATGCCCGCGAAGCCAACATACCTGGCAAAATCAAAACAACGGCGACAACAAAGGCCTCAAGAAACAATAATGACCAGCTCATAAATGACCTCGCTAGAAGGTAAATAAATGTTTTGAGAATACTGCGTTCAATTCTAACAGGAGATATTGAGCATAGTGGGTTCGCCATATTCTGCCGAGAAAGCAAAGAGGCTCGTGCGCGAGAAAAACCCACGCACGACCCCAGAGAACCAGCTTATTCTAATGACAAAATCTCGAAGTCTTATAGGATGCTATCGAGATACTCCCCCAGCTCTTCCTCCCAGTCTGGCATGCGGAAGCCGACGGCCTCGAGCTTGGACAGATCGAGTGCGGAGTGGACGGGGCGCAGGGCGACGGGGCCGGAGGCATTCGCGTAGTAGCCGGCGGTGCTGACCGGCACGACCCTCTCGCCGTTGCCGTTGGCCGCCTCGAAGACGGCGCGGGCGATGTCCGCCCACGACCTGATGGCGCCGGAGCCAGTGCAGTTATATGTGCCGTAGGGCGCATACGTCCCCAGCACATGGAAGATGGCCTCGGCCATGTCGTGCGTGAAGGTCAGGCGGCCCAGCTGGTCGTCGACCACGGTGACCTGCTCGAGCCCGTCCTCGGGGTCGGCGACGCGGTCGGACAGGCACTTCATGGTCTTGACGAAATTGTGCCCCTCGCCGATGACCCAGGAGCTGCGCATGATGTAGTGGCGCGGGCACCCGGCCACGGCGATGTCGCCGGCGGCCTTGGTCTGGCCGTAGACAGACAGCGGACTGAAGGGCTCCTCCTCGGTATGGACCTCGGCGGTGCCGTCGAAGACGTAGTCGGAGGAAACGTGAATGAGGGTGATCCCGTGCCCGGCGCAGGTGCGGGCGAGCAGCGCCGGGCCGGTCGCGTTGGCCTTCCAGGCGGCTACGCGGCCCTCGGGGGTCTCCGCTTTATCCACGGCCGTGTAGGCGCCGCAGTTGATCACGGCGCCGTAGAGCGACCAGTCGTACTGCGAATAGGCCGCCGGGTCTGACATGTCGAAGGTGTCGATGTCGCAGAAGTCGAAGTCCTTGGCGACGCCGCGCTCCTCGGCCAGCGCGCGGACCGCACGGCCCAGCTGGCCGTTGCAGCCGGTGACGAGGGTGCGTTTCGGAGCCATGGGGACGACGTCGGCGAGCATCGGGTGGTTGAGGTCGGCCTCAGAGACGGTGGCCTCCTCCAGCGGAATCGGCCACTCGATAGCGAGCTCGGGGTCGGCGAGGTTCACGAAGGTGTAGGTCTTCTTGAGCTCCAGCGACCAGTGGGCGTCCACCAGGTAGGTGTAGGCGGTGCCGTCCTCCAGGGCCTGGAAGGAGTTGCCAACGCCTCGCGGGACGTAAATGGCCTTGCTTGGGTCCAGTACGGTCGTGTAGACCTTCCCGTAGGTGGAGCTGCCCTCGCGCAGGTCCACCCAGGCGCCGAAGACCGAGCCTCGGGCCACCGAGATGAACTTGTCCCAGGGCTCGGCGTGGATGCCGCGGGTGACGCCGCGGCTGTCGTTGTAGGAGATGTTGTTCTGGACGACGCGGAGGTCAGGGACGCCCAGAGCGGTCATCTTGGCGCGCTGCCAGTTCTCCTTGAACCAGCCGCGCGAGTCGCCGTGGACGGCGAGGTCGACGACCTTGAGGCCCTCGATGCCGGTCTCGGTGACGGAAAGGTCCTTCTCGAATGCGATGTCTGCCATGCGGGAAAAGCTCCTATCGACGATACGATGGTTGTGGGCGTCCCGTGCGGGCCGCAGGATCATCCCCATGCCCTGCGGTCCGCCCGGGGCGCCCCGTAAGGACACTCGGGCGGCCTACTGGCCCTGGGCGCGGTAGCGTGCCTCGGTGGCCTCCTTGGCCGGTCGCCACCAGGCCTCGTTGGCGACGTACCAGTCAATGGTGGCCTTGAGCCCCTCGGCGAAGTCGGTGTGCGCCGGCCTCCAGCCCAGCTCGCGCTGGAGCTTGGTCGAGTCGATGGCGTAGCGGCGATCGTGGCCGGGGCGGTCGGCGACCCAGTCGAAGTCCTCGGGGTCGCGGCCCATGGCCGTGAGTATCATGCGCAGGACGGTGATGTTGTTCTTCTCCCCGTCGGCGCCAATGAGGTAGGTCTCCCCCATGCGGCCCATCGTGAGGATGTCCCAGACGGCCGAGGAGTGGTCCTCGGTGTGGATCCAGTCGCGGACGTTCTCGCCCTTTCCGTAGAGCTTGGGGCGGACGCCGTCGATGATGTTCGTGATCTGCCTGGGAATGAACTTCTCCACGTGCTGGTAGGGGCCGTAGTTGTTGGAGCAGTTGGAGATCGTGGTGCGCAGGCCGTAGGTGCGGGTCCAGGCGCGCACGAGCATGTCGGAGGACGCCTTTGTGCTCGAGTACGGAGAACTCGGCTTATACGGCGTCTCCTCGGTGAACTTGGCCGGGTCGTCGAGCGCCAGGTCGCCGTAGACCTCGTCGGTGGAGACGTGGTGGTAGCGGACGCCGTACTTCCTCACGGCCTCCAGCAGACGGAAGGTGCCCTCCACGTTGGTGCGAAGGAACGGCTCCGGGTCGGCGATGGAGTTGTCGTTGTGGCTCTCGGCGGCGTAGTGCACGATGGCGTCGTGGCCCGGGACGATCTCATCGAGCAGCCCGGCGTCGCAGATGTCGCCCACGACGAGCTCCACGCGATCGGCCGGCAGCCCGGCGATGTTCTCGGGGTTGCCGGCGTAGGTCAGTTTGTCCAGGACGGTCACGTGCACCTCGGGGTGGTTCTTCACCACATAGTGCACGAAGTTGCTGCCGATGAAGCCGCAGCCGCCTGTGACGATGATGTTCCTGGGCTCGAAGAGCTCTTCGGACATGTTTCTATCTCCCATTGGATCGGATTAGTACTCGCGCGGGCTGTTGACGATCTCGCCGGCGGCGACCTTCTTCAGGTGCTGACCGTAGACCGACTTGCCGTAGGCCTTCGCGGCCTCCTCCAGCTCGGCGGTCGTGATCCAGCCGTTCTCCCAGGCGATCTCCTCGGGGACCGAGACCGGCAGGTCCTGGGAATGCTCCACGGCGCGGACGAACTCCGCGGCCTCGTGCAGGCTCTCCATGGTGCCGGTGTCCAGCCACGCATAGCCGCGGCCGAGGGTCACTACGGACAGCGTCCCCTCCTCCAGGTACATACGGTTGAGGTCGGTGATCTCCAGCTCGCCGCGCGCGGACGGCTCCACCTCATGTGCCTTGGCGGCAACGTCGCCCGGGTAGAAGTACAGGCCGGTGACGGCGTAGGAGCTCTTGGGACGCTCGGGCTTCTCCTCGATGGAGACGGCACGGCCCTCCCCGTCGAACTCCACGACGCCGAAGCGCTCGGGGTCGTCCACGTGGTAGCCGAAGACCGTGGCGCGGCCCGAATCGGCGTTCTGCACGGCGCGCGTCAGGTGGCGCGACAGGCCGTTGCCGTAGAAGATGTTGTCGCCGAGCACCAGGGCACACGGCTCGCCGGCGATGAACTCCTCGCCGATGGTGAAGGCCTGCGCCAGGCCGTCGGGGCTGGGCTGCTCGGCGTAGGACAGGTTCACGCCGTAGCGCGAGCCGTCCCCGAGCAGGCGCTCGAAGTTGGGCAGGTCGGCCGGCGTCGAGATGATGAGAATGTCCCTGATACCCGCCAGCATGAGGGTGCTAAGCGGATAGTAGATCATGGGCTTGTCGTAGACCGGCAGTAGCTGCTTGGAGGTCACGAGCGTGAGCGGGTACAGGCGCGTGCCGGACCCGCCGGCGAGGATGATGCCCTTCATGAATTAGCCTCTTTTCGCGTGGCTCTCGTCATTGTAGTGACGCTCGAGCTTTTCAATCGCCAACTGCTGGGTAAGCTCGCGAAGCTTTGTATCGAGCTGAGAAAGACGAACGCTCAACCTAAAGCAAACAATAAGCAAGATGAAGATGAAGAATAGAAACACGAAGTTCGAAGGCGACATGGTGCCAACGAGATTCGAAAGCGAGAAAAACACCTGAGGGAAAATGCTGGCAAGCAGCAGCAAAGCCGAGAAGCAAAACCAGAACAAAGAGTCCTCAAGACGCATTTTTGAATCGCGAATCTTGACGGTCATATAACCAAAGGTGAGCAGAGACGCTGCAAACAGCGTAATGCGAAGCGGAAGCGTCATGCAGCATCGCCCTCCAAGCGTTTACGGAAGAACTGGATAAACAGAATAGACAGAGTCATGCGAAGCATGTACTTAACGGAAGATTTCCAGTTAAGATAGCTCTCCCCCGCCTCGCGCTCTGCCATAGTTACTGGAACTTCAACAACCTTGGCGTTGGCCGATCGAATGAGATACGAAACGGTATCGGGCTCTGGACCCATATTGAGACCGAGAGCAAGCAGCTTAATCATGCGCTTGTTAAAAGCACGCATGCCCGAGGTGGGATCATGGATGACTTGACCTGTCGTGACTTTAATAGCTCCTTGAATGATATTGCTGCCAAACATACGCAGCGAGCTGCCCTTGGGCTGATCGACGAATCTCGAGCCAATTGCAATATCGCTTGTCTGGAGCGCCTGCTCCAGATCGTGAATGTATTGAGGCAGGTGCTGGCCATCGGCATCAAACTGAATAGCGCAGTCGTACCCATGCCGATAAGCATATTTAATACCCGCCTGGAACGCACCCGCGAGGCCAAGATTGCAGGGCAGATCCAAAAACGGATAGCCATTGTCACGGCAAATTTGGGCAGTTCCATCAATGGAACCGTCATTAACGACCAAATAATCAACATCGGGAACAACAGCCGCCAACTTGGCAACCGTATTCCCCAGAGAAGCTTCCTCGTTGTAGGCAGGAATAATGATTAGCGTCTTCAAAACTTGCTCTCACAATATTTGACTAATAATGTATCCATGATAGCGAATGATTAATGACTATACCTTAGCCAGCTTAAATGTGGCAATTTCTCCAGTTTAAGGATGAGAAACGTAAGAAGCCACGATGCGATAAGCACGATTACAAACATCGCGTTTTGAGTTACGCAACACCCAAAGTAACTCATCAAAATGAACTGCAAGTTTGCATGTAAACAAAATGTCACCGTGCTCGCACAGCGTAAAAACTTCGTATGCTCAATTTGAACATCACAACTAAGCAGCAATAGAAATACGGGAATGCAGAAAAAAGGCAGCGTAAAATAACAGTCATCTGCAACAGCCCAGCCCCGTGACATAATTAAAAATTGTTCACAATAGAGCAGGACAATGCCAGAAGCACTTAATATAACGAGCTCTTTGGGTTTCGGAGCCTTATCAGGCGGAAACTCTGCAAGCATTTTCCCAACTACAACCCAAAACAGAGCAACCCAAAAATTGTTATAGTCGAACCCATATGATTGGGAAAATACGCTAATATGAGCCTGCATAAACGCAGTATTACCGTAACCGCTCATAAGACAGCATGCTACAAAAGGTACCAAAGATAATAGAAGCATCGTGGCATTCGAAAGATATCGCGAGAGCACAGTTATCAAAACTATTGCAATAACCGCTGCCATAATAAACCATGAAGCAATAAAGGTACTGCCCACAAAAAACGACCTAGCCCACAAAGCAAACCCATTAAGTACACCATTCGCAAACCACTGTCTATACCTAATGGTAGGAATCAGAAATGCTATCATCCAAAATAGATACAAACGTAGATTTCGAGAAACATGACGCTCTATATGGGCGACCTTTTCATCCAGGCCAGACAGGTCCTTATGCCGGACAAAGAAAAAATAAGACGTAATTAGAAAAAAGAGCGGAACAGCCGTTCTAAGAACAGGACGGAAATAAACTGAATACGCGTCAAATGGTCGAACATGAATTGCGACGACAAAGATGCTCAAAATAAATTTTGCCAGATCAATCGAATCGTAGTTTCTACGTATCGCAGAAGGCATTGACGCACCAACCAATCTTATAACTTACTAAATGCCATATGAATACGACAGAGATAGACCCCAATCGGCGTACATAGCAACTAAGTGCGGCGAAGCCTATAATACCCATTGCCCAAGCGGTCATTCAAGACTCGCAACCACTGCAAGTTCAAACGTCAAAGAGAGTATTATGCCGAATATCTCTGTCATTATGTCGACCTATAAAGAAAATGCTGTCCTCGTAGAGGCATCTATTGACTCAGTTCTTCACCAAACCTATTGCGATTTTGAATTTATAATTATTATCGACTGCCCAGATAATCAGCCGGTAAAAGACCTCGCATACCGAAAACAAATCGAGGATAATAGGATTACAGTAATTGAAAATGAATATAACCTAGGTCTCGTTAAATCTCTAAACAAGGCACTCGGCATAGCAAGAGGAAATTATATTTGCCGAATGGACGCTGACGATATTTCGGAGCCCAATCGAATCGAATCACAGCTGTCGTTCCTAACATCGAACGAACTAGATCTTGTTGGCGGCCGAATGAGCATTATCGACGAGAGCGGCGCCTACCTTTACGACATTCCCCAGCCGCCTATAACACCAAATGCTGTCAATAGAGCCTTGCGCTGGAATAACTGTGTCCCACATCCCACCTGGCTTGGCAAAGCCTCCGCTTTCGCCCAGGGCTACAGAGAGATCCCCCTCTGCGAGGACTACGACTTTTTACTCCGCGCATCCATGGCAGGACTTAAGATTGGAAACTGCAACCAAGAGATACTTAAATACCGAATGACTTCAGAAAGCATCTCAAGGTCATCGCTCTTTCGACAATATCTCTATCAGCGCTACATTACAAAAGAGTTCAGAAAAAATCGGGCAGCAGACCCTCGAGAAGCCGATATATATGTTGATGCTGCCTACTCAGAAGCAAAAGCCATTCGCTACTCAAAGGCAAACGATATCTTCAATAACGCTTTGACATCCTTGGGCGAACGCAGGTATTTTAAAGCTTTCGCCAACTCAGCAGAACTCCTATTCTGTTCTAGCAATTATCTCAACAAGATACTTAGGCTTGCCTTAGCGTCTTTTACTTTCTGACGGCAGTCTGTGTGCAGCCACTAGCACATAAGCTTTATTAAGGATTTTCTATTAAAAACAGAAGGGTGGCACCAATACAGGCCACCCTATCCTAAGGAAAACCAATTAACACCTAAATGTAATACGCCTCATATGAATGACGGACTCTATCTTTCTCCGGAGGCAGCTGCATATAATCGCCGAATTGACGGGTAAGCACATCATCGAACCGCTTGGGCACGTAGAAAGATTTCCCGCAAAATGAGAGCTCGGCGACCTCATCCCAAAGCGAGGCGTCGAAATAGTGTTCATCGTGATCAGCCCAAGTGATATCCATAAGCTTATCGCCAGAGTCTGGCATCAACTTTTCAATCTCGAGCATCTTGTACGTGAGATTTGGACAGGCAGCGCCAAATAGAGAAATAATTCCTTTTACCATCGTCAGCAAAGGTGACAGTGCCTTGTATAGCGGTGTAGAAAAATCACCAGCAACAGCAATCTTATTCAGGTTACGCAATTTCATTATGTGGTGATACTTATCGATGGTCTTAGAAAAGTCGGCGTCGCAGTGTGAGAGGCGAAAAACATCAAGCCAAAGCCCGATGGAATATTGGCGATCAATATCCTTTTCATAGACAATGGTGCATGTATCAACGACTTTTAAAAAGGGATAAAAGTTTGGCAACTCTGCAGGCAAAAGAAACTTATACCGCTTCAAAGAATCAAGGTAAGGGTCTTCTTTAGCAAGTGCAACGAGCTTGTCATATTCAGCGTCAACCATCGAAACATCTGCATCATCGTCCCACGGGATAAAACCTTTATGTCTTACAGCACCTAATAAGGTTCCATCAGACAAAAAATATATTAGCCCATGTCGTACGCAATAATCGTGAAACGCAGAAAGCATGTCTAGAAGAAGAGGCTGGATATCGTCCTGATTAATTGATCGCATCGCTAAAGCACCTCTTCATATCGTCCAAAATCAAGCTCTTTGGGAAAGTGATTCGTGCGTTTCTCGACCGGAGGAAGCTCCATATAATTTGGACCCATATGCCTGCAAACTTGTTTCTCGTACTCATGCACAAGCTTCACGCTCGTGTTTTCGAAAGGCATATCAACCAGGGGATACAATTCATCCTCGTCAACATACATGTACGTCATACCGTAATCTGTAAGAGCGGAATAGCGCTTGGTTTTTCCCCTATACTTTTTGGACAGGGCATCGTATTTCTCCCATATCCACTTCTCGCTTCCTGGAATCAAGCGCAGCGCATTACCAATAAGATAACTTGCAACATACTTGGACTTGCCCATCAAAGTGTCCTGAGTATCAAGCAAATTTTCAAAATGAACATGATAGGCAAACCATAAAATGGTAAAAAACTTGCACTGACGATGGTATTTAGCAAGTTCACCCTTATCAACGGGAATATTGTCATAGATAAACAGATCGAGGAAAAAACCGGGCTTGAATCCCGCAGACCATGCTTCATTGGTCACGAACGTCGTGCCCTTTAAAACCAGATGCGGCTTAAGGTTGTAATACTTATGCTCAAACTCGGGACCCATCAGATAATACTTGTCTGCAAGCTCCACCTTTGCATATCTTACAAATCGCTCGTAGTCATCACGCAGCATGGCTATGTCAATATCATCATCCCAAGGGATAAAGCCCTGATGACGCAATGCGCCAATTGCGGTACCGGATATTGCAAAATAATTAATCTGATGACGTGCACATAAATCTGCAAAATCCTGATAAATGCAGAGATTGATCTTATGGACCTTCTCAAGGGTCTCGCTGTCATAACATTTAGAAATCAATTTTGCTCCATGATGCTAAAACAAAAGTAGCGGTAACTATACACATTAATTGATGGTCTTCGTAAAGCGGGCACAACAAAAATGCTCAAAAATTCGAGCTATCGCGATTGACTCGTCAAGGGTTACTCCGGGCATGCGGGCACCGCGCTCCACGGCACGAGAAAAAGCAGCAAGCTGATTACGAATACCTTCACCGTCAAGCTGAAAAAAATAACGCCTGTTATTATCGGCATTCTCACGCCTAACTTCAAAATAATCAGTTTTCCACCATGGAGCCGGAACGTAGATATACCCCTCCGTTCCAGAGATGATTAACTCGCCCTCAGATTTAACCGTACGCCCCACTTTAAATGAAGCCACTGCGTTGGGATATTCAAACGAACCGCGCACAAACATATCAACGCCTTTTTGAGCGGCGTCGGTAAAGGAAACATAGCTCTCCGACGCAAAGGAGTCTCCAAGAAGCTGGACGATAGGAAGAACTGCAGTAGGAGCCCAATAATCCATCGCGCCTTGCACGGCATCGCCATCAGTACAATGGGATCGAAAACCACTCATTCCAGTGCAAGTAGCATCGACAGACACAATCCTTCCGACCGTTCCGGCCTTTGCTAGCAGGAGAAGACGCGTGTACGCCATCGCATGGGCAGTTTTAATGGCATCCATTAATACAAGACCACGTTCTTGGGCAATTTTCTGCAGCCAACGAGCCTCATCCTCAGTTTTTGCAATTGGAGACTCACATAAAACGTGAACACCGCGATGTAAGGCAGAAAAAATCTCTTGATAGTGGCCGTCGGGATGAGTGGCGAGGAAAACCGCATCACTCTGAGCGAGAATGTGCTCATAGTCCTGGCTCGAGGCATCCGTTACTCTCGAAATAACGAGCCGACCAGCTTCTTTCATCCCGTTAACAAAGGAGCTCTCCACAATATACTTATCAAGCACGGGGCCTGATCCAACAAATGCCATTTTGAGAGCTTGCCTTTTGCTTCGGATCTCGGAACTAGATATACCTGCAGTGCGATCGAGATAAACAACCCTGCAGTATTCGTTGAGGTAGTCAAAATGACCCTGCCAGTCAGAGCCAACGGTGAATATATCGATATTGTACCTACGGATATCGTCGATTTTCTGGCCTTCGTACTCCTCAACAATGATCTCATCAGCTAAGCCGGTAGCTCGAACGGCTTCCATGCGCTCTGCCAAAGGCTGTTCCACGTTGATTTTTCCACGGGCACGATCGAAGTCATCGGCGGTAACGCCAACGATAAGGTAATCGCCTAGCTCACGCGCCCGCTCCAACAGTCGAATATGACCATAGTGAAGCATGTCGTACGTGCCATATGTAATGACTTTAACCATAGTGACTCTATCCCACCGCCCTACAAAAGCCCCTTTGAGAGCATATCCTTAAGAGCAACGATCAGCACTGTATTGTCTTCAATTGAAAGGCATCCGATATGACCGACGCGGAAGATAACATCAGCAAGATCACCGCCGTTGGGGCAGACCCAAATGCTATAACGATCCTTAAGGGTTATAAAAACATCGCGCGCGGAAACATGCAGAGGCTTAAGGACGGTCACCGCATTTGAGGGTGCAGGGGAAACCTGCTCAAAAGGCATATCCGCAATGCGAGACCTAAAATCATGGGCCAGGGAAGCGACACGGTCAATCTCAGCAGAGGGGCCACCGTTATCAGCAATCAAATTGAGACGCTTATTAATCTGCAGGAGCGTTCCCACAGCAGGAGTAAACGGAGTCTGCCCACGCTCGCCGTTCTTAAGAGCAGAGCGAAGGTCAAGATACATACAGCCCGGATCGTTGGAATTAACGCGGTCGATCGCCCGAGGCGAAAGAGCAATGAGCGAGACGCCCGGCGGGCACGCAAGAGCCTTTTGCGAACCCGTAATAAACACATCGACACCAAGCTCCACCATGTTCAGAGGGTCGGCCAAAAAGGCACTGATGGCATCCATGATGTACAGAGCATTATTTCGCTTGCAAAAATCTGCAAGCATGGAGGCGTCGTACAGAACACCCGTTGAGGTTTCATGAATATTGACCAGGAGTGCCGTGTAGCCTTTTTGATCATACTGACTCAAGATTTCCTGCGTCAACGTAGTTCCAAAGGGCAAAACGATATCGTCATGGGGAACCCCATGGATATCGCAGAGCTTGGAGAAGCGCTCGCCAAAACTGCCGCCAACCACAACAAGGGCCTTATCTTTTGGCGACAACGCATTGGCAACCGCTGCCTCGAGCGATGCGGTTCCCGAGCCTGTAATAAACACCGCTCGAGAATTATCGGGCGCATCAATAAACTGAAGAAAGAGCCGCTCGTTCTGCAGCATCACGTCAGAAAACTCAGGCGTTCTAAAATACGGAACCTGTTCTGAGCCAAGGCGAAGCACCTCGGAATCGGACATCACCGGACCGACGGTAAAGTTAAGCATCGTCATTACTCCATTCAAACGAAAGCCGCGCATAGGTGCAAATATAGAGGGTTTTCTACATAAACTTACCCCATGAACTAAAACGTAATGGGCAAATAAAATATTAAGAACTAGCTTTCTCGATTCCAGCAAGCTTAGAAACATAACCCGAAAACAAAACGAACCAAAGCAAGAGCCTAAAGTAGCCGCCCATAAGCAGAGAGTACTCAATTCTATGAACAGGCAGAAGCTCTTTTCGCGTTATGAGATGATCGTACTTTAAATATACATCCCTCAGCATTCGGTACAAAGGAAGTTCAATCTCAAGGGATTTAACCTCCTTGCGCCTGACATTTACCACCTGAAACGGCATCTGGCTCACAATGCGACGAGAGAAAGCTCTCGGATTCGTACGATCAAAGCCATGGGCGACAAGATAAGACACCTCTAGAGCAAGCGCCCGATCGATACCATCAATCGTGTCGGGACTCACAGACATAGATGCGCTGTGACCCTCACGCCTAAGCCACTCATAATACGACTCTGGAATTAAGCCAATTGAACGGGCCACAGACAACACTTGCATATTAAACAAAAAATCTTCAGCCCCATGGCGGAGGGACTCATCAAATTGAATCTGATTAGCGAGCAACATGCCCCTACGATAGCATCTACACCAAACGCCATCCGATGCATAGGCCACCTTGTCATAGTTATCGGCAATTGCTTCGCCGTAAAACACGTCACGCACAGAAGGAACAGCCTCGGATTCATACAGCAGCGTCCCGTTTTCGGCATATTGCCTCAAATAACGTCCGTAGCAAATGCAGTCAATATCCCCGCCATTTACCCGGATGAAATCATGCGCCGCCTCAAGCAAACCCGGAAGATAGTGATCGTCATTGTCACAGAAAGTTACATAAGTGCCCGTTGCCTCTCTGAGCGCAACGTTTCGTGCGTGGCACATGCCACCGTTCACCAGATGAAAGGTCTTAATCCTAGAATCCGCAGCGGAAAACTCGTTACAGATCTTGCCTGAATTATCAGTTGAACCGTCATCAATGAGCAGCAACTCCCAATCGGCAAAGGATTGCTCAACGATACTTTCCACGGCTGAAGCAAGATACTTATCCGAGTTATACACGGGGACAATGATGCTGAAGAAGGGGTCTTCCATTAGCAGTCCCCCCACAGCTGTTTCATTTCCTTATAGTCAACAAAGCCCTTGTAGGAATAAAAATCACGGGGTGTTGTAATCTTAATATTATCGACAGGTCCCTCAATAGTATGAATCACATAACCATAGTCAGACATAAGGGAAATCGAGTCGATATAGTCATGGCGGCCCTTTGCACGAGCATCGAGCTGTGCGGAATAAAGATCTTTGAACATAAAGGCTTGGGGGGCGCGTGCGAGCTTACACTTGGAGCGATCCACAACGCGAGTAACGACCCCATTTTCCTCTTCGATAATCGTCTCCCCCGCCGGTGCAACCGTCGCGGTGCAGCCCCTGGTAATAACAGACTCAATACACGCATCGATGGTCTCACCATCGATAAGAGGACGTACGCCATCGTGGACCAAAACCACCGATGAATCGTTTACGGCATCATGCCTCGCAAGCCTGGCAAGGCCTTCAAAGATAGAATCCTGGCCAGTCTGGCCACCGGGAACAATATCCAACACCTTTTTAAAGCCTTCGGCGGAAACAATCTCTTTCATGCGAGAAATCCCCGATGCAACAGAAACAACGACTATTCCAGCAATCCGCGGATGTTTTTCAAAATGCTCGAGCGTGTGGGCTATAATGCTCTTTCCGCCAAGTTCGAGAAATTGCTTTGGAATGCTGGCTCCCTTCATACGAGACCCAACACCGCCAGCAAATATGACGGCGTAACAATTGTTGTATGCTGTATCCATATGATGCCAATCAATTGATTGCGGTTCCTTTTCGACTAGATTATACAGAGGTAGACATGCGTTCCAACATTCTTGACAAAGCCTTCTCTCAAATTGACAGGGATGCCTTTGAGCCCTTCGTTCATAAAAATATCCTCGTCACTGGTGCAACTGGGTTAGTTGGATCACTATTGGTAAAAGCTTTTTCCTATGCAAATGAAGCATACGGGGCTTCGGTAACCATTTATGCCGTCGTGCGCAATAAAACAAAAGCCGTGTCCGTTCTCGACGGGTACCTGTCTAATGAAATTAATCTTGTAAAGCAGGATTTGTCTAAAACTCTCACTGCCGAGCTTCCCAAAATCGACTATATCGTTCATGCAGCAGCCATCACGCAGTCAAAGATAATGGTTCAACGCCCTGTCGAGGTAATTAAAACCTCGCTTGTGAGCACGCAGGAACTGCTACGCCTTGCCCAAGCAGATTCCGCAAAAATGCTGTATATCTCCTCAATGGAGTACTATGGCACACTCCCGAAGGACACGTTGGCAACCGAAGATAAGCTGGGCTATATCGATCTATCTTCTGCTCGCTCCTGTTATCCCGAGAGCAAGCGCATGTGCGAGTGCATGTGCAATGCCTACGCACAGCAATTTGGAGTTGACGTATGTTCCGCAAGGCTCGCACAAACGTTTGGAGCCGGCGTCCTTGAAGGTGAAAATCGAGCATTCATGCAGTTTTTACGCAGCGCTCTCGCCAACGAGAACATCACCTTAAAGACCAGTGGTCTCTCGGAGACAAATTACATCAACAGCATCGACGCCATAAAGGCTATTTTGACACTCCTTGCATCAGGGATTTCCGGCGAAGCATACAATGTTGTTAACGAAGAGACCCACAGCACCATCAGAGACGTCGCACAATTGGTAATCGATAAGTTTTCGAATGGGACAAGTCGACTTGTATTCGATATCGATATGAAAAATACCAGCGGATATGCTGCCGATGTAAAGCTCAAGCTATGCGCGAAAAAGTTGGAAACCCTTGGCTGGTCACCCCAATACGGCCTCATCGACTCATTTAAGCAATTACAGTGTTACCTCAACGAACAGCAGGCGAACGGATAAAGTGATTTGCGTTGCTAGAATAACGTCAAACCGATTACAAACCGAACTCTAAGCGAGCCATATGAACTTTAAAAAAGTACTGAAAGACATCGCCTTGGCATTTTTATCCCAGGGAATTAGCACACTTTCCTCTATTGTGCTTTCCCTGGTGCTCCCCAAGCTTTTGGGCGTACGCGAATATGGCTACTGGCAGCTACTGATCTTCTACATGAGCTATGCAGGATTCATGCACTTTGGGCTCAATGATGGCCTATACCTAGAAAAGGGAGGACAAACTCGCGGAAAGATCGATAAAAAATCGGTCAACTCGCAATTTATGGTCGGCCTCCTGTTTCAGGGCATAATAGCCGTTGGCGTTTTTATTACGGCATTGATTGGCCCCTTTGAAGAAGAGCGCGCTTTTGTTCTTGCCATCTTTAGCGTAACGTTCTTGCTCACCAATGCGTCAACTCTTCTTGGGTTCGTCTTCCAAGCCATGAACGAAACGCCGCTTTTCTCGCTTTCGTGCGTCATTGAAACGCTCTCTTTATTTGCGATCTTTGTTGCACTGATGATCGCGCGCGTAAATGTGGTCGAACCTTATCTTGTGGCATATCTTATCTCAAAGGTTTTTCGCCTCGCATACTGCGTTTTTCATGCCAAGGACTTTATTAAAGCTGGTCTATATTCCCCAAAGGAATGTGTCGCCCTTTCCATACACAGCATCAATATTGGCATCAAGCTCATGATTTCAAACATCATGAGCCAACTTATCTTGGGTTGTGTTCGATTCTTCATCGATGCCAATTGGGGTATCGAAGTCTTCTCTATCGTCTCGTTCTCTATCTCCATCGCATCGCTATTCTTAACCTTCTTGTCTCAGGTAAGCATGGTATTTTTCCCCAATCTCAAGCAGACCTCCGAAGACAATCTTAAGAAGGTCTTTCTGGTTATGCGCGATGGACTTGATGTAATGCTCCCAGCCATCTATGTTCTATTTGGCCCGATCGTCGTCATCCTCACCGCATGGCTTCCGCAGTATGCCAAAAGCCTTGAGTTGTTCTCGATCTTGTTTCCCATCTGCGTTTTTGACGGCAAGATGGACATAGTGGGCACTACGTTCTTTAAGGTGCTGAGGCAAGAAAAACAGCTGCTCAAGATTAACATTGTCGCCTTTGCCACGAGTGCCGTTATCACCATTGCCGGAACATATGTCTTCCATTCTGTTGAATTTACGCTCACCGGTGTCATGCTCATCTTGGGCATCCGAAGCACTTATTCCGAGCTCAAGATCACCAAGATTTTGGGCGTCGAAACAACACGTCTAGGCTTTATGGCGCTCGTGCTGAGTGCGGCCTTCGTTGTCATCGCTCAAGTTGCATCGCCGCTTGCTGCGAGCCTCGCATTCTGCATAATCTATCTGGCCTACTTGTGTCTTAACAAAAAGCACCTGCAGTCCATTTTGCAGGCCGCAAGCAAGCTCAAAAAGGCAGCCTAGCCTCCACAGAGTTAAAGCTCGGTTTAAGTGAGTTAATTCAACCCGCCTCAATGCGCGCAAAAACCATGTCAGTGCTTGCATTGAGGCGGACTCTTCAAATTACGTTTCTGTGTATCCCAAAGGCCAAAGAGTTAGAACCGAGCGATAATACCCATGATGTTCTGCCCGTAGGTGGTACCGGGGACAGCCCATTTACCATTCAAGTCTGTAATGAGCGGAGCACAGCCGCGCTTAACAAGATGGAATCGCGGGTCAACGCAAGGCTTGTTGAGCTTATCCGTACATGCATAGGCCTTAAGATGCTGAACCTGAGCGCGAATGCCTTCGGCAACATTCTTAAACGTTGCGCCGCCAGTCTGAGCATTAACCGCACCAATGCCCGCAAAGTTACACTGAGAGGCCTTAACGGAGCCACCAAAGCTCAGCCAACCGGTCTCGAGCATAGCCTGCGCAAATACGACATCGGCGCGCACGCCCTCCGCTTCGGCCTCATTCACAACAATCTGCGCAAACGCATCGATAGTGGAAGCGCCCTTAGAGGCATAGACATTCGAGGGATAGGATCGGCCCGTGCGTTTATAAGCCGCCGCCATTTGCGCAGCTGTAGCAGTCGATTTTCCCATAATCTTATCGGTGCTCGTAGCCGATTCTTTGATCCTAAAGGGCGTAGCGATAGAACCAGGGGCGGCACCACCCTTGCGGACGAGCTTTATCTGAACAGCCTGAGCAGCCCTGCCGAAACCCTGCGACCCGGCACTCTCGCCATTCTTTGCCCAGCCAAGCCAACCAAAGTTGGCGGAATGGACACGATAATAGACATCGTACGTCTGAGCTGCTTCACCCGTAAGCTTTATCTGCAGGGCCTCAATTGCCAAGCCCCTACCCGTGGTTCCTGCCGTGCCTGTAGTCCAATTTTGCCAACCGATATTGGCAACGTGTGCACGCACCTGCACCGAAGACGACATCGCCCAACTGCCCAATGAAACATTCAGCGCTTCCATGCGCAGGCTACGACCAGTCGTGCCGGCCGTCGCGCCGTCGCGAACCTTATTTTGCCAGCCAATGTTTTGGACATGCGCGTTGTAAATAACAAGCGGTGTCTTAAATGCCTCACCCGATGTGCTGGGCGCCGCGGAACCCTTTTTAACGAGTCTGACCTCAATAGCCTCGGCCGCATAGCTATACCCCTGCGAACCAGCCTTCTCGCCGTTTTTTGCCCAACCAAGCCATCCGATATTGGCGACGTGCGCGCGGTAGTAGATATCGTACTTAGCCGCAAGATCGCCCGTAAGGCGCAAGCAAATCGCCTCCATGCGCTTACTCTTGCCCGTAGTACCGCTCACAGCGCCAGTATCTACCCAGTTCTGCCAACCAATGTCTTGAACATGAGCCCTGGCCTGAATGCCGCCACCGATGCCCTTGTTAACAAACGAAAACTTTACGGCCTCCAGCGGGAGACTGTGTCCAGTCGTGCCAATGACGACGCTCTTTCCCTCAGCGGCCTTTTGCTGAGCCATCCAGCCAATCCTGCTCACGTGTGCCTGAGCAGCAAGCTCAACAGGGTCGTTACCGTGATCGAAAAAGGAATTTGCCGTTGCGCCCGGAGCACTCGAGCCCTTAGGGACAATGACGACCTCGAGTGCCTGAGCAGACCTCCCATAGCCAAAGCTACCGGCACTCGATCCGTTTTTAGTCCAGCCGAGCCAACCAAAGTTGGCGGAATGCACACGATACCAGATGTCATATTTATTTGCCGCAGCGCCGGTCAACTTAAGCTGCACGGCTTGGAGCGATTTGCCCTTACCGGCAGCGCAGGCCTCTTGACCGTCAGTTTTCCAATCTTGCCAAGCACCGTCAACGTTTGCGCGATAGGCAACGCCGCCATACTGGGCGACCGAATTAAGGGCAGACACCTTAAAGGACTGAAGCCCCAGGCTTTTACCCGTAGTGCCCGCGACCTTTTTGTCGTAAACAGTGCTCTCCCAGCCAAGATTGGAGACATAGGCCGTAACACCAACCGTCGCATTTGCGCGGGCAGCCTTGTCCTTAACGAGGTTGTATTGCTCGGCTACTCCCCTAGCGTCCGAAACGCCCAGCTTATATCTAAACGAATCATCGGCAAGACGAGCGGCATCCTCTTTGTTTGTAACAAATGCATGCTCGACGATAATACCCGGAATGTTATAGGTACGGGCGGTGCGGATGACGCTGTAGTAGTCCTTCATGCTGCCATCGGGGTATTTGTTAGCGCCACTCGAATCCTGTCCCCAATCACGAGACTTAACGCCACGATATGTAAGCCCCAGGCTTGCCAGCTGACGCACGATTTTGGTGCCCAGCTCTTCGCCCTCCTTATGAACGTGGTTGTTATAGGAGCTGTTATTGGGAACCCAAACCTCGCAACCGCCCGCATTGGAAGCGGCGGAATTAACATGGACGCTAATAAACACGTCTGCACCAACACTGGCGGCACGTTGTACGCGTTTCTCGAGACCCGGCTCTTCACCATTGGTCGTAAGATACGGCGTCACGCCCGTGTAGGTAGAAAGCTCATCCTTAAAGTGATTGGCGATGCTCCAGTTAACGTCGCGCTCAACGACGCCATTTGCACAGGCGCCTGGGTCGTTTCCGCCGTGACCGGGATCAATGGCAACCACGAGATAGTTTTCCCTATAATCGCGAGCTGCTGCACGACCAGCATCGCCAGCATCATCGACGTCGCAGACCGCAACATCGGACGAGCTATCAGCGAGAGACAAAGCCTCCTCGACAGAATCGGCCGACTCAAGTGAACCGTCCTCGTTGATGACCACGGCGGATACGTCGTCACCGTCGGGATCAGTTAGAGAATCTTTAACATCCGAAGAGACAACTTCAAACGAATAGGTGTTTTGAGACACCTCGTCATCCTCAAACGAGACATAAAACGTTTCGCCGCCAGAAAGCGTGTAGGTCATATCGCGAAGCGTATAGCGAAGCGCCTGGCTCTGTTCGTCGAAAGACCCAGCAAACCTGACGGCATTGCCGGCGCAATCAGACGCCAAAATGACATGCGAAGTGCCCTCGGAGTCGACAAGCGTGGCACAAGCGTCATCGATAGTAACGCCGGCATCCTTAAGGGCAATAGCGAGATTCCACTGTTCCCCAAGAGACACCAGGGAATTCTCGACGTAAACAAAGTCAACGACATCGAGTGAAACCTGTGTGGGTTTAGCCTGGGCAATTGCCGATTCGTCTTCGGTTGGCATCTCCGCGTCGTTGGACCCTGGATTAGATTGAGAGTCAATCACGACCTCGTTAGAAGCCGATGCACCTTCCCCAACCGACGCATCGATCTGACTGTCATCCAAAGATGCGTCAGCCGTGCCAACATTGATATCTGAGGTGGTAGCTCCTTCTGCATAAACGCAAACGGGACACAGCATGGGCTGAATGGTAAGCAAAGCAGACAATAAGAGAACAGCAAAGCGTTTAAGCATATTTCCCCCTTTATTCGTGTGTTTCTATTCTACGTTACATAGGGTTGAATTCCCAAATCTCGCAACAAAAAACGGAGGTCCCAAGAGACCTCCGCTACAAGGAGCACAATCTGCAATTGCGGAAACCGTGCTAGTAGATAACAACCTTACTGCCAATGGGAACATTATCCCAAACCCACTTGGCGCGATCGAGCAAAAGTCGAACACAGCCGTGTGAAATGTGCATTCCCATTCGATCATCCATGACCCTAAACGTGCCTTGATAGTACGTACCGGAGTGGATGAGGTAGTCGCCATAGAACTGCGTGTAGTAATAGCAGGTATAGCCGTTGCCAAAGGAATATCCCTTACCAGTTACCGAATATTCGCCCGCAGGCGTCGGCGTACCCGGGGCACCCGTAGAGCACGCCCAGTGTTGGGCGTAACGCCACGAACCACGAGCACCGCGGAAAACACCCAGGCGGCAATTGGTGCGATCGACCATAACGAGCCAACCCGTTTTACTGGAATACCAGTTAGCGCGATTGAGCATAGAACGCATCTCATACGACATGGCGGGCTGATCGGTAAACGGATAGCTCGTGGAACCAGGGGCACCAGCACCCTTAGGGACAATCTTAACCTGAAGCGATTCGAGACGATATCCAACCTTGGAAGTTCCTGCCGGTTGTCCGTTGCAGGTCCACCCCATCCATCCATAATCCTGGCAATACGCCCTATACCAGACGTCGAAGTACTTGGCCATATTGCCGGTCAGCCTAATCTTGACCGCTTCGACACGCCTGGACTGACCAACAGTACCTGAGACCTCTCCTCCAGAAACCCAGTTTTGCCAGCCGATACCCTGGACATGAGAGGAACACTCAATGCCGCCCGAAACCTCTCCCGAAACACAAAGCTTAAGTGCCTCGATGCCGAGCGACCTACCGCTCGTGCCCGCAACGCCACCGTTGCCTACAGGGTTCATCCAGCCAATGTTAGAAACATGCGCCTGAACCGAAAACGCAGGATTCGTTACGCACGGGGGTTCGCTCGAAGATGGAGCCGAATCTCCCTTGGCAACAAGCTTAATCTGAATGGCTTCGGCCTGAAGCCCCAAACCGGTGGTACCAGCGGAAGAACCGTTATTTGCCCAGCCGAGCCAGCCGTAACGGGCTGAGTGCACACGATAGTAGATATCGTATTTATTTGCAGCCGAACCCGTTAGTCGAAGTTGAACAGCCTGAATGGCCTTGTTTTGACCCACGGTTCCCGCATATGAAGAGGAGACCCAATTTTGCCAGCCGTTGTTTGCGACATGAGCCTTAACCTCGAGGCCAGAATCGTCGCCAATATTTGAAAGTGAAACGTTTAGCGCCTGAAGGGACAACGACTCGCCCGTAATGCCAGCCGTGTCGCCGTCGCTAACGGTATTGCCCCAACCTTGATTGGCAGAATGAGCCTGATAGATGACATGCGGCGAATTCGAGGCCACTTCCGCGACAAAGGGACTCCCTACCGAACCGGGTTCCGCGGCGCCCTTGTTAAGGATTCGAATCTCGAGGGCAATAAGATAAGAGCCGGTTACAGACGAACCGGAGTCTGCACCATTACAGGCCCAATCAAGCCAGCCGCCCTTTGAATCGCAACAACGATACCAGATGTCGTACGAATTCGAAAGCATGCCCGAAAGTTGCATCCTGACGCCCTTAAGAGCGCGTCCGTTATTTATCGCATTGAGTTGGGCGCCGTCTGCTACGGCCTGCGTCCATCCGCCATATTCATAAAGCCCGGCGTAGCAAACAGAACCAGCCAAATCCTGATTTTCGATGTTAATCGCCAGCGACCCCAAAGCCGCTTTGCCCTTTTCCGATCCCAGCACGACAGTCTTACCACTCTTGGACCCCAGACTTTTACGATTAAGGTTAAGCGCGCTCACGCGCAGAGAATCAACATCACCGACAAATCGACCGTCGGTGCTTCCGGGCGCTTTGTCACCCTTTGCGACCAACCTAACCTGTATGCCTTGTATCGCAGCGCTCTTACCAGCAGAACCGGCGGACGAACCGTTAGAAGCCCAACCAAGCCAGCCACCGAGTTTGGAAGAATAGACGCGATACCATACGTCATACGAATTGGCAGCTTCGCCACTCAACTTAAACTGAAAGGCTTCGACAGCCTTCGAGCGGCCTGTGGTCCCGGCGGTTCCTGTGGTCCAATTTTGCCAACCAATACCGGCAACATGGGCACGCGAAGAGATCTGGCCTTTGTGGCCATACCAATTGACGCGAGCTTCCAGCGCCTCGATAGCATTTGAACCGCCGGCATATCCAGACGTCTTTCCGTCAGACACATTGCCCATCCAACCAACATTGGATACATGAGTGCGGTATGTCACCGAAGGAGGCTCGGCAGTCCTATCCTTAAACGCCACTGTTTGCTGCGGCGCATCGGCTGAACCCTTGGGCAGTACCTTGATCTGCAGCGCTTCTGCACGGCGAGCATACCCCTGAGAGCCAGCGGGCTCACCGTTCTTCGCCCAACCAAGCCAACCAAAATTGGCGGAATGCACGCGATACCAGATGTCGTAACTAGCAGAAAGCTCATCAGAAAGCTTGATCTTAAGAGCCTCGATAGCACGCGACTGCCCCGTAGTGCCAGATACCTGGCAGTTACCCGCTGGCTGAACCTCCCAACCGATACCAGAAATATGCGACTGAACCGAAATGCTGCTATTGGGAAGTTCCTCACCGTCCTTGGAGAGCAAGCTTACGCAAATGGCCTCGATGCGTTTGGAGCGACCCGTGGTACCTGCCGTTGCACCGTCACAAACCGAGCGCTGCCAGCCTATGTCTTGGACGTGAGCGGCATACGAAACGCTGTCGACACTAACGGTCGAGACCGAAGCCATATCATTTTGGACAGACTCACGGGGGACTTCGGGCGAAGACGCAACCTCCCCTGCTTCAGAATCCTCCTCGGCAATCATCTGATCGATAGTCTGCGAACCGTCAATTGTCTCGCTCGAATTGCCCAACTGATCAACGTGGTCACTCGATTCTAAGGAGGGTGACGGCTGGGCATTTGCAACCTCTGCCCAAACAGAAATCGGCGAAAGCAGGCTTTGCAAAGCCATAAGCGTCGATAGCGTCATAACAAACGCCAGGCGTATCTTTCTCATTGTATTCCCCTTACAACAGATAGCTCTAAGACCATTATCCTCCGATACCCGAGTGTCAGCCCAACAAAAGGGCTAAATGGTCATCAATCGGTTTTGAGTGGGGAAAGAGCGTGCATATTGGACGGCAATTCTAATGCTAAAACCCAGATGAACCGCTTAAGAGGCCCATGCAGAATAGGTTAAAGCCTAAACCCAAACGCCCAATACAAATAACGGGGACCAAATAGGGGTCCCCGCAAACAAAGCGATGTCAATTATGAAAAAGGTCTTCCTGCACCAATGGGCACGCCAGGGGCGTAAACCGAACGCTGTGTCACGCCAATACCAGGCCACGAATCGATAATCTGGCCATTACCAATGTAGATGCCGATGTGGCCTCGATAGTAGACAACGTCGCCGCGTTGCATTTTAGAGGTGCTCACCGGCATAAACGTGTTGTTACGATACCAGTTCATAGAGTTATACGTTTGCTCAGGCAGCCAACGGTGGTTGTACAGGTTATACCAGCCCATATCCATACCCGTGACATAGAGGCACTGGAGCACCAAGTCAGAACAATCGACGGCATCCCCAGGTAGCGATAACCACGGTTTAATATAGCATGTGCCCTTGTACTCGTACGCACGCCGAACAAACGCATTGATGCAATCCTGGCGCGTTGCGTTATATCGAATGCGAGATGGCGTCACGTACGTAAAGTATCCCTTGCAGTACGAAGGCAGCTTAACCGTATTACAGCTCACCTTGGGATAGCGTCCCGGCGTCTGATATCCGATATAGCGAGGCGTATCAAAATAGGAGCCCGACGTGGACCCAGGTGCCGAAGACCCTTTGGGCTTAATCAGAATCTGGATCACCTGAACGCCAGACCGTAGCCGGTCGATCCAGCCTCCCCGTCATCACAAGTCCAGTCAAGCCAGCCAAAATTGGCAAAATGAATGCGATACCAAATCGAATAGCCAGAAGAAAGTTCATCCGAAAGTCTGATCTTCACAGCTTCAATTGCCTTAGACTTGCCGGTCGTTCCGGCCTGGGCATCATTGCCAACAGCATTAACCCAACCGATGCCGGCAACATGCGCCTCAACGGAGATCGCATTTGTAGCAAGCAGCTTACCGTTAGCGCAAAGTCTAACCTTAAGGGCCTCCATATTGAGCGACTTGCCTGTGGCGCCCGCAGTCTTGCCGGCATCGACGTAACCCATCCAACCCTTGTTTTGAACATAGGCCGTGTAGGAGAGGATAGGCGCAGCCGCCTTGGCAGCCTCAGATGTCGAAACATCGTCAGAAATCGATGATTCCGAGGCCGTCTCCACCACAGCATCGGGACCAGCCTCGGCCGCAGCGGTATCTTGATCCGGCTCGGAAACGTCAGGCAGAGCAGAGGCAGCCTGCTCCGCAACCGCGACATTCTGTGCAAACTGCGTCTCACCTGTATCGTCGGCAAGCGAAAGCTGAGGAGTCAAAAACACAAGCAATGCAAACAAGCAAGCAGCGAACACCTTGGACCAGCGTCTATCGTTCTTAGGCGATCGCGTCGAAAATGTTGGTGTAAGGATGACGCCCTAGCGCCCGTTTAACGAAGAACGGCCTTCGTCCTAGAATCTGAAATCACCACAACAACAGGTTCTAGGAAAGGACGAAGACCGCTACGGAAATCTTATCAGACCCGACGCCGGACATGCTCGCCATGCCCCGTTTCGACGACGGCGCCATCGACATGCAGGAGCTGCTCCGCAGACTCGCCGAGCAAGTCGTGAATGCAGTGATGGACGCCGAGGCCGACCAGCTGTGCGGGGGCGGGGCGAACAGCCGCAACGGCTACCGGGAGCGCGGCCTCGCCGCCTGCGTCGGCACGCTGACGCTGCGCATCCCCAAACTGCGCTCCGGCAGCTTCTTCCCGGAGGACGTGCTCGAGCGCCACCGGCGCGTCGACCGCGCCCTCGTCGCCGCCGTCGCCGAGATGTACGCCACGGGCACCAGCGCCCGCAGGGTGCAGAGGGCGGCCGAGAAGATGGGCGTCTCCAGGCTCTCGAAGGACCAGGTGAGCGCCATCGCGTCGAGCCTGGACGCAGACATCGAGGCGCTCTGCGCAAGGCCCCTCGACGGCACGCCGGTGCCCTACGTCTGGCTCGACGCCATCTACGTCAAGTGCCGCCGCGGGGGCCGCGGCGACGCCGCCGTCGTGGTCACCGCCATCGGCTGCGATGCGGGCGGCTGGAGGCGCGTCCTGGGCGTCGACGTGGTTGACACCGAGTCCTACGACTCGTGGCTCGCCTTCCTGCGGGCTATCCGCTCGCGCGTGGCGGCGGGCGTGGGGCTCGTCGTCTCGGACGCCCACCCGGGGCTCGTCCGCGCGCTCGGCGAGGTCTTCCGGGGCGCCGCGCGGCAGCGCTGCGCGGTCCACCTCATGCGCGACCGCATGCGCGAGGCCGGCTCCTGGCAGCTCAGGCGCCGCGTGGGCAGGGTCGTGTCGCAGGTGTTCCGCGGGCGCGACGCCGCCACCGTGACGGCCATGTACCACGCGGCGCGCGACATGCTGGAGGGGTGCTGCCCGAGGGCGGCGGCGATCCTCGAGGAGGCCGAGCCCGACGCCCTGGCCTACCTCGACTTCCCGCCGACCCACTGGAAGCGCCTGCGCACCAACAACGTGCAGGAGAGGACCAACCGGGAGATAAAGCGCAGGTCGCGCGTCGTGCAGGTGTTCCCCTCCACGGGCTCGCTGGTGCGGATCGCGGGCGCGGTCATGTGCGAGCAGGACGAGATGTGGCAGGAGTCGAGGTACTTCTCGGAGGCAAAGATGGGCGAGCTCTACGACGAGGGCCGCACGCGCGGGATCGACGGGACGGTCGACTGGGCGCGGCTGGAGGCGGAGTCCAGGAAGATGACCGAATCGGGTCTCGAGCTTGCGGACAGGACCGAGGCGGCATAGGATATCAACCGTGTTCCAGGTTCCAGGACGCCGGGCCGACTCGCTTCGGATAGGGCGCTACACCAACTTTCTCGACACTACCCCTTAACTAAAGTCGCGGTAGTCGATTCCTCGGAGGATACAGAGAAACCAATAAGGTCAAAATTCTCCAGACAGACACTAATGGCCAGCGTGCCCGATCCATTCTCAGGAGAAAAAGGAACCTGTTTAATTTGTACCGGTTCGGGCGACCCATGTTCTACGCCAAAAATGCGTACAATCCCCGATCCACCAAGAACCAAATTCAGGCAGACCTCATCAAGCCCCGCGTATTGTCTCCATTTCAAGGCAGAAAATCCGTTGACATACGTCATAAAGTCAACGGTTCCATCTACCTGCAGGCTACCCCCCGGAAGGATGCGCACAGCGCTGCCACGTTCAATCCGATAATAGATCTCCAAATGGGAAGCCGCGTGGTCATCGATACGGCCCTGAGCACTGCTGAATATCGCGAAAGCCATTGAACTCGGACACCGGGACCGACATGGATTCCGGTGCCTATTCTTGCTAGCGGTTCACTCAACGGCGCCACAATACTACCGATTGCATTTGTCAACAAAACTTGCCATCGCAGAGCGAACATCGGGATCAGACAAAACGTCCTTAGCAAAATGGTCATGTCCGCAGATGTCCATAGGCATATACGGCCAACCAGGATAACAGTCTTCAGCAACCTTTTCAGCCTTCGCGGGAACCGAAAAGGAGAAATGGTCAAACGGGTGCTTTACAACGGGAATGATATCACTACGGTCCCAGATAATCCTACGTTTAGGGGCGTCAAAAATGTTATCAATCGCGTATGCGAAATCACCAACAGGTTCGTCAATCAACAAACCGAAATCGTGAGCCTTTTTGTTAAACGAATCGAAGACCCCTTGGACGAGATCGATCTCGGCAGAAGAAATAACCGTTCTTTGAGCCTCCAAGTCAACATCTCCGCTTTGTACGCAAAACCCGCTGTCGGGATGAACCATCCAGGGATTATCCTTCCAAAAACTAAACTCACGCTCGTTATTGTCAAAGAATTCCATTAGCTCAATTCTGAGCTGTCTAAGCTGATCGTTCGAACGCTTAGAGCTATCAGCTGCCCAATCATAAATCGAAATATCAACAAAACAAGGTATAAGCGGATTAGTTGAACAAAAGCGAACTTGGCGACACTTTACAAACCAGTCGAATACAAGAGTGATTTGAAAATTAGGATCATCCTTTAAAGCAAGGGCGAGTCTTTCGATGTCAGACCTTATCATGCAGATATCAATGTCATCGTCCCAAGGAATAAAACCCGATCGAGACAGGGTCCCCACAAGAGAGCCGTAAGAAAGCCAGTATTGAATTTTATTGGCAGTACAAATCGCGTCCAGTTTACTCATCAACGCCGCGTTTGCCTGCTGCATCAATCGAATATCGCCCTCGGCATCGGGTAACGCATCAAAGATTTTGCAACGGAGTTCAAACGGGGTGAGATCGGGGTACGCGCGCCGTGCAAGCAATTCAAAGCGAAGGCTCATCTGTTCTGACAAACTTTGCTGGCGCTGCTTGAGCAGTTCGATTTCTGGAAATAATCGAGTATCGAATTTGTAATTGATATTCATATTGATGCCATTATCGGCCTGCTCAATACGCGCGAAAACCTCATCAAAACGACGGTCCATGTCCTCATGCATGGCATGCAATGATCTAGAGGAGCCGGGAAGAAGCATTTTAATTTTTGAAAGTAGGGACATGGCTTTACCTTCCCAATGTCAAACAACAAACGATGCACTGCCGCGTATATGATACAAAAGAATGAGTGGACTCCACATTGAAACCCACTCACACGAAGAACGCAGCGACTTCTCCTTGATTATCAACTTTATCCGAACACCTCCCACATTCATCCGTACATGTGCGGATGAATGTGGGAACCCGATACCCTGAGGGCCGGATCGGCCGGCCCCGGGAGATCGGA
>NZ_JBQKFW010000003.1:0-200187 GCF_052119145.1 Collinsella sp. LCP19S3_H3
CCGCCCGCCGCCGCGGCGCCGGCCGGCTCGGCGCCCTCGGCCACGCCGTAGAGCCTCATGCGGGCCTCGACGCCGGCGATGAGCTCGTTGCGGGCCCAGATGCAGTAGTTCTTGATGGCGGTATCGTTCATGGCGGTCTCCCCTTCCCCAGCGGCTCTTGGTTAGCTCAGGCGGATGGCGTCGTTGCCCTGTAGCTCGGCAAGCAGACGTGCGCGGAGCTGGGCAAGATAAGCGTCAATATCGCTTTCGCTCTCCAGCTTTTTGCGCTCGCCCAGTTCGGCCAGGCGCAGCTTTTTAATCCTCTTGGGAGCAGGAGCGGGTGCAGGCTCGACGGTCGCCGAAGCATCGTTGCCCGGGTCTTTGATCGTAGTAACGGTCTCACCGGAAGGCATGACTTCTGCGCGGCGGCTCTCACGCTGCTGGCGAGCCTTCTCCTCATCGATAGCTTTATCGATGTTCTCGCACGCGCGGTCGCAATACTCAATCAGCTGCTGCTTGAGCGCGGCAAGCTCGCTCGCCTTGGTGGCAGCGTGAACGCGGCTCTCAAACGACTTGGCCATGCGACCGGCGTTCTCGATAGCGCGCTCGGCCAGCTTGGCGTAGCCGTCCTGGCTCTGGGCATATTCGTGTACCTGGGCCATCTGTGCGGTTATGTCGTCCAGCATCTCCTTGCGCTTGGCATCGACCATCTGCTTATGGGCAGCCATGACGGGCTCCATCAGGTCATGCAGCTCGCGGACCTCACGGTACGGACGCGGGTTCTTCAGAATCTGCTCAATGCGCTTGTTGGCCTCGACCGCCTGGGCGTTAGAGTCCATGTAGAAGCCCTCGTCCTTCATAAGGCCCATAAACGCAACGGCTTTATCAAAGACGGGCTTTTGGCTCTCAAAGAAGAACACGACCTGGTCGTAGTCCTCTTTCCAATCGTCCAGATCGTCCTGCGCCTTTACAAAGGCATTGAAGAGCGCCTGGGCGTCGTTCTGGTTATCCAACAGGAGCGTGGTCAGCTTAATGCCGTCGTCCAGCACCTTTAGGCCCGGATACGGATAGGCCGGGGCCAAGCCCGTAAAGTTGTTGTTCGTGAGCTCCACGCACTCGTTCTTGTAGCCCGCAAGCGTATCGATCACCGTGGCGGTAAGCTCGTCCTCGTTGGAAATATCACGCTTGGCGTCGAAGGTCTCGCGCAGCACCCTGTTGACTTTCTTGATGAGCTCGTCGCTCATCTTAACGCGCTCGCGCACCTGGGCCTTGTCGGCGTCCTTGCGCAGGAAGGTAACCATACGCAGGTCGGTGGGGGCAACATTGGCGCCGGCAGCCGTAATGGTCGCGCGCTGCGAAACCACCAGCTGCGCCACCACGTTGGCAATGTCGATTTCGCGCCAACCATAGGGAGCACCCTGGAACTTACGCTGCAGGTCACCCATGGTCGTATTCAGCGACAGGCGCGTCTGGGCATGCAAAAAGTCCGCGACCTCCTTCTCGGCGCGGGCGTTCTGGGAGCTCTGACCGTCGAGCGCCACCTGGTTGGCACCGCGCAGCGTGGCGCGAATGTCCTCGTCGGTCTTGGCGGGGTCGGCGATGTAGTCGGCCTTGGTAAAGATGGCATCCGTCAGCTTTGACAGGGCCTGGTCAAACACATCGGCGGGCTTGGTGGCGCGAATGTTAACCATGGAACCATTCACAGCCACACGGGCATGCAGCACGGCCTCCTCCAGCAGTTTGGCTGCCTCGCGCTCAACGAAAGTAGCCTCTTTCATCTTTGCCTGGATAATCTGCTGAGTCGAAGGCGCCAGGGCCTCGGTATTGATGGTCTTGCGATACTTGCGGATCTTAGCCACATTCTGCAGATCGTCGAAGTAGTCGATGTCGTCTGCCAGCACCACCAGCGCGATATTGGCCGACTTGACGGCGAGCTCGGCATCGTCGGCACGCGAGAGGTCATCTGCCACCGTAACGACGTTGAGCTTCATGCCGCCCTGGGCCACACCATAGACCGAGTCGTCTACATAGCGGTCGAAGGGAAAGTCGTTGGCGCCCACGCGCAGCTTGGTAGCCGTATAGATGCCGCTAAAGAGCGACTTTTTAATGCCCTCGATAATCAAGGCAGCATCTACCGGCGTCTCGCTAATGGCGCGCGAGATATCCTGTTCCTCGTCGGTAAGGAAATTGTACGCATCGCCCTGACGTGCCACGTAGTTCTCGCGCACCAGGCGGTCGAGCGACTCCTTAACGCGGTCCTTAAGGGCGGCCTTGTCCACGTCCATGCCGTCGACCATAAGGATGGAGATGTTCTCGACGTTGGACTTGATGTAGTCGATATAGCGAATCAGATACAGCAGCTTTAGGACCTTAACGTCCTGGGCCTTAAGGCCACGGCCGTCCTCGGCCGCGCGCTCGGCAGTCGTGACCACCTGAATCACGCCATGCTCCAGATCCTTGGCGATGGTATCGAAGAAGCGCCAGAACGGCACCAGGGCGCCCACCTCTTGATCCTGGATGGCCTGGGCAGATTCCTGGAAGGCCGAGAGCATGGAGCGCTCGCCCGTAGACATATGCTTGGCCTTAACGCCGTGCTTGCGCACCTCGGTCATAACGTCGGGCAGCACCTTAAACTGATAGTCCACAAAGGGGTAACTAGCCGTAAAGTCGTTGCGGCTGGCGTAGCCGATCAGGTTGCTGCGCGAGCCATCGAAGCTGAACACGTTTTTGAGCACGGTGCTCTGGGCCTCGTAGTCCTGCTGGAGCTTTACCGTGGCGGCATCGTTCTTTTGCAGCACGCGGCGCTGGATAACCTCGTCCACGCTGGAGCTGGAGAGTGAAAGGCGCGTGTTAAAGCGACCCTGAATCTTGGAGAAGTCGTCGCCCACGATCATGGCGACCTCGTCGATGGCCTCCTGGCTGGTCACCATAACCCACACGCGGCCACCGCAACGGCTGCCCAGCTCCTCGACGAGCGTCTGCAGCGACAGCATAAGGCTGGTGCTCATGTCGGCATCGGAGCCAATAAACTGACCCACCTCATCGGCCATGAACAGCAGGCGGAACTCGCCGCCGCACTCTTCGGCGCGCTTGTCGGCATACTGCTTGACCATCTTGGCAAAGGTATCGGCAGCGATGGCGTCGTCCTCGGTACCGTCGAACCAGTGGCGCGCGGCCTGCTCGCTCATGCCCAGGACCTCTTGCAGGGCCTCGACGATGTCGTCCTCAAAGTAGCTATAGCTCTCGCGGTCCTCGAGCCAGTTGCCGTGGTCAATGCTCTCGTAGGCAGCGCGAAACTCCTGCGTCTTACCCTTGCTGTCGATATGCTGCTCCAGGCGCGCGAGCTTAAGGTCCTCGCCAAAAAAGCCCAGGTGCTCAAAGAACACGCGCTCAAAGGCGCGCAGCAGGGCCGTGCGCGAGGTGTCGCCCTCTTTCCACTGGCCGCCCTTGCTGTCGATGTTAAACAGGATCGCCTCGGTGGGAACCTCGCAGCAACGACGAACCCGAGCGGCCACGATGGGGTCGGAAATCTTGCCCTTAAAGTAATCGACGGCCCGCTTGCCGGCAATCTCATCGTTTTGCAGCAGATACGAGAGCATCTTGAGGAAGTGCGATTTACCGGAGCCAAAGAAGCCGCTGATCCACACGCCCATATTGTCGGTGGGAACGTCGAGCGCCTTATCGTACGCCTCGAAGAAGTGCGCAAAATGACCCTGCAGCTCGCGCGTCACCACGTACTCGTCGAGCTCCTGGCGCACCGATTCGTCGCTGGCATCTTGCACCTTGACGACGCCGTTGATGGAACGGTTGATGTCCTTGGAAAACAGGTCTTGGATAATCATCTTTCGCTCCTAAGAAATATCGAACGCGCGGTAGTAGTTGCTGGCGTTCTCTTTGTTGAACAACTTGAGCTGGCGGCCATCAAAGCTGCCGGGGTACATGACGACGACGGGCACGGTGCCAAAATCGGCAAGCATGTCGTTGAGCAGGTTGTGCACGCGCAGCAGCGGAAAGACCTCGCCCACACCCGTGAGCAAGATCACGTCGCCGGGCTGATGAGGCTGGGTATGCTCCAAGAGGTACTGGGCAAAGCTCTTGGAGCTGCAGGGCTTCTGGAGCTCTTTGATCTGGGCCTCCGAGCCGACCTTTGCCTCACGCCGGGGAATCGCACGCAAAATACGGCGCTGCTCGCAAATCTCGAGCATCACGTCGTACAGGTTAAAGACCTCCAGATTGCACGGCAGCTTGCCGGCCTGGGCATCTGCCATGAGCTCGTCCACATAGGCGCGGCACTCAAACTCCAGCGAAGGATCGTAGCAAAACGTATAAAAGCCGATCTCGTTACCGATGCCCTTGTTGGCCAAGAAATCCTGGTCTTGCAGGCGCTCGCGCAGCGCCTCGCGGCGATGGTCAAAGTCCTCATGCATGCGCTCGGCGCGGTTGCGCGGGCGAATGTGCGGCTGGTTTATTGCCATGTCTACATCACCTGCCCGGTGAGTGCGGCCAGGGCGTCCCTGTCGCCCAGGTCGCGGATGGCCTGTTCCACGTCGGGGTCCAACAGCAGGGGCTGGAGCGTATCGGTGCGCTGCGATGCCTTAAAACCGGCGCTGCGCAGAATCTGGCGCAGGGTGCTTTTTATACGGCCCAGCGTAGCATCGGACCATTTGACGGCCTCGGCATGCTCAACCTGAAAACGGGTGACAAACGCGTTAAGGTCAACGTCGGTAAAGTTGTAGTCGAAGTTAGACATGCGCTCGCCGATCTCCACCTGGATGAGCTCGCGGACCATGGTGTAGCGGCACATCATGGCAAACAGGTTGGCCTGGGCAGCCTGATCGGGCATGCCGTTGGCGACAAGATCCATGATGCGCGTGACCGCTTGATCGGCGGTGTCTTTGTCGATACCGCGGGCAGCGCACTGCGCCTCGTCGAGCGCTACGGCATCAAAGCGGCGCAGGCACACGCGGGCGCGGTCGGCCAGCATGCGCTCGGTGGGATACTGAAACAGGTTGTCGTGCTTAACGCGCGCAATGATCTCGTCGTCGCTCACGCCCTCCAGACGCAACGCAGCGACGATGCGCATCTCGGGCAGCAAAAACTGCTCGCGCGTGAGCACGCCTCCCAGCGATATTTTGTCGGTGTTATCCACAGGACACACTCCAAGGGTTCGGGCCTTTTTATTTGCATCGGGGCGATGCAAACGTGCTTCCAATCATACCGTTTAAGTACCGGGTCGTGAGGGTTGTTGCTGTCCTACTGCCCCAGCTCCTTAAGCGCTTGCAGCGACGCTGCGCGGGTCTCGGCGTAGGCAAGTCGTGCGTCGCTCAGCTGCTTGTCAATCTGGTCGACATGGCTGCTGAGATCTTTGACCTGCCTGCCGACTTCCTCCATCTCGACAATTGCCCTCCAACCACTTTGATCGGAAAGCTGCTCATGCTTATGGCGCAGCACAAGCAGCTGGTTGAGCAAAGAAACACGTGCCTTGTCGAGCTCTTCCATCTTGTCGCGCGCGGCCTTTACCTCCCTTGCGATGCGCAGCTTTTCCTGCTCTTTTGCAGAGGGCTTGGGAGCAGGTTCCGGTGCAGGCTCTGGCTCAGACTCGGGCTCGGGCTCGGATCCCCGTCCAACGTCGGGCGCATCCTCGGGTTCGGGCTCCGCGAGAGCCGTTTCACTCATCTCCAAAAACGCGCATATACCCGGCTCCGTTGCCGGCCTTGCCTCGAACACCGTGGCAACCGATCCGTCGCTCAACATCGTGCTCTGAGAGCAAAGCGACTCGACAAAGCTCGCCATAAACAGGCCAAACCCGGAAATCTGCTGAGCCAGACGCTCGTCGTAGGTAACGCGGATCTCGCCCTCATTGCCCTGACGCACCGAAAGCCAGTCGCCCACACACATGAGCTGCACCAGCGTAATCGGCGTCAAGTCGCCCTCAAACAGCAACTGCAGACGGGACGAAACAACGTCTCGGGGAACAACCGGCTCGGCATGCTTCTCGAGCTCTTCTAACGTGGCACCGACGTATTGGCACAAATCGATGTTGCTCGGAACATCCGTAAAGTGCTCGCGCACATGGCTCAGGAGCCGCTCACTTTTGTCGGCATTGATACGAATACGCTTAACGGCGTGCGACGATCCATCCCACGTCACATCGGAATGCGTTAAGAACAGCCAACCGTCGCAAAACAGCTCCATGGCAAAGATGGGAAAGGCTTTCTGCATCGTTTACATCTCCTTGCGTTCTTGCGTATCGTCCGCGGCGTCGTGGTCGTTGATCTCGTTACGCTGTTCCTCGTCATCAAAAAGACCCTTAAACACCAGTTCCAGATCGCGCTCGTCGGTATAGCCGGGTTCCAGCGTGCCGCGGTCAATCGAGTCGAGCATGACCTGTTCCTTGTGCTGCAGCCGCTCGTAGATATTGCGGTCGAGCGACCAGGGGCCGCCGCGGCGTTCGTACACGGCGCGCAGATAGTGGTACTGCGTGTACTGTTCTTGCGGCAGGCCCAGGCGGTGGATGCGATCCTTGGACTGCAGCAGGTGCACCAGGTTGTAGCTGCACTCAAAGTAGACGGCGTCGTGGCACACGCTGTGGAGCGAGACCGACTCGGCCAGTGTGTGCGGGTTGGTGACCAGCACGCTCGTCTCCCCTGCCTTAAACGAGTCGATGACGCGGGCACGCGTGGGCATATCGGTCGACCCACTGATAGCGCGGGCCGTAATGCCGCGCTCGCGCAGCTCGCGCACCACATTACGAATACTGCGCTTAAAGATGCACCACACGATGACTGACTTGCCCTGGGCTACCAGGGACTCGACCAAGTCCAGGCAGGCGACCATCTTGGCTGTGGGCCGGTCATCCACCTGCAGACCTTCCAGTGCCTTGCCCGCCCCCGTCTGCACCTCGCCGTCAAACAGGTCGGCATAGTCGCCGGCGCTCAGATCCTCGGCCAGCATGCGCGGATCGGACGAAAGCTGCAACAGGCGAATAATCATCTCGAACGGCTCGCCCGAAAGCGTACGCAGCACCTTTTGGAACAGCTGCTGCTCCCAGCGTTCTGCAGGCACATCGACCAGATGGTCCTCGTTGGCCCGGGGTACGCCCAGCTGATGCTTGTTCGTACGGCAAAAGAACGGCGCGATGGACTCGTTAATATGCTCAACGTCGTCCTCGCTCGTCGACTTAAGGGCATTGGCGCTCATGCCAAAGTACCAGTTGTAGTCGCGCGGCCATAGACAGTGGAGCAGGTTGTATAGGTCCTCAAACGAGTTGGGAATCGGCGTACCGGTAAGCGCGATAAAGTACGGCGCCGCCGCGGCAATCTGCACCGCGCTTGCCGCGCGCTTGCCGCCCACACGCTTCACCTTGTGCACCTCATCAAATACCACCAGGGCGCGATCTGCCGCAATACGCGCGGCCGCCTCCCCCAGTGCGACAGACTCGTAATTGAGCAAAATCATGTCGTAGCGCTTGTAGTCAAACAGCAGAGTGCTGCACTTATCGCGCGTGGAACGACCGCGAAACTCGGGGTCGTGAAAGCACAGCGAACGCAGCGGGCGGTCGGCGCCAAAACAGGCGGCCCATTCATCGCGCCACGAACCAAAAGCGTTTTTGGGCGAAAGCACGATGATGCGGTCGACCAGGTCGCGCTCGCGCAGGTAGGCAAAGGTGCCCAGGACCGACGCCGTCTTGCCCGAACCGGGAACGGAGAAGTTGGCGCTGCGGCCCATGGCACTCATAAAGAACGCATCCCACAGCTGGCGGTCCTTGAGCGGGCGTTGCATCAGGGCGTCTTCTGCCTGGCAAAACTCATCAAAGCGATCGGCCACCGACTCATCGTGCGCCTTGATCAGCAGACCCACGCGCGCCTTCTCGCGCAGATAGTCCTCACGCGCCGTAAGGCCTCGCAGCAGGTCCGGGTCCACCTGGCACTCCACACCAAAGCTTGCCGCCTGCTGCAGCAGCTCGACGATGCGCTTGGCGCCCGGGTCGTCAATCGCCAGCGGAAAGAGCACGTCCGCCTCTCGATAGCTCGGTGCATAGCGGCGCAACGCCGAAAGCCGAATCTTCCAGACCGGCTCGCGGCGCAGCTGCTCAACCGTCATGTCGAGCGGCACGACGGAAATGCCGTCGCTATACGAGAGGCGCAGTTTCATTTAGGCTTCCTCGCCGCCCATCCTGTACGAGATCTTGTCCTTGATCATATGCACCCTCGCCTCGAGCTTGGCGACCTCGGCGGCGATATTGGCAATCTCGTCCGCAGGCAGCAAGCCAAAGGTCGATTCCTCCACCTGATCAAGATCCCTGATGGCGCGAATGATCGAGAGCGAAGGCGACTTGAGGGCCTTGTTCATCTTGGTGGTGTTTTCGGCCGACTCCATAACCTCACGGAAGGCCGTCGCCAGCTGAACATCGTCGCGAATCTCGGCGATGTCGGTCGAGGTCACGATCTCTTTGTTCTTCAGGCGCTCGGCAACCTCAAAGGCCAGCTCGTTTTCGCGCTCGATAAAGCGATCCGCGTCGGGGCCTTCCAGAATCGGCTTCATCTTGCGGACAAAGCGCACGATGTCGCCCTGCGGCTCGGCAATCATGTTGGCAAAGACGATGTTCTTAACGTCCTCTTCCTGATCGTCGCTCTTGCACTTTTTTAGCACGCCCTGCAGGTCGTTGATAACGCCGGCGACCTTGAGCTCGCGCGCCAGGTGGAACTGGTCCTTGGCGTTGGCAAACTCCAGGAACTCGTTCATATAGCGGGCTTTTACAATCTCCTTCTCGAGCTCCTTGGGCTCAACGCCAATGCACTGGGCGTACTCTTCCTTCGAGAGCAAGTTGGAGCTGATGATGTCGTTGTAGATGCCCACCAGGCGGTCGACCGGGTCGTAGCCGACCTTCTCTTCCTCGCCATGCTGGATCGAAAGCTCCAGCATCTTGATCTTCTTGGAATCGTTACCCAGGCTCTCGGGAAGAATAACAGCCTCAAACCAGCCAAAACTTGGGTTTTCGGCGGCAAGACGACGCAGACAGGTAAAGCGGCGGTTGCCGTCGACGATCAGGCCGTCGGCCAGCACCACGCCGGGGCGCTCCTGCGAACGCAGGGCAATGCTACGCTGCGTCTTTTCGATGGCATCCTTATTGCTGTCGACGATAAAACCCTCAATGATGTCGTTGCAGGCCGCGACGTCCAGCTCATTAAACGCACCCTCGCCATGTTCGGCCTTATAGCGGCTAATCCACGAGGCGATACGGTCGTTCTGCACGTTGTAGCGCAGGAACTCAAGCTTAATGCTGTAGACGGGATACATCTCGGGCTTGCCGTCGATCACGATCTTGTGGTTGGCTCCGGTCGGCTTAATGTTGACGCCGTCGCCGATCATTTCGAGCAGGTTCATGTTGACTCCTCCTATTGGTTGTTTTTGATATACAGCTCGCGCAGGTAAGCTGCATTCGCTTCCTTGTTGGGCATGACCATGTCAAGGTCCTCGTTGTAGAACAGGTCTTTGTCCTTGACCGCCTTGATGATGTCGTAAGCGGTAAAGACCACACCGTAATCGTCCTGGAACACATCGATAAGGTCGTCTACACCAATGGGCCCCCTTTGCTTGGCGACATATTCGACCGCATCGGCAATGGAGAAACTCCCTTCCTTTCGGCAGAACATGTAGGTGCCGCCAAAGCGGGTGCGCCTAATCTGTTCTTGCGGCAGCCCGTACACAACAATCGAGTCGAAAAACGCATCGTCAAAGCCGCACTCCTCTGCCACAGCATCGAGCTTGTGCTCAAAGCCCTGCTTGCGCAGGCTTGCCACTGTAAATGGCACGCCCGACTCCGTACGACCAGAAACGGCATATGCATACGAGCTTAGGTCTGTACGTCGAATTCCCACCGACTCCTCTAGGTGCTTGAGCGAAATAAATGAACCGTGATTACACTCGATAAAGGTGAAGTTGCGTAGCAGCTGAGCTATTGCCAGCCTAAAGTCCTGGTGGTTAATGACTTCATCACCAAACCCTGGCGCCCCATAGGCAAAGCTATCGCGCGACATAAGCAGATTATCAAACGATTTCCGCAGATCAACGCCCTTTTTAACGATCAGGTCCCTCGAGACCTCCAAGCCCAGGGGCGCGAGCGTCTGATCGTTAATGAGACGACCGGACGTGGAGCCAAACTTAGCAATAAAGCTCGCCCTGACGTACGGCAGCGATACGTAGTCTTCGGTCACCATGTCCTTGATGAATTGTTGCTGCTCGGCAGAAAGGTCGACATCGACATACGAGTAGCGATCGTTGCGTAGATATGCGTTCATGTCGCGCAGGTAGTTGCTGCGAACCGTCTTCGTGTCTATGCAGTACTTGTCCGCGTAGCGCTGGGCAAACTCCTCGCGCGACAGCTCGGTGCCCGCGTCGCGCAGTACATCGAGCATCTGACGCTTGCGATCCGTCTCGCCCAAGCGTATCACGGGGGACATAACCGTCCGCAAACCGTGCACCGTATCCGGGCGCACGTACGTGCGGATTATCTCGTAGAGCTCCTCGTCATCACGCACGTCGTATAGGTCGCACAACTCCTTGTTCTCGCGCAGGATAAGACCCGCGCCGCACTCGATATTGCGCCCGGCGGCGAGCGTTAAGACCCGACGCAACTCGGACGTAAGGCGGTTGTCAATCTTGTAGGAGCGTATCTTGTTGCCACGAGCCACCAAAAAACTTCCGGTGCCGCGTAATTCGTTAAGACACTTGGTGTCTTCGGAAGGCATCGCCAACATCTGTTTAAAGCCGCACTTGTTATCATCCAAAAACCGCTGGTACTTGATGCGGATGTCTTTGAGCGTGTGGTATTCCTCAACAGCTCCGGTCTCGGCAAAGGCACGCAGCGCGGCACCGCGCGTGGAGAAGCTGCCCAGCTTTTTACGCGCAATCTGCTCGAGCTGGGAGGCGTTGTCCTTTTCGATGTTTACAGGCGCTCGAAGCGTATCCGCGGCAGGACGGCGGTGCAGCTGCGCTATCCTATCACGCCACTCCTGCGGCAATGTCGGATCATTGGCGGCGCGGCGAAGACTAAACCTGTTCGAGACTTTAATGGCCTTCAGATAGCCAAAGGCCATCGGAGACGCCTGCGTTATCTCGCAAAACGTCTCCACGGTAAGGTCGTAACACGTGTAAAACGAACTAAACTGATCCTCGTCCAATTGCGGACGGTTGCTGATCAGGTCATCACGACGTCGACGCAGAGGGCCGAGTCCGGCCGGCTTGCGAGGGTAATCCATAAGGGGCTTGTCGCTAAAGACCCAGCGCAGCAGGTCGGCATCGTCGGCGGGCAGCAACGCCAGCCACGCCTCGATAGACATAGGGCCTTTGCCGGTGAGGTCTTCGATTTTGCTGGTAAAGGGCTTTGCCGGCTGTTGTGGGACCGGGACGGCAGTTGGCTCCGGAGCGGCAGAGTCAGGCATCTGGTCTGGCTCGGGCTCGGTCGCAGGCTCGGGCTCGGGTGTCGGCGCGGGCTCGGGCTCGGGTGTCGGCGCGGGCTCGGGCTCGGTCGCAGGCTCGGGCTCGGGTGTCGGCGCGACAGCCTGCTCCACCGGCGCGGCCTTCTCCTCGGCCGGTTCGTCAGCGTTTTCGGTTTCCATGCTCGCAAAGTACGCGCGAACCGCATCGCATACAAACGGCGCAAGGTCCTTATCGACCTGTGCATATTTAAGCGGGATGGTGCCCTGTCCGTATACGCGCTTCATATACAGGAATGCAGGCTGTGCGGTTTGCGTTAGGCCGTAAAACTCCTTGGCGGAAAGCTTATACGTATGAAAGAGCGGACCAAATGTATCGACGTCAAACGTTGGTCGCCCCGCCATAAGGGCATCGTAACGCTCGCGGATTTTCCAAGCAGACTTGCCAAGGTTATCCATCCAGCGAGCCGGCTTGTCATCGATGAGCATATAGCCCATCAGGATGCGGTCCTGGTATGCGAGATCCGTGAACCATCTATTGAACTTTACAATGTCCTGGCCCACGGCAAGCTTAAGCGCCTGTTCCAGCGTAAGATCTTGCACCGGTGGATGCTCAGACTCGTGAGCGGACTGCGCTTCAAGCGCTTCCGTCTGAGCATCCACCTCGCCGCCCGGTTGAACCTCATCGACCGACGTAATAACGTCGTCTGCCGAATCGGCATTTTCGCAGTTAGATTCCGTATTGCTGGCCTCAATATCTTCTTGATCCTGAGGCAGCTCAAAGTTCAGGCGCTCAAACGTTTTTACCGCTGCACTAAAGGCGGGATATTCACTTTTGAGACTCGCGAGCGCCGAATTGACAGCGTCCTCTTCGTTAGCGCCCGTCGCAAGCCTACCCGCCAGCCTGGTACAAAAGAGTAGACGGAACGAAGGCTCGTTTACGGCAAGGCCTTCGCGCTGCAGACGGTTAATGGTATCCCTGACAAGACGGTTAACTGCCTCGACGCGCTCGAGCGGCGTGCCAGCAGCTGGATACCAACCCCCTATTGCAGCCAGACGGGCAAGTTCCATTTCGTCTTTGGTTTTTCCCAGCTGCAAACGACCCGATGGCCACTCATTTAAAGCATCGATAATTGAACCAACCTCAGAAGATGTGAGGCCGCTTCTCCGTAACGCCGTAGCATTGTAGGTGAGCAGCGTAGGCAGGTCGTAGATTTTAAGGGTCCATTTTAATTTACGCTGAATTGCCGGAGTAATCGAAAGGTTCCACAGCGAAAGCGGCGCGCCGCCACTCGTATACACCGTGCTAAGTGTTTCGCTAATCGGTCCTTTAATGTTCGCGTAGGCACGGTAATCACGCCTAATGCTGCGCAGATTACCATAGATGTCAAATGTCAGCCTCGCATTGCCCGAGAGTCTGCCGAGCTCTGGCGCCTGCGCGCGATACTGCGGAGATAGCGGCAAAGCATAGGCGGTAAGATGCTTTTCGAAAGCAATGCGTAAGGTCTCGTCCTCAGCCTTGCCCAACTTGCGCACAAGGCAAAACACATCGTGAATCTCATGCTTGTCGAGAAAGGCAACCTGGGTCTCGGTATCAAACACACAGCGCGGGTCGTCCCAACCGCTCAGGTACTTGGGACGCTCGAGCTTTTTAACGGCGTCCTCGGAAGGCTCAAACTTAGATGCAGCCATGACGCAGGGCTCAAGTTCGAGCTCTGGTTCGGATTCAGAAATGGGCGCAATCTCGGCTTCGGGGTCCGCGACGGTCACGGTCTCTTTAATGGATTCGGGTTCAGACTCGAGCACAAGCGCGGGCTGCTCGAGCTCGGTGGCGGCCTCGGCCTCAAGGCTATCCGAGAAGGAAATAACCAGCTGCTGCGGCTCGGAAGACAGCGTGAGCCTGGGACACTCAGGCTGCACCGGCTCCTGCTGCTCGACTTGAGCCGGCTCCTGCTGCTCGTCCGCCACCTCTGCAGGCTCCGTCGGCGACTCGTATCCCATGAGAGACAGACCGTCGGCCGGCTTCTTGTCATACGAAACACCCACGGCAACAGGGATAGGCCAGCTGCGCCCATTAACCTTCAACTGCACAAGGGTCGAATCTGCACGCAACGAAATGGGGCCAAAAGCCATAGGTGCAGGGTCCTCAGGAGTAACGGATTCAACCGCTTCGGGCTCTGCAATATCGGCCTCGTCGGCCCACGGCGCCGCCGCCGCGCGCTCAAGTGTCTCAGGCTCTGCGGCTACGGGTTCTTCGACATCGCACTCAACGGCCTCAGGCGCAGCCTCTTCAGACTCAACGTTTTCGTCATCAACAACGGTGCCGTCAACGTCCTCGTCCCCAGTGTTTTCGCCCTCGGCACCTTCGCTTTTAACAGCCTCAAGCTCAATGGCATCAGCAGCCACCGGCTCCTCTGCGGGTTCCGCCACCTCCTTGGCCGCACCGGGCGCCATGCTGTACTCGCCGTTAGCGTATAAAAGTTCACCACCTATAACTAGTTGGGCTAGCGCTCGCTCGTATGAGTCATTAATGGTGCGATACACGCTCGAGCGCACCAGTGCTTCGTGCAGTGGGGCATCGGCCTGCGCGACCGCATCCAGAATGAGCGACTCGTAGTACGCGTCTACGTCCATTGAAATGTTTGTTGCACTCACAGCATTGTTGTCCATACAGAAACGACCCCCGATATTCCCCAAACAACCCACTAGCTGTATTGGAAAAAAGGAAGAATTATGCCAATGATTACTTCATACGCCACTTGCGAACGTTTTTGTTTAGCAACATTTTGTTGTGCAATAAATCAACTGTGCATATGCAGATGAGCGGTAGTTTTAATCGGTGAACGGCGATCGCGCACGCCTGAAGGCCCTTTCATTTTCCTTGGCACCAAGGCAATTAAAATGGACCTGTCGCGCGGACGCGCCGCGCATCATACACGTCTTTCTGCCACCAGATGGGACAAGCAAGGTTGCTCGCCCATGTCCTCATTTGTCTTTACGCTATAATCAAGATAAATCTATACATATGATTCTATGTAAGGAGTTTCATATGCCTGTCGTAAAGCCTATTTCCGATCTGCAACGCAACTTTGGTTCCATAGCGGATAGCTGCCACCAAACCAAAGAGCCCGTCTACCTGACCAAAAACGGATCGGCATCGCTTGTCGTCATGGATGCCGAGGCCTATGACGAGCAGACGCGCGCACTAACCGCCATTCAGGAGCGCGAAGAACGCATCCAGCGAGCCATCACGCGTGGCTACGACGACTTAGTAAACGGTCGCGTGCGACCGTGGAAACAGGCCAAGGCAGATGCAGATCGCATCAGGGCGGCTCGCCATGAAATTGGATAACGCAGACGTCGAGTTCTACTCGGAGCTCGACGAACTTGATAAGCCTTTTGATGTTGTCATGACTGACGAGGCACTCTATGCCTATGCCGAGATTCCTTCGGAGCGAATCTACGCCAGAATCGGCAACCTCATCGACTTTCTAGCCGAGCATCCTTATTTTGGGGAAGAGTACGACCCCTACTATCAGGCAGCCTTTCCGCCCATTGACTGCAGGGTCTTCTTTTGCGCGCACTACGGTGTGTACTACCACGTGGATGTTGAGCAGCGAAACATCAGCATCCTGGCAATCGAGGACCATCGAAAGAACCCTTTGAGTAGATTCAAACTACTCAAGTAGCCCCCCCATGTAACCATCCTGTAAATCATAGCGGCGCAGTCGAGTTTTACCGTGATGCGGTCGCGCCGGGCGCTCCACTGTGCTAAAGTATCCCGAACGTTCAAACGACTACGAGGGGAACTAGAAGATGGCACGTGTGCACAACTTCTCAGCTGGCCCGGCCGCACTGCCTACAAGCGTGCTCGCCGAGATCGCCGACGAGATGATGGACTACCGCGGTTGCGGCATGTCCGTGCTCGAGATGAGCCATCGATCTAGCATGTACCAGCAGATTATCGACGACGCCGAGGCAACCCTGCGCCGCCTGCTGAGTATCCCCGACAACTACCGTGTCCTGTTTTTGCAGGGCGGCGCCACGCTGCAGTTTGCGGGCATCCCCATGAACCTCATGCGCCGCGGCCGCGCCGGCTACGTCGTGACCGGCAACTTCGCCAACAAGGCGTACAAGGAGGCCGCAAAGTACGGCGAGGCCGTGCTGCTCGCGAGCTCCGAGGACACCAATTTCGACCGCATTCCCGCCATGGCCGACATAAACGCGCGCATTGCCGCCGAGGCCGCGGGCGACGGGCTCGACTACGTCTACATCTGCCAGAACAACACCATCTTTGGCACCATGTACCACGAGCTGCCCGCTTGCGGCGATGTGCCGCTAGTCGCCGATGTCTCGAGCTGCTTTCTGTCGCAGCCGCTCGACGTTGAGCGCTACGGACTCATTTACGCAGGCGCGCAGAAAAACGCCGGCGCCGCGGGCGTGACCGTGGTCATCGTGCGCGACGACCTCATCGCCGATGGCCCAGCCTTTGCGCAGACGCCGCAGTACATGGACCTTAAGACCCAAGCCGCCAAGGGCTCCATGCTCAACACGCCCAACACCTTTGGCATCTACGTGTGCGGCAAGGTATTCCGCTGGGTGGAGCAAGCCGGCGGACTCGCCGCCATGGCCGAGCGCAACTGGGCCAAGGCCAACCTGCTCTATGACCTGCTCGAGCACAGCGAGCTGTTCCATGGCACCACGCAGGCCGGCAGCCGCTCCATCGCCAACGTCACCTTCCGCACCGGCGACGCCGAACTCGACGCGGCCTTTGTCGCAGGCGCGGCCGAGCACCAGATTCAAAACGTCAAGGGCCATCGCCTGGTGGGCGGCATGCGCGCGAGCGTCTACAACGCCGTAACCATGGAAGACGTGCAGGCACTGGCCTCGTACATGAAGGACTTCGAAGCGCAGCATAGTTTGAGTCCGCGATCTAACTAGCCCGCAACCCGCGGGCCGACCAGCCACTTCAAACCACTTGTTATAAACAAACCCGCTAAGGAGTTTTTCATGCGCAAGATCAAAACCATCGACGACATAACCAAAGACGGCAAGGTCGAGTTTGGCGAGGGCTACGAGTTTGTGGGCACCGCCGAGGAGGCCGACGCCATCCTGATGCGCTCCACCGACCTGCACGGCTACGAGCTGCCCGAGGGCATCCGCGCCATCGCCCGCTGCGGCGCCGGCGTCAACAACATCCCCATCGAGGAGTACGCCAAGAAGGGCGTCGTCGTCTTTAACTCCCCCGGCGCCAACAGCAACGCCGTCAAGGAGCTCGTCCTGGGCATGCTGGTGCTCTCGAGCCGCGGCGTGGTGCAGTCGATGAACTGGGTGCGCGACAACGCCGACGACCCCGAGATTCAGGTCGATGCCGAGAAGGCCAAGAAGGCCTTTGTGGGCCGTGAGCTCAAGGGCAAGCGCATCGGCGTCATCGGTCTGGGCAACGTGGGCTCCAAGGTCGCCAACGCCTGCGTCGACCTGGGTATGGACGTCTACGGCTACGATCCGTTCATTTCCGTCGAGCACGCATGGGTACTGAGCCGCGAGGTGCAGCGCGTGGGCACGCTCGAGGACCTCTGCCGCGGCTGCGACTACCTCACCGTGCACGTGCCCAGCAAGGCCGACACCATCGGCATGATCAGTACCGAGCAGATCGACCTGCTGGCCCCGGGCGCCGTGCTCATCAACTACGCGCGCGAGACCATCATTGACGAGGACGCCGTCGACGCAGCCCTGCGCGCGGGCAAGCTGAGCTGGTTTAGCTGCGACTTTGCCACGCCCAAGACGGTCAAGATGCCCAACACGTTTATCACCACGCACTCGGGCGCCGGCACCGGCGAGGCCGAGGCCAACTGCGCCGACATGGCCATCAGCGAGCTCAAGGACTACCTGGAGAACGGCAACATCGCGCACAGCGTCAACTACCCCGCCTGCAGCATGGGCAAGGCGCGCGCCGCAAGCCGCATTGCCTGCCTGCATGCCAACGTACCCAACATGATCGGCCAGATCACGGCAATCCTGGCCAAGGACAACGCCAACGTGCAGCGTATGACCAACGAGTCCGCCGGCGAGAACGCCTACACCATGTTCGACACGGACGAGCACCTGGACAGCAGCACCATCGAGGCGCTCAAGCAGATTCCTTCGATGTATCGCGTACGCGTGATCAAGTAGCGTCGGCGCCAAGCCTGCCAGACAGGCAATGAAGCTCATTCGGCCCCCGTTTTCGCGAAACGGGGGCCGATTTCGTTGCTCCGGCTGGTTTTGAAAATGCTACCCAGAATAAGTTTTTTCGGATAATCGACAGTCATGCCCAAATCACTGAGCGCACCTACTCTGATAAACAGCTTTATCAGGGACTTTAGTAGGTAAAAATCGATCTCTCTGTGCCGAATGTAAGTTGACTGTCTATTTTCCGAAACAACTTATTCTAGATAGCATTTTTAGGGCCCTCCAAAGGCGAAATTGAAGCCTTTTTGTGACCAAAACTCTAGTCCGCGCGACCGTTTTCCACCCGCACGGCTACATTCCCGCCCAATCGATAAAAATCTCCTCACGAAGCCGCCGTTCGAGCTCCTGCTGCCGCGGCGTCTTGTCTTTCAACGGCACATCGAGATAGGACATGATGAGTTCCATCACCACGCGGAAGGCATCGGAGTCGACCAGCTGACCATAGGTCATCAGAACGACAGGATATCCCATCGCTTGAAGGGCCGTCGTTCGATCGGAGTCCGAGATCTTGGATTCTATGGATCCGTGAATGGCTTTACCTTGACATTCAACCAGGCACTCTCTGCTGCCGTCCTTATTTGACAGCAGGATATCGGCGTAGCGCCTATCAAGCCCCGAAATCAGGCGGGCGCTGCGCGTCATGCGAATCTCAACGTTATTGGTAAGGCGCAGCCCTTCGCCGCCGCGCAACCTCGTAAGGCCAAACAGCATCGAAGCCTGGACCTCGAGCGGCGATGCCACAACCCCCGTAATGCATTTCGCGGCACGCGTGAACGATTTAGCACCGCGGAGCCCCTGGATCTTATCGACGTACTCGGTTAGTTCAGAGAGCTCAATCAAGGGCGGTCGTTTCCACAGGTCCGTTGGATTCCCCGAGGCATCCTTTACGTTTTCCCAGCCCAACCGTGCGTCACCCCACCGGCTCCCATACGCCTGCTCAAGTGCCAACTTTACCTGAGGCGCAATCTTGCACACGGCAAAGGTGCCGCACATCTCATACATGCACATGATCAGGCGCTCATTTGAGACCGAGGAAGCCAGGGTCAGCAGGGTAAAGAGCGGGGACGCGACATCAAGGCCAAACTCTGTCTGCCGCACGGAGCCAAACGGCCTCTCCCCGTTCCAAACATGCCTGACAATGCGGCCGCCCTTACGCCCGCAGAGGCCCTGCGCCAACACGTGTAACGGAGTGCCCAGGAAATACTTGACGAGCGGGTGCTCACAAAGATGCTCCCTGCGCGGATCGTCCACAGAATCGGGCAGATCCGGCATTATTGCCAAGACCTGTGGAGGTATCCGGTGATACCGAAAGGCAGATATGTCGCACAGCATGTCGTCCATGAAGGATACGTACCCATTGCGTCGTTTGCGAGCCTGCCCGGACGCCAAACGCGATGGCTCGGCCTGTGAACGGTTAATACTGCTACGCACACGTCGCGAATTTTCCAGGTGGCTTACAATCGGTTTTGGAAACAAACTGATTGTGAGGTTGCATATGGTTGATGAGAACTTTGCCTGGCGGCTTACGCAGGAGCTCGTGAAGATTGATAGCTCGGACCCGGGCGCCTACGAAGGCGAGATCGAACACTTCATTAAGAGGCTCATTGAACAGCAGCTGGCGCAGCTTGATAGTCCTGCGCTCGATGCCGTGCAGATTGCAGAGCTCGAAGTACTCTCCGGGCGCCGCAACCTTATTGTCACCGTGCCGGGTGTGAGCGACGAGGCGCGACTCGTCTACATCTGCCATATGGATACCGTCACCCTAGGAGATGGCTGGGACGCGGACACGCCGCCGCTTGGGGCGGTTGTGCGCAACGACAAACTCTATGGCCGGGGCGCCTGCGACATGAAGGGCGGCCTGGCTTGCGCCATTACCGCGCTTGTCCACGCACTCGAGCGCGTGGCGGCAGAGGGCGAGCTGCCCCACCGCGGCTTCTCGCTTATTTTCTCGGTCGACGAAGAGGACTTTATGCGCGGCTCCGAGGCCGCCATCGATGCCGGCTGGGTCGGCTCGCGCGAATGGGTGCTGGACACCGAGCCCACCGACGGACAGATTCAGGTGGCGCACAAAGGTCGCACGTGGTTCGAGATCGAGATGACCGGCGTCACGGCGCATGCGAGCCAGCCCTGGAAGGGAGCGGATGCCGTCGCCGCCATGGCCGAGGCCGTCTGTGCGCTGCGCCATGCGTTCGCGGCGCTGCCCGTGCATGATGAGCTGGGGGCTTCGACCATCACGTTTGGACAGATCGAGGGCGGCTATCGCCCCTATGTCGTGCCCGACCGTGCCAAGGTCTGGGTCGATATGCGCCTGACGCCGCCGACCGATACGGCCGCCGCGACGCGCATGGTAGAGCAGGCCATCGCCGGCGCCGAAGCCACAGTCCCCGGTTGCCATGGAAGCTATACCGTGACAGGCGACCGCCCCGCCATCGAGCGCGATCCGGTCTCTCCCCTTCTAGCCGCGCTCAAGCGTGCCGCCGATGACGTGACAGGCGCGGACACGACCGTCGGCTTCTTTACCGGCTACACCGACACTGCCGTCATTGCCGGCAAGACGGGTAACCGCAACTGCATGAGCTATGGCCCAGGCTCGCTCGCGCTCGCCCATAAGCCCAACGAATATGTGCCCCACGCCGATATCGTTCGCTGCCAGCGGGTGCTGATCGCGCTCGCCGACAACACGCTCTGGGGCGCGAATAGCCAAGTTGGGGCATAATAAGCCGCAAACAAACCGACTAGCGCGTTAGGACTGTCCATGAAAGCTCTTCCGTTTCCCTGCATCCGCCCGGCTCAGGACCGTGTGCTCGAGGCTCTGCCGCAGATGGGCGACATCCTGAGCGGCAACGACGCCCTGCGCGGTGCGATTGCCGATGGGCTCATGCTCAAGGATCCGGGTGCGGCGTATTACGTGTACGAATGCTCCGGAGAGCCAGGGCGCGTGACGGGCGTTGTGGCAATTTGCCCGGTCGGCGTACTGACGGGCGGCGACGCAGCTTCCGCAGATGCGGCCGCAGCCGCCCGTACAATCGCCGAGCTCAAGGTGCAGCCGCGCCCCGTGTCGCTCGCCTACGAAGCCTCGCCCGTCATGGATATCATCCTTGGCGCCGCCAAAGAGGGCGCGGCGCTCTATGCCGTCACCGACCCCACCGGCATTACGCATCGCGTGTGGGAAGTCAAGCGCGAGGACGCTGTTGCCGCCATCCGAGCCATGCTCGATCAGGCACCGGAGCCGGCACTGGCCGACGACCCCGCCTACGCCGTCGCTCTGACCGGGGCGTCGCAGCTCCTGGCAGACGAGGCCCGCGCAGCCGGCACCTACACGGGCAAAGAGCCGTTCAACTTTACCGTGGCCGTGCTGTTCCCCGCCGCACAGGTCAGCGGCGTCGCGCCGCAGGTTCCGACGGGTCTGCTCACTCACCAGATCGCACGGTTCTAACGGGGCCTAAACGCCCAGCACAAAGACTCGGCAGCTCAACAAGCAAGGGGCGGGGATACATGCGCATGCATCCCCGCCCCTTTCGCATCAAACAATTACGCCGGCAAACCGCATCGCCGCACCCGCGCTACCCACGCCGCGGGCCCGCTGCCGCCACGAGTGGCTCTAGCCCCAGCTCACGCGCGTAATCCTCCTGCGTAAAGACTTCGACCAGTTCAAACGTATCGGTTGCATCGTCAAACGCAAAATGCAGAACCGAGCAGTTGCCCGGCACGCGCTCGCGCTCGTCGGCCGCCGCTCCCCTAGAGTGATCCAAAAACTCCTTGATGGCCGAGGCATGGCTCACCGCGAGCACGCACGAATGGTCCGGGCGTCGCATAAGATCGGTCAACGTCGTCACCATGCGCTCACGTACCTGCATCTGGCCCTCACCGCCAAACTGACGATAAAAGTCACGCCACGGACGCTCGGGCATCAGCATCACGCGCTCGGCCTCAAAGTCGCCAAAGAACCACTCGCGCAGGCCATCCAGACGCTCGTAGGCAAGGCCCGGCCACAGGCTGGCGATAGTCTGCTCGGTGCGGTGCAGCGTCGAGGTGTAGGCGTGATCGGGCTCAACGCCACGCGCACGCAAGAACATGCCGGCACGCGCCGCCTGCTCGCAGCCCAACTGCGTGAGCGGCGAATCGCTCCATCCCTGAATAATGCGTTTAAGGTTGAATATTGTCTGTCCATGACGGACCAGATACAGATCTTTGTTCATAGGGGTCCCTTCGTTCGTTACCAATCAAGGAGCGAAAACGCCCCGTCGCAATAGCCAAAATGAAGCACGGCACCGTTGTCGGGCTGCTCTCCCCCGCCGGTCACGCATCTAAGAAACTCCTGGCAGGCAGAGCCATGAGAGACCGCAAGCACACGATCGTGCTGCGGTCGGGCCATAATACGGGACAGCGCCGCGACCATGCGCGCCCGAAGCTCGCCTTCCGACTCGCCACCAAAGGCCACCGGATAATCGCCCCAGGGCTGCGGCGGCATATCGCGATTTGATGTGCCCTCCAGCGTGCCCAGGCGCCACTCGCGCAAATCATCGACCGGCTCTATGGGAAGATCCTCGCCAACGATCAGCTCGGCCGTGTGGCGCGCCCGACCCAACGGAGACGAATACGCGTGGTCAAAGGAGATACCGCGCGCCTCAAACGCCGCGCGCGTCGCCAGTGCCTGCTCGCGCCCGCGCTCCGTGAGCGGCGAGTCTTGCCAGCCCTGCAAAATGTTCTGCACGTTAAGCTCGGTCTGCCCATGCCGAACCAAATACAGATCGGACACACGCCCTCCCCTCGCACCACCACAAAGGGGACAGGCACCTTTGTGGTGGTTTGCCGCCGGATCGCGCCGCAACGACGCAACTACACCAGCACGTCGGCAAGCGGACGCTTGGGCACGTGATGCACCTGCGCCTCGTCGCGCCAGTAATTAATAGAACCGTCGGGGTTGGAATCGATCGCGTCGATAACCTGGGTCTCGGCCGACACGCCAAAGGCCATGATTAGCTTGAGCTCGTACTTGTCGCCGTCGAGCCCCATCGCATCGATCGCGCGGGGCGTAAAGGCCTTGAACATGCAAGCCGCCACCTCGGGCGTTGCGCTGCGCGCGGCGAGCATCATCGTCTGAGCCGCGATGCCCGTGTCGACCTCGGTGATAGGCGCGGCGGGCTTGCCGGGAACGGTGCGCTCGGCAAGAATTGCAATGTAGCCGGTCGGACGCTCGCCCTCGGCAGGACCCGGCCAGTCCTTGAGCGCCCCGGCCCATGCGAGTTCGTCAAACACGCGAGCGCAGTCCTCGGCACCGCTCACCACATGAAAACGCAAGCGCTGAGCATTGGCGCCACAGGGGACCAGGTGCGCCAGCTCTGCCAGCTCGAGCAAAAACTCGCGCGGCACGCGCATGGACTCGTCAAAACGGCGGCATGTGCGGGCGCGACGGACCAGCGCATCAAACGCATCCAGGCCAAGCTTTTCGCAACCCTGCTTTGCCATCGACTCGGCGCTCGACGGCACCACGGGAACTGCTTCGTTCATAGGGACCCCCAAAAAGCCAATTGTTCTTAGGAAAATCTAACCTAAAACGCAGGCAATAACGAACAGAGCTGCAATGTTCTACACCTGTTGAATAGAAAATCGCAACGTGGGGAACAACGGAAACAAATCGGGGCCTTTGAGTTGTGTTTCGCCCTCCCCCGGCCCATACGCCAGCTCCTTTAGGCGATACCAGTTGTAACGATCGCGGCTTACGCCGCACGGAAAGGAGGCCTCATGGGCATCTTTAAGAATGACGACCAACAATCGAGTCTGTTTGGATTTGACGAGAAAAGCATGGCAGGCAAGGCGATTAAAGCCGTGCGCTGGATCTACGCCGCCACGGGTGTCATCGCACTCATCGCCGGCATCGCGCTGCTGTTTGCACCCGCTAAGACCCTCGTCTTTTTGACGACCGTACTGGGCTTCTACTTTGTGATCACGGCTGGCGTCAGGCTGTTCACCGCCATTTTTGAGCCGCTGCTGCCCGCCGGCTGGCGCGTCACGAGCATCCTCGCCAACCTGCTCATCATCTTGGGCGGCGTGGTGATCCTGCGCAACCAGGCGCTTTCGACCGCGACGCTCAGCACGCTTGTGGTGGTCGTGGCCGGCTTTGGCTGGATTGTCGAGGGCATCATGTCGATTCTGGAGTCCGAGCTTTCTTCCAACCGCGCCCTCGCCATCCTGAGCGGCGCGCTCTCCATCATCGCCGGCGTGTTCGTGTTCATCTACCCGCTGTGGTCGGCAAAGATGCTCGTCATCTTTACCGGCGCTGCACTCCTGGTGTTTGGCGTGACGCTGGTTATTCGCGCTATCCGCTTTGGCAAGCTGGTGCACTAGATGCCGCGAACGCTGTTTATTGATGCCGACGCCTGCCCGGTCACGCGTGAGTCGATCGACTGCGCACGACGGGCGGGTGTTGCCGTGGTTGTTGCCGGCAACAGCACGCAAAACCTGGAGCGGCACATTCGCCGTGACGACCCACGCGATGCCGAGCACGCGCGACGTGGCTTTTGGGTCACAACACTCGACGTGAGCGTAGGCGCCGATAGCGCCGACTTTGCCATTATCGAGCGTCTGCAGGCAGGCGATGTGGTCGTGACACAGGACATTGGCCTGGCCAGCATGGTGCTCGGTCGCGATGCCGCCGCTATCGGCGTGCGCGGGCGCTTGTACGACAAAGCCACCATCGATATGCAGCTGTTTATTCGTCACGAAGAAAAGAAAGTGCGCCGCGCCGGCGGTCGCACCCGTGGACCGGCAGCCTTCACCAGCGAAGACCGCGCCCGCTTTAAGCGCAACCTCACCGACCTGCTGCGCTAACCAAGGTAGATTTTTGGGACATGCATAAAAATCTACCTTTTTGTTTTGGCGATTGGCGCGCATCCAACGCCGGTCATGGCGGTAGATCTTTGAGGAATGCCCCAGTTTTTACGGGATGCCTCAAACATCTACTTAGAGGCCAAAGGCGGAAAGGATAAGGCCCCAGCCGGCGCCGATGACGTACATCATGACCAGGAACACCGCGTTTTCGCGAGCGCTGCGGTTGGTGCGGAACAGCACCAGGTAACCCACGCCGGCAGAAATGAGCGTGCCGGCGAGCATCGGTGCCAGCTGCAGCGCGCCTTCCAGATACAGCTGCGTAATGACCACGCTCGCCGAGCAGTTGGGAATGAGGCCGACAAGCGCCGAACCCAGGACAGCGAGCGTCTCGTTGCCGCGCAGGAACTGCTCGATCGCGGACTCGCCGAAGGTCTCGAGCACGGCGACCAGAATCAGCGTCACCAGGAAAATGAATACCGAAACCTGTACGGTGTGCGAAATCGCGCTGCGGATAATCGACAGGACGGGCGCGCCTTTGTGTGAGTGGGAGTGACCGTGGTGGTGTTCGTGCTCGCCCTCGTGTCCGTGGTCGTGGCCATGTCCGTGGTCACGCTCGTCCTCGTCTTCATCACAACCGCAATGGTCGCGCTCGCACAGCTCATGGATGTGGTCGGCGCTCACGCCCGCCTCGGCCACCTCGTCGATGATGTCACCGCCGGTATGGTCGTCGTGCGCGCAGTTAACGTGCGCCGGATTGGCAGCGGTTCCCAACACGGTACGGCGAATCGCCGCATGAGCACGGGCGTTGCGACGCAGGCCGCGAATGACGGCATCCACGATAAAGCCCGTGACCAGCGCGATCAGCGCCTTCGAAGCCAAAAGCATCGCCATGGTCTGCACGGGAACCTGCTCGGCAAGCAGCAGTGGCAGCATCTCGTCGGAGGTCGAGAGAAACACCGCCACCAGGGTGCCCAACGTCACGACGCGACCGGCGTACAGCGTTGCCGCCATCGCCGAAAAGCCACACTGCGGCACCATGCCCAGCAACGAGCCAACCACGGGGCCAGCGGCGCCGGCACGCTTGATGGCGCCGTTGACACGATCGCCTGCCACATGCTCCAGCGTCTCGAGGGCCAGATATGTCACCAACAAGAACGGCACCAGCGAGAGCGTGTCCTTGCCGGCGTCGAGCAAAATATCAATCAGCAAATCCATGACGGATGGAACCTTTCGTGTCTTTCGGCAGCATTGTAAAAGTCCTAGCGGTCAACTAGGGTATTGTAGTTGTCCTAGGCGTGATGCCAATAGTTGCATATGGTAAACTATCATCTCGCCACATCTCAATGACCCCGAGCCGCACGACGCGGCCCGTCCAAGGAGCAGTATATGAATGTTTCGCAAGCACTCGAATACGAGCGCCAGCCGTTTATCCCCATGTTCATCTATGGCGATCACGCCGCCATGGAGTCCGAGCGTCAAAAAGGCGAAGAGGCCCTCAAGGTGCTCGAGACCGAGTACTTTACCGCCGAGGGCGACCCTGGCTTCGACTTTGCCACCGTGCGCGACCTGGCCGACCGCAACCGCGACCTATGCGACCAGATTGGCGAGGCGCGCCTGCGCAACGTGACGCCCGCGACGCTTTCGCGCGGCCTGTCCGACGCCGATACCTGCGCCGGCATCGGCAAGATGCAAAAGCGCACCGCCGCGTCCGTCATGCGCGAGATCCGCGGCGACCGCGATGCGCTCGGCGTGGCGTACGCCCGCAAGCCCATCCAGGGCACGGTGCTCGGCATCGACATCGAGACCACCGGCCGCGCACCCGAGCGCGGCTACATCATCAACGTGGGCTGGGAGATCATGGAGCTCACCAGCGACGCCGTCCCGCACGACGCCGAGGCACACTACTGCGGCCTGCCCGATATCTACCGCGGCGAAGATGTGCCGCTGTCGAATATCCATCACATCACCTGGAACGACATCGACGGCAAAACGCCCTTCCGCGAGAACAAGGAGCTGCAAAAGCAGCTGCTCAAGCTCATGAAGAAATACCCGTACATGGCGCACAACGCCGCCTTTGAGGACAGCTGGTTCAAGATCCATCTGGACGGCTATGCCGAGGCGCGCCGAGCCGGCAAGATTATCGTCATCGACTCACGCCAGATCTGCCGCAGCCTGGACGCCGACGTGCGCTCGCTCCCCCGCGAGTCCGCGCCCGCCGCACTCGAGAACTGGGCACGCCGTCGCGGCACCCTCGCGCCCGACGCCAACGAGCAGCACCTGGGCCTCGACGACACCGACCTCATGCTCCGCACGGTGCAGGCCGAGTTCAACCTCAAGAACCTGTTTGCCAAGTAGATTGCCAAGCAGAGGCGCCATTCGCGAGCAATACTTGCCGGACCATAGCGCCCGGCGCAAAAGCGACACGCCGAGGCGCCCCCCTCAAGCGACGCAAAAACGGGCCGATGTCCAAGCGGATATCGGCCCGTTTTTCGCGCCGTACAACATGGCCCTCCAGCCCCCGATGTCTAGCCGCCGCATAACCAAGTACTTCATCTGCGTATGTTCAAGCCAAATTGCACATTTTTGTTGACGCCGCCTTTGCATCAAAACGATGCTGACCAGCATCAGTTGTGGAGGTCTGCGTAGCCAGCGAGCTGCGACAATGCTCCAAATAGCATCTTTCTCCATCATTGACGTCAAGCGCTTGGACAGCTTTTGTTATGCCGCGCCATTTTGCCTTGGCATTCATTGCGAACCCCGCCGCCTGGTCTGCCATGCTATCTGTATGAGTATCGTGCTTTCACATAACACGGCAAAAGCGGTCTACCAAGCCGCATACTCGGTATCCGCAATTGGCACCGAGCCCTGCAGCCCTGCCAAGATCTACGGGGCGCGCCCCAGCAAGGATCTGCTCGACTCTGCCGCCGACTGGCTCGCCAGGCACAACGTCGCTCTGGATAACGATGCCCCGCTCGATACAACGGTGTTCGAGCGCGCAAACGTGCGCAGCATGACGGGCTGCAAGTGCCACGTATCATCCAAGCGATTCGCGGGCTCGCGCTTTATCAAGCTTGCCGACGACATCTATATTGTCGGCGTCGAACTCTGTGCGCTTCAGGCCGCAACCTATCTTCCCTTTCGAGAACTTGTGGAGTACTACTTCGAACTGTGTGGAGCCTATTCCCTTGGGCACGATGCCTCGACATCCTATACCGAGCGCTTCGCGCTCACCTCGACTTCGAGCCTTAAACATTTCTTTAACTCCCTCATCGACTGCAAGGGCCTCGAACTTGCTCGAAAAGCCATCCAATGCGTGCGGGACGGATGCCGATCGCCGATGGAAACGGCGTTTGTCATGATGCTCACGCTACCCAGACGCGAGGGCGGTCTTGGCATTAGCGAGATCGAGACCGACTACGAAGTAAAGGTCACAGCTGCTGCAAAGAATCTCACGCGGCGCGAAAAGTTCTATATGGATGCATATCTCAAGCGGTCCCGAACCGATATCGAATACAACGGATTTCAGCACGATGCCGAAGAAGACCGCGCCATTGACGAAGAGCGCAAGAACGCGCTGGCGTCCATGGGCTACGGAATCATTACCGTCAGTCGCTATTCCTTTATGCACGCCAGCGCCTTCGCCAGGGTTATGGAGGCAATCCAGCGAAAGGAGGGCATTCGCCCATCGCGCCTGCCCAAAGATTTCGCAATCAAGCAAGAAGAGCTGCGACAATTTGTGCTCAGGAGATTTATCGAGGAAAAGAAGCGTATTGAGGAGCTCCTCCGTCAAGACGCAGCGCAGGGTAATGCACTTGAGCTCGAGCGCGCAGTGCTCGAGGGCATCTCGCTGGACGACCCGACGATCAACAATGTCCCGGCCATCGACGACATGCAAGTCATCGAGCTGGATTGCCCGGAGTTCGCCCAAACAAGCACCTCCACACCCGAAGGCAGGGTGTACGGGGCCAGAACAGAGGCGGACTGACAGGGTGGGTACCCCGGCGACGTGCAAAAACGGGAGTTTTCAGCAGAGCCGAGTATCCGAGGGCGGCCGAATTGCCCCATTTTGCACCGAAGCCGCTGTTTTCGATGTAAGTTAGGCAACAGCTGGGGAATATCTATTGCCATTTGCACTCCAGTAAAGCCCTGTGGCGGCAAACGACGCCGTATCATGCAATAAATAACCCCTCGTCGATGCTGAAAACTCCCCTTTTTGCACGTCGCTAGGGTACCCACGTTGGCATCGGCGGCCTTATCAGCACCAACCAATGCCCTTAGCCGCCTCTAGAGCCATCCGATAGCAAAAAATTTCGCAAATTATATTGACATATGAACATGCGCTCATATACTCGGAAGTAAGTTATATGAGCACATGTTCATATGAAAGGATATTGCAATGAGCGAACACGCCGATGAAATAAGGACCGACATCGACACCACCATCGTGCCCGACATCCCCACCACTTGCTCGCCCGAGGACCTTCCCGACGAGGAGCTGCTGTACGACCTTGCCGACTTGTTCAAGGTTTTCAGCGACACCACGCGTATCAAGATCCTCTACGCTCTCATGGGCCGCGAACTCTGCGTGGCCGACATCGCCGAGGCGACTGCGACCTCGCAGTCCGCGGTGTCGCACCAGCTGCGCACGCTCAAACAGTCGCACCTGGTTAAATTCCGGCGCGACGGGCGCAACATCCTCTACTCGCTCGCCGACGATCATGTCTACACCATGCTCAACCAAGGCATGAGCCACATCTGCGAATAGCGACCAACCACGGTACCAGAGCGGTCTGCACCCAAGCCGCAAATACAGGGAAAGGAACCCATCATGAAAAAGCAGTTCAAGCTCGACGAGATCGACTGCGCCAACTGCGCGCGTAAGCTTCAGGACGAACTCGCCAAGCTCGAGGGCGTCAAATCCGTTTCGGTCAACTTTATGACCCAGAAGCTGACGCTTGAGGCCGACGACGCTGAGTTCGACGAGGTCCTTGATCGCGTCGTGGAGTTCACCGCCGACGCTGAGCCGGACTGCGAGATCATTCTCTAGCCCAGGTTTACGCCAACCTGCAAGGCCGCGCTTGCCGCGGCCTTTGCTCGCGAAATTACATGAGCGAGTGTTCATACATTCAAATGGGAGGATTGAGTCATGGCCACCGCCGACCCCAAGAAGAAAAAGAAGAAGCGCAAGAAAAAAGAGTCACTCGAGCATAAACGCAACCGCATCCTGGTAGCGCTGGGTATTTTTGTCGTGGTGTACGCCCTCGATGAGCTCGGCGCCCTCACTATCGCATTTGGAGAGCCCGGCAACATCTACGCCAGCTTTGTGCTGTTCCTCGTGCCGTTTTTGATTGCCGGATACGACGTACTGCAAAAGGCATTCAATAACATCCGCCGCGGCAAGGCGTTCGACGAGAGCTTTCTCATGGCCGTCGCGACCATCGGCGCGTTTGCCATGGTGCTCTTCCCCGATACCGACCCGCACATGGCCGAAGGCGCCGCCGTTATGCTGTTCTACCAGGTCGGCGAGCTGTTCCAGGCATACGCCGTGGGCAAGAGTCGCAAATCGATCAGCGCCATGATGGACATCGCGCCCGATTACGCCAACGTTGAGCAGGCTGACGGCACGCTCGAGCAGGTCTTTCCCGATGACATCGCCGTCGGCACCGTCATTGTCATCAAGCCCGGCGAGCGCGTGCCCATCGACGGCGTTATCGTCGAGGGCGTAACCCAGCTCGACACCGCCGCCCTCACCGGCGAGTCGGTCCCCCGTACCGCCAAGACCGGCGACGATATCATCAGCGGCTGCATCAACATGACGGGTCTTATCCGCGTGCGCACCACCAAACCCTTTGGCGAGTCCACCGTCGCGCGCGTCCTGGAGCTTGTGGAAAACGCCAGCGAAAAGAAGGCGCGCACCGAAAACTTCATCACACGGTTCGCCCGCGTCTACACGCCCGCCGTCACCGGCGCGGCAGCGGTGCTCGCGCTCGGCGGCGGCCTGGTGACCGGTGCTTGGTCCGATTGGATCCTGCGCGGCCTGACCTTCCTCGTCGTCAGCTGCCCGTGCGCACTCGTAATTAGCGTGCCGCTGAGCTTCTTTGGCGGCATCGGCGGCGCGTCCAAGCTGGGAGTTCTCATCAAGGGCTCCAACTACCTCGAGGCGCTCGCCGATGTGGATACCGTCGTCTTCGACAAAACCGGCACGCTCACCAACGGCACGTTCTCGGTCGTCGCGGTGCACCCTGAGGGCGGCTATACCGAGCAATCGCTGCTTGAAGTCGCAGCCCTCGCCGAGTCGTTCTCCGACCACCCCATCGCGCAGTCGGTGCGCGCCGCCTTCCAGGGTCAACTCGACCCCAAGCGTGTATGCGAATCCGCCAACGACGCGGGCCACGGCGTGACGGCGAACATCGACGGCAAGCACGTCGTCGTCGGCAACGCCAAGATGCTCGCCGCGTCCGGCGTTGAAACACCGGACTGTGAGGTCGTCGGCACTATCCTCCATGTGCTGGTCGATGACGTCTATGCCGGTCACATCGTAATTGCCGACACCGTCAAAGCCGATGCCGAGCAAACGATTCGCGAGCTGCACGCCGCCGGCGTCAAGCGCACCGTCATGCTCACGGGAGACCGCGAGGAAGTGGCCGCCGCCGTGGCCAATCAGCTGGGAGTCGATGAGTTCCACGCGCAGCTTCTGCCAGGAGACAAGGTCGAGCGCGTCGAGGTATTGCTGGCGACCGAATCGGGCAAGGGCAAGCTCGCCTTTGTGGGCGACGGTATCAACGATGCGCCCGTGCTCACCCGTGCCGATGTGGGCATTGCCATGGGCGCCATGGGCTCCGACGCCGCGATTGAGGCCGCCGACGTTGTACTCATGGACGACAAGCCGTCCAACATTTCCCGTGCAATCCGCGTGGCTCGCAAGACCATGACGATTGTTTGGCAGAACATCATCTTTGCACTGGGTATTAAGGTGCTGATTCTGGTACTTGCGGCACTGGGCATTGCCAACATGTGGCTCGCCGTGTTCGGCGACGTGGGCGTGGCGATCATCGCCATCCTGAACGCCATGCGCGCGATGGGTGTCAAGAACCTGTAGCATACGTGGCTTTCCGGCCGGGCGACGCGGCACACCACGCGCAAGGGGCGTCCCCAACTGACGGCAGAAAAGGAACGTCCCCAAGTGCCGAGCCGCAGCTATAGCAGCCCAAAGTGCTTTGCGGCGTTGTAAATTCCGTCGTCGTCCACGGCGGTCGTCACGTAGGTCGCCGCAGCCTTTACCGTGTCTTGCGCGTTGCCCATGGCCACGCTCGTGCCCACGGCGGCAAACATCGACAGGTCGTTCTCGCCGTCGCCAAAGGCGATCGCCTCGCTCGCGTCGATACCCAGGCGCTCCAGCGTCGCCGCCACGCCCAGGTCCTTGCCGCCATTGGCCGGAATAATATCGCAGAACAGGTCGCACCAGCGCGTGGTGAGCGAATGCGACACGGCATCGGTCACGATATGCTCGTCGGCAGGATCCACAAAGGCGCAAAACTGGTAAACCGGCGCATCGAAGGCATGCTCAAACGGCTCCTCGTGGTAAACGATTCCCGCGTTGTTACCGGCCGTCACCACGCGCTCGGACAGGCGGTTCACAAACGAGTTCTCGCCCTGCATGCACAGTGAGTCATAGCGCCCCTGCGCCACCTGGTCCACAATCACCGCAACGTCCTCCGGATCAATCGGACAGCTGCGGTAGACGCCCTCGGCATCAAAGCAGTGCTGGCCCGAAAGCGTAATGTACGCATCCCAACCAAGATCGAACAGCCAATCGGGCATCTGGTAGGTCGGACGGCCCGTGGCGATCACGCACGCGATCCCCTGCTCGTGAAAGCTGTCGAGCACTTGCTGTGCCGACGCCGGAATCCGGTGCGTCTTAAAGCTCAGTAGCGTGCCGTCGATATCGAAAAACGCGGCTTTGATCATCCTCGTCTACTCCTCGCCCTCGAGCTTCTCGCTCGCCTCGAGCCACGCCATCTCCAGCTCGTCCATAGCGGCGTGAGCCTCGTCGATCTTTGCCTGCTGCTCGCCCAGCGCCGTGTAGTTGGTAGGGTCGACCTGAGCCATCGCGGCCTCGGCCTCCTCCACGCGAGCGCGCTGCGTCTCCATCTTGCGCTCGAGCGAGCTCACCTCGCGGCGGAGCTTCTGGCGCTCGGCATTGGAAAGGCCATTGGGCTGACCGCTCGCCTTGGGCTTTTCGGCCGCAGCTGCCGCGGCACCGGTGTCAAACGTGCCGGTCTTGGCGCTCGGCGCACCCACGGGCTCGCCCTCGGCGGTGGCATTGCACAGGCGCAGGTACTGGTCGACGCCGCCGGGCATATGCGTCAGGTGGCCGTCGAGCAGCGCCCACTGCTGGTCGGTCACGCGCTCCATCAAAAAGCGGTCATGCGTTACCAGAATCAACGTGCCGGGCCAACCATCGAGCAGGTCCTCGACAATCGCCAGCATGTCGGTATCCAGGTCGTTGCCGGGCTCGTCCAGGATGAGCACATTGGGCTCGTCCAGGATCGTCAGCAGCAGCGACAGGCGACGGCGCTGTCCGCCCGAAAGATCGCCGATGCGGCTCCAGAGCTGCTGCGTCGTAAAGCCCAGGCGCTCGCAGAGCTTCTCGGGCGAGGTCTCCTTGCCATCGATAACGTAGTACTTCTTGTAGTTGCTGAGCACCTCGCGGATCGTGTCGCCCATGTAGGGCTCGAGCTCCTCGAGCTGCTGCGACAGCACGCCAAAGCGCACCGTCTGGCCAATCTTCACGCGGCCGCGCAGGGGCGCGATCTTGCCCTGAATCACATCGAGCAGTGTGGACTTGCCGGCGCCGTTCTCGCCCAAAAGACCATAGCGGTCGCCCGCACCAATGAGCCAGGTCACGTCGGAGAGCACCTGCTTGGGCGCGCCGTCGGTATCGGCATAGCCGGCGTCCACGTCGACCACGTCGATAACCTGCTTGCCCAGGCGACTCACCGCCAGGCGCTTGAGCTCCAGCTCGTCGCGCACGGGCGGTACGTCGGCAATGAGCTCGCGGGCGGCATCCACGCGAAACTTGGGCTTGGTGGAGCGCGCCTGTGCGCCGCGGCTCAGCCACGCGAGCTCCTTGCGCGCCATGTTGCGACGGCGCTCCTCGGTAACGGCGGCCATGCGGTCGCGCTCTACGCGCTGAAGGATGTAGGCCGAGTAGCCGCCCTCGAAGGGATCGACCTGGCCGTCGTGGACCTCCCACATGCTAGTGCAGACCTCGTCCAAGAACCAACGGTCGTGCGTGACCACGAGCATGGCGCCCTGGCCGCGCTGCCAGCGGGCCTTTAAGTGGCGCGCGAGCCAGTTGATGGTGCGCATGTCCAGGTGGTTGGTGGGCTCGTCGAGCATGAGTACATCGTAGTCGCCGATCAGCAGGCGCGCGAGATCCACGCGGCGGCGCTGACCGCCCGAAAGCTCGCCCACCGTGCCCTCCCAGGGCACATCGCTAATAAGGCCGGCCAGGATCTGGCGCGTACGCGGGCTCGACGCCCATTCGTACTCGGGCGTGTCGCCGACGACGGCATGATGCACGGTGTCGGTATCGACCAGGTTGTCCTTTTGGCCGAGCAAACCAATCGTGGTGTCGCGGCGATGCGTCACGCGGCCGTCGTCGGGGTCCAGCATACCGGCGAGCACACTCAGCAGCGTCGATTTGCCGTCGCCGTTTTTGCCGACGATGCCAATGCGGTCGCCCTCGTCCACGCCGAGCGTCACGCTATCGAAAATATGCTTGGTGGGAAACTCTAGGCTGACGGAATCGCATCCCAAAAGAATCGCCATATGCCCTGCTCCTTCGTAGAAATTCAACGTTGTCCATGATAGCAGCGAGCCCCACCCCAAAACCTACCAAAAAGGGACAGGTTTTTTTGGCAGGTTTTATCTGGGCAAACGTCAGAGCAGTCCAAGGGCACTCCGTGGTAAAACGTTAAACCTGCCAAAATAAACCTGTCCCTTTTTGGGGCTCTTCGGTGGTTTCTGTGGGAGAGATTCCGGCATAGGCCCAGCTCAGCGGGCGAAAACAACGATCTGGAACTGAAACGGCCCCGGGAGGGGCCGTTTCCGCGTCATCCGCCTATGATTGCTAAGCCAAATTCAGACAACCGAAGAGGTGTGACGCATGAAGAGTCTACTACTTCTCGCCCTCGGTCTGGCCCGCACGGTCGTCCTGGGCGCGCGCATCGAGGCCGAGCGCATCGTCGTGAGCGTCCGGCCCTACAAGCGCGAGCAGCGCCGCTGCCCCGTATGCGGCAGGGCCTGCGACTTCTACGACATGGCGAACCGCGGGGCCCCCAGGCTGTGGAGGGCGATGGACCTGGCGCGCTCGGCCTGCTACCTGGAGTACGCGCCCTGCAGGGTGCGCTGCCCGGAGCACGGCGTGCGCACCGAGGCCGTCCCCTGGGCGCGGCACGGGGCGCGCTTCACGCGCGACTTCGAGGACTGGGTGGCGTGGCTGGCGGTCCGCTGCACCGCCTCGGCGGTCTCCGAGCTCGCCCGCGTCGAGTGGCACAGCGTGGGCGGCGTGTGCAGGCGCGTCTACGCCGAGCTGGAGGCCGCGCGCGGCGCCTCGAGGTTCGACGGCGTGCGCCGCATCGGCATCGACGAGACGTCGTACAAGAAGGGCCACAAGTACGTCACGGTGGTCGTCGACCACGACCGCGGCTGCCTCATCTGGGCGCACGAGGGCACCGGCAAGGACGTGCTCAACCTGTTCCTCGACGAGCTCACGCGCGAGCAGAGGCGCGCCATAGAGGTGGTGACCGCCGACGGCGCGAGGTGGATAAGGCAGCTGGTCAAGCGCCGCTGCCCCAACGCGAGGTGGGTCATGGACCCCTTCCACGTGGTCCAGTGGATGAACGACGCGCTCGACGCCGTGCGCTGCGAGGAGTGGAACGCCGCCAGGGCCGCCGCCAGGGCCGCCAGGCCCAGGCCCGAGGGCAAGCGCGGCAGGCCTGCCAAAGGCGAGCTGCCGCCCGAGGAGGTCAGGGCGCTCGAGGAGGAGGCGGCCTCCATCAAGGGCAGCCGCTACGCGCTCGTGAAGAACCCCGAGGACCTCACCGACGGCCAGAGGGCGAGGCTCGAGGCGCTCAAGAAGAGGGCCGGCTCGCGGCTGGTCAGGGCCTGGGAGCTCAAGGAGGACCTGCGGGCCGTCTTCCGGGCAGCCGACGGCTCCGAGGCCGCCGAGCTGCTCGACGACTGGATGCACAGGGCCGCCTACTGCAAGATCGCCAAGGTCGTCGCCGTGGAGAAGAAGGTGCGCCGCCGGCGCGACGACATCATCGCCGCAGTCGAGCTCGGCATCAGCAACGGGCGCGTAGAGGCCATCAACAACAAGATCAAGGTGACGGTGAGGATGGGCTACGGCTTCCGCAACACCGACAACCTCGTGGCCCTGCTCATGCTCAGGTGCGGCGACTGCCAGCCCCAGCTCCCGGGTCGCCCGGTGAAGGCGAGGAAGAAGGGCGTGAAGGGAGCGAAGAGCGTTGCTGCCTAGGCTAGCCCCTTGTCACACAAACTACCGAAGCCTCCTTTTTGGTAGGTCGACGGCCGCACACGACACAAAAAGGCGGGCCATCTCCCGTAAGAGATGACCCGCCTCTCCAATCAGTCCCGCGGCAACCATGGCCGCCGCGGGCCTCAGGCATGTCCCGGACTAGGAGAACATGCCGGTGAGGTAATCATTCAGCCGCTTATCCTTGGGCCGTTGGAAAATCTCGTCGGTCTCGTCGTACTCGACCATATCGCCCATGTAGAAAAACGCCGTGCGGTTGGACACGCGCGACGCCTGCTCCATGTTGTGCGTCACGATGACGATGGCGCGGTCGGCAACAATCGATGACATCAGGTCCTCGATTGCCAGCGTCGAGATGGGGTCGAGCGCCGAGCAGGGCTCGTCAAACAGAATCACATCGGGATTGAGCGCCAGCGTGCGCGCAATGCACAGGCGTTGCTGCTGGCCACCCGAAAGCGCGTAGGCGCTCTTGTCGAGCTTGTCCTTGACCTCGTCCCACAGCGCCGCGCCGCGCAGGCTTTCCTCGACCATGCGATCGAGCTCGTCGCGGTCAGTAATGCCGTGGCGTTTGGGCGCAAACGTGATGTTGTCGCGAATGGACTTGCGGAAAGGGTTGGGCTGCTGAAACACCATGCCAATGGAGCGACGCAGCTCGTAGGTGTTCTCGGTCTTGGTGTTCACGTTGCGCCCGCGATAGTTAATCTCGCCTTCCACGCGGCAGCCGCGAATCTCGCGATTCATAAGGTTGAGGCTGCGCAAAAAGGTCGACTTACCGCAGCCCGAAGGCCCGATGAGCGCCGTGATCTCGCCCTTGTGAAAGTCGAGCGACGTATCGTGCAGCGCATGGTGGTCGCCATAGTAAACGTTGACGTCCTTGGTGGAAAGCACGACCTCGTCGCTCACCGCTTTGCCGCTTACGCGCACGCGCTTCTCGCTCTCCCCCACGCTCGACAGAAAGTCCTGGGTCTCGGACGCGGCCGCCTCGGTTGCGGGCGTTGCATTTATCTCGCTCATTCGGCCGTCATCCTCCTTGCCAGTTGCTTGCCCACGATACGGGCGACTACGTTAAACAGCAGCACGCAGATCATCAGCAGTGCCGCGGTGCCCCAAACAATCTGCTGTGCCTCGGGGCTGCCCTCGCCATAGATCTTATAGATGTGCACGGCGAGCGACTCACCGGGGCGGAACACGTTCCAGGCGCAGGTGGGACTCGACAGGTTAAAGCTCAAGAAGTTCAGACGCACCGGCGAGCTCATGCCCGAGGTAAAGAGCAGCGCCGCGGCCTCGCCAAACACACGGCCGGCCGAAAGCACGATACCGGTCACGATAGCGGGCATGGCCTCGGGGATCAGGATGTGCAGCGTGGCCTCCCAGCGGGTGAGGCCCATAGCCAGGCACGCATCGCGCTGGGCCTGCGGCACGTCCTCGAGCGCCTGCTGGATCACGCGCACCAGGATGGGAATGTTGAACATGGTGAGCGCGACGGCGCCGGAGATGATGGAGTACTTCCAGCCCAGCTGCACCGAGAATACCAGAAAGCCGAACATGCCGACGACGATGGAAGGCAGCGAGGACAGCGTCTCGATGGCGGTGGAGGCGATGTCACGGATGGGTCCGTCCGGCGCGTACTCAACCAGGAAGACCGCGCCGCCCAAGCTGATGGGCACCGAGATACCTAGGGTGATCAACAGCAGATAGAACGAGTCGAACAGCTGGTAGAGCACGCCGCCCTGGGTTCCGTTGGCGCGCGCGGGCTGCGTGAGAAAGCCCGGCTGGAACAGCGTCGAGATGCCCTCGAACAGGATATAGGCCACCATGGAGACGACGATGAGCATGACGATGACGACGATTGCCGTCAGCACGCCCGTGGCAATGCGGTCCTGCTTTTGGACGCGCCTGAGTCTCGCCTCGTCGATATGAATGCGCGTGCTAGCCACGAGCCTTCGCCCCCTTGCGGCCGATAAGGTGGATGATCAGGATAAAGATGAGGCTCATGCCCATCAGCAGCAGACCGAGCGCCCACAGGACGTCGTCTTGGGCCGAGCCCTCGGCATAGACCGCCATGGACGTGGTGAGCGTGGTGGTGATGGTGGACGCCGGCGACAGCAGCGACGTCGGCATGGCCTCGATACCGCCGATAACCATGCGCACGGCGAGCGTCTCGCCAAAGGCACGGGTCATGCCGAGGATGACCGCGGTCATGAGCGACGGCATGGCGGATTTGAGTACCACGTGCCAGATGGTCTGCCAGCGGGTGTAGCCCAGCGCGAGCGAACCCTGACGGTAGCTATCGGGCACGGCACGCAGGCCATCGACCGAAAGGGTGGTCATCGTCGGCAAGATCATGACGGCCAGCACAATGGCACCGGGCAAGATGCCCAGGCCCGTGCTCACGTGGAAAACGCTCTTCATAAGACCGACGACCACGTGAAAGCCGACCAGGCCAAAGACGACCGAGGGAATGCCGGTCAAAAGCTCAATAAGCGGCTGAAACACCTTGGAGCCAAACTTAGGGCTAATCTCGACCGCAAAGATGGCAGAGCCGATGGCGATGGGCAGCGCGATAAGCGTGGAGAGCACCATGACCGCAAACGAGGTGACGATCAGGGGCAGGGCGCCGGTATAGGGCAGGCCGTTTTCGGCCGTGTTGGCCAGGTCCCACTTGGTGCCGGTAAAGAACTCGACGACCGAAACGCCGTCCTTGAGAAAAGCCGAGAGGCCCTTTTGGGCGACCATAAAGATGAGCGCGGCAACGACAAGCGTCACGAGCGCTACGCACGCGCCCGTGACGCCCAGGCCCACGTTCTCAAGGTCGCGCTTTGGCAGCTGTTTTGCCATTGCAAACCTTTCCGGGGCGATTACTTATTTAGCGGAGACCTTGCCGCTGGCGTCCTTGACGACCTTCATGGCAGAGACAGGGATAAAGCCCTGTTCCTCGACGAGTTTGCCCTGGACGTCTTCGGAAAGCATGAACTCCAGGAAGGCCTTGGTGGCATCGTCGGCGTCCTTTGCGCAGTACATGTGCTCGGTCGCCCAGATCTTAAAGGAGTCGTCAGTGACGTTTGCGCTCTTGGGCTCCACGCCCTCAACCTTGATGGCGTTGAACTTGGAGTCGTCGAAGTGCGAGAAGTCGAGGTAGGAGATGGCGTTGTCGGTGCTGGCCATCTGAGTCTGGACGTCGCCGGACTTGTCGAGCTCGGCGTCGCCCTTAAAGTCGACGGCCTCGTCACCAAAGACGGCGGCCTCGAAGGTGGCGCGGGTGCCGGAGCCGGCCTTGCGGTTGAGAACGACGATGGTGGCGTCGTCGCCGCCGACCTCCTTCCAGTTGGTGATCTGGCCGGAGAAGATGCCCTTGAGCTGCTCGAGGGACAAGTCGTCGACCTTCACGTTCTTGGAGACGACGGGACCCATGCCCACGACGGCGACCTCGTGGTCGACGAGGTTCTTGACCTGGTCGGCCTCGAGCTTGGTCTCGGCGAAGACGTCGGAATTACCGATGGTGACGGTACCGGCGGCAACGGCGGTCAGGCCCTTGCCCGAACCGTTGCCCGAGCCAGAGACGGAGACGTCCGGGTTGGCGTCCATGAACTTCTCGGCAGCGGCCTCGACGAGAGCCTGGAACGAGGAGGCGCCGTCGTAGGTCACCTCGCCGGAGACGGACTCGGCAGCGGCGCTGCCCTTGTCGGCGGCGTTGGAAGCGCCTGCGCCGCCGCAGCCAACGAGGCCGAGGCCCACGAAGCTGGCAAGACCACCAGCGAGGCCGAGGAACTGACGACGAGAATAAGCCTGATCGAGCATGATCTTCCTTTCATACATGCGACTCGCGGGCACCCTGCCCGCTTTGCTGTTTGGAAAGATACGGCCTCGATCGGGCGGTGCCCGCGCCAACTGCGGTTTCTTACGGGCATTTGATAGACCCTTACCGCAAGCGCGACTCGGCTTTACAGACGAATAACAAACCCGCCCCCAAGCATGGCCCGCCTTTTACACCAATAAAAACAAAGTTGCGGTGAAATAGTTCCTGCTTGGCCATCAAATGGCCCATTCTAGGAACTATTCCATCGCAACTTAGATTAGGAAACCGCGAAACCTTAAAGCTCTAATTCATTCAAACGGAGGATCGCAACAATATAGATCTTGAGCGCCTGCTTGAGCTGTTCCTCGTTGGCGCACTCGTTGGGGCCGTGCATCTGGCCGCCCCATGCGGGCAGCTCCAGGCCGGTTTCCTCGGGGCCAAACGACACGGCGCGGGCAAAGTTGCGCGCGTACGTGCCGCCGCCCATGGCAAAGGGCTCGGCATGCTTGCCCGTAAACTCGTTATAGGTATCAATAAGCGCCTTCACGGCCGGATCGTCGGCGGACACCGAGAACGGCACCTTTGCACGACCCACACGGCACGTCACGCCAAAGCGGCCCACGAGCGGCTCGAGCTGCTCGCAGATGGTATCGGCGCTCGTGCTGTCGGGGAAACGTACGTCGATGACCTGCTCAATATGGCCATCCATCACACGGATAACACCGGGGTTGCACGTGAGCGGGCCAAACGCCGGGCTCGTCGCGTCGATACCCAGGCCGTGGCCATAGGCATCCGCATGTACAAAGGTCAGAAACTTGACAAACTCGTGCTCGGCGGGCGTCAGCAGGCGCTCGTCGCGTGCACCAAACGCGTCCTCGGCCTCGCGCAGATACGCCACGATGAGGCCGACGGCATTGATCGTTCCCTCGGGCATCGAAGCGTGACCGCCAATACCGTGGGCGAAAATCTGCGCATGCCCGTTATCGAGCGCCGTGATCTCCAGGCGGTCGGCGTTCTCAACGGGCGCCGGCAGCTCATCGGCGGCAATCGCGAGTTCGCAGATAGACTGCGACGGAATGGCGTTGCTCGCCTCGGCACCGCTCCACGATACGATGCGCCCGCCGTCGATCTTGGAGCTCACAAACGTCGCCCCAAACTGGCCCTTCTCGGCATTGCAGACCGGGAACTCGGCATCGGGCGTAAACAAAAAGTCGGGGTCTGCGTGGTTCTCCAGATAATGGTGAACGTCGGACATGCCCACTTCCTCATCGCAGCCCAGCAGCGCGCGGAAGGTATAGCGCGGCACAATGCCGTGCTTGATCAGGTAGGCACCGGCGTAGAGCGACAACACGGCCGGGCCCTTGTCGTCGATCACGCCACGACCGAGCAGCCAGCCCTCGCGGCGCTCCATCGCAAACGGGTCGGTGTTCCAACCGGGACCGGCGGGCACCACATCCACATGGCAGATGGTCGCAAGCTGCTTATCGCCGCGGCCGGGAATGTCGGCGATGCCCACATAGCCCTCGTCGTCGCTCGTCTGGTAGCCGAGCTTTTGCGCAATGCCGAGCGCACAATCGAGCGCATCACGGACCGGGCGGCCAAACGGCGCACCGGGCTCCGCATGGGCAGCAACGGCCACGGACGGATAGCTCACCAGCTGCTCAATATCGGCAACGACATCTTCCCAGATCTCGTCGACATACTCGGTAACGCTCTGTTCCACCTGATTCATGGACGACCTCCTTACCAATGAGCGACGGCCACACCCGCCCCTCGCATAACGTCATTAGATGGCGAAAAGTTTAGCAAGCTCGGCCACCGAGTGCACCACTGCATCGGCGCCCGCCGCCTCGTGCTCGCCCGGCACCGCCGCGCCCGAATAGATGCCAATGCACGGCACGCCCCTTGCGTGCGCGCCCTCCACATCGTTAAAGCGGTCGCCGATCATCACGGCATCGTCCGCCGTCGCGCCGAGCGCCGCCAGGGCATCGCGAACCGAATCGGCCTTGGTCTCGCGCCCCTGCGGCGGATTCATACCGACCACCGCCTCAAACTGTGAAAGCCCCAGCTCGCCCACCATGTCGATGCACTTTGCCTCCATGCGCGACGTCGCCACGGCCAAGTGATGCCCCTGGGCGGCCAGGCCATCGAGCAGTTCGGGAATTCCATCGAACACGGGGTACTCTTCCGGTCCCAGCTCATCAAAAAAGGCACGGTACTCGTCGGCCACCACAAGCGACTCCTCGCGCGAGAAGCCGTAAAAGTCGTGGAAGCTCTTCCACAACGGAGGCCCGATCATGCGGCGCAGGTCACCCATCTGCGCCTCAGAAAACCCGCGCGCAGCCAGCGTTTTACGCGTCGAGGTCATCACCGCCCGGCCCGTATCGGCCACCGTGCCGTCAAAATCAAACAGCACGACCGGCCGCTTGCATATCTCCAGCGCCTCCATCGACATCCCTCTTCCCCAGTTGACGATTTCCACACCGACACTTCAAACTGTTGACTATTCAACAATTGAACCTAGCAATGTGGAGCGACTCTACTATACTTGTCGCACTTTGCTCTCAGAAGGCGGCGCGCAAGCGCCCCAACGAAAGGTGCAATTATGTCTTTTGCCATCATAACCGACTCCACGTCGGACATCTCCCCCGCCCGCGCCCAAGAGCTCGGCATTTACGTGATTCCACTTCATGTGATTATCGAAGGCGAAGACCTGCTCGACCAGGTGCAGATTACCGCCGAGGAATACGTCGCCCGCATGGCCGGATCCAAGCAGCTGCCGCACACCTCGCAGCCAAGCGCCGGCGAGTTCAAGGCACTCTTTGACCGCGTGCGCGCCGACGGCCACGATAGCGCCATCTTTATCTCACTGTGCAGTGAGTGGTCCGCCTGCTATGCCAACGCCAGCCTGACGGCCGAAGCGCACGAGCTCGACGTGCGCTGCATCGATTCGCGCACCGGCTCGGGTGCCGAGGGCCTGCTGGTGGAGTACGCGCTGGCCATGCGTGAGGACGGCCGCAGCCTGGACGAGACCGAAGCGCAGATCCGCGCGACGCTGCCCGACGCCCATCTGCTGCTGATTCCCCGCACGCTCGAGAACCTCGTTAAGAACGGCCGCGCGCCCAAGCTCGCCGGCCAGCTCACGCAGATGCTCAATATTCGCCTGGCCGTTTCGCCGGAGTGGAAATCGGGCGAGATCAAGGCGATCAAAAAGGGTCGTGGCGCCAAGCGCATCGTCACCAACACCATGGCAGATTGCCTCGCATTTTTGGCCGAGCACCCGGGCTCCAGCGTACGTGTGCTCACGACCGGCGCCGCCGAGGAGCAGGAGCTCGTCAACCAAGCGCTCGCAGGCCAGAACTACGTAGACGCCGGCACCGGCCCCATCGGCTGCACCATCGCCACCCACGTAGGCGTCGACGCCATCGCCATCAGCTACTGTCCCCGCTACCAGCCCATCCACTAGGGGCACCTTTACCACTTGCGGTGGAATAGGGACTGTTTTTGGCTTATCAACCGCAAATCAATCCCTATTCCACCGCAACTTGGAAGCAGTTCATTTGGGACGGGGCCAAAAAGACTGATATCAAACGTTTCAGACCAGTCTTTTTAGCCCCGTCCCATTTTACCTACCCTACATCAGCCCGCTCAGGACAATATCGACGGCCTCGTTGAGGTCATCGGTGATGTGGACGAGATCTGGATCGAGTGGGCTGATCATGCCGGCATCCATCACCGGGCCGTTGAGCCAGTCGAACAGGCCCTGCCAGTATTCGCTGCCCACCAAAACAAGCGGCATGCGTTTGACCTTGTGCGTCTGCACCAGCGTGAGCACCTCAAACATCTCGTCGAGCGTACCAAAACCACCGGGAAACACGATGGCGCCCGAGCTGTATTTGACAAACATGGTCTTGCGCACAAAGAAGTAACGGAAGTCCATGCCGAGGTTCACGTATTTGTTGAGCCCATGCTCGTGCGGAAGCTCAATACCCAAGCCGACCGACTTGCCGTTGGCGCTCGCCGCTCCCCTGTTGGCCGCCTCCATAATGCCAGGACCACCGCCGGTGATAACCGCCACGCCGCGCTGCGCGATCTTGCGGCCGACCGTGCGCGCCGCCTTGTAGAGCGGATCGGTCTTGGGCGTGCGGGCACTGCCGAAGATGGTCACCGCGGGCCCGAGCTCGGCAAGCGCGCCGAAGCCATCGACAAACTCGGCCTGAATGCGCAGCACACGCCACGGGTCGGCGTGCAACCAGTCAGTCGAGTCCTCGGGCGCCAGCAGGTTGGCGTAGGTGTTGTCCTTAGGAATCATAGGGCCGCGCATAACCACGGGGCCGCGTCGGTACGTCTCGTCGTAGGCCGGCTCGCCCTCGACGTTCTCATTCTTAATCATGGGATACTCCTATCGAAAATAGAAACGGGCGGGGTCGACGCCATGCGTCAAACACCCGCCCGAACATCAACCATTCGGTATGGTACCCACGATGCATCAAGCGCTTGCAAGGCATCGGTCAGAGGTCGTGCAACCGATGCCGACGCATGCGATGCCCGGCGCCGGCTACGCACGGTCGATTGGCACGTAGCCTCGACACCGCGCGAGCGCCCCCGTAAGCGCACCCGCAGCTCTTAGTAATCCACTGCCGCGGGGCTGTTCATCCAGTCGCTCACGAACGCACCGTAACGGCCCTCGATAATGGCCTGGCGGGCACGCTGCATAAGGTTGAGCAGGTAGTAGATGTTGTGCATCGAAAGCAAAATGCCGCCGAGCATCTCCTTCTGCGTGACCATATGGCGAATGAGCGCACGGCTGTAGCCGCCCGTGCACACCGGGCAGGTGCAGGTGGGATCGATGGGGCCGTCGTCGTGCGCAAAGCGGGCGTTGCGGAAGTTAAGGCGACCCTCGCTCGAAAACGCCGTCCCCATGCGGCCGGTGCGCGTCGGCAGCACGCAGTCGAACATGTCGATGCCCACGCCTACACCACGCACGAGCGTCGTCGGGTTGCCGACGCCCATCAGGTAGCGCGGCTTATGTTTGGGCATGTACTCGCTCGCGAGCGGTGCCAGCGTCTCAAACATGGTCTCGTGGTCCTCGCCCACCGAGTAGCCGCCAATGCCGTAACCGGGGAAGTCACCGCACTCCTCCAGATGGCGCAGCGAACGCAGGCGCAGGTCCAGATGCATGCCACCCTGAACGATGCCAAAGAGCGCCTGGTCGTCGCGGGTATGAGCTTTATAGCAGCGCTCGGCCCACATGCTCGACAGCTCAACGGCGCGCTCAACGTAGGCGCGCGTGGCGGGATAGCCCGGGCACTGGTCGAGCTGCATGCAGATGTCGGAGCCGAGCTTCATGGCGATTTCCATGTTGTCCTCGGGCGTCCAGAACACGTGGCGGCCGTCGTAGTCGTTGACGATAAAGCGCACGCCCTCGTCGGTGAGCTTGACGGCGTCGTTGTGGCTGAACACCTGGAAACCGCCGGAATCAGTGAGGATGGGGCCATGCCAGTTCATAAACTTGTGCAGGCCACCCAACTCGGCGATGGTATCCTCGCCGGGACGCATGGACAGGTGATAGGTATTGGCAAGCACGATCTGGGCGCCGAGCTGCTTGACAGTCTCGGCAGGAATGCCCTTGACGTTTGCCTTGGTGCCCACGGGCATAAAGATCGGCGTCTCGATGTCGCCGTGCGGAGTGTGCAGCACGCCGGCACGCGCATGCGTCGTCGGATCCTCGGCGATCAGGTCGAATTTAAATAGGCTCTGGTCCATAAACTGGAACTCCTTGGTTGCGGTTCATACGCAAACCATTATAAAGACCGCGGCAGTTGAACGGCATAACGTCTTTCGGAGAAGGGAATGTCAAGCGCAAACTGAATAGAGCGGCCAAATTTTTGCTATCCAAGCGAGCCATCGAACACGTTTTGAAACTTTGCTGCGGCGCGCGGGATGCCGGCGCGAGGCTTTATCATAGGGTGACAATCAACGATGAGGAGCACATGCCTATGACAGACGAGCTGGACCCCCAGACTCAGCAGCATATTGATGATTCCGCAGACGCCGTCGACGACTGCAGCACTCCTACCTGCGTCGCCGCTTCCGTCGATGCATCCGCCGAAGATGCGCACGCCGGTGCGGATAAGGCAACAGACACAGGCGATACTGTCGAGCATGACGAAGGCGAGCAACCGGAGTCGAACGACGCCGAGCCCGACGCGGACCCCGCGTCACAGGCGGCAGGACCCATCGAGGTATCTTCGGAAGAAGAGCTCGATGCCGTCATGGACTCCATGATGGATGCCGTCAAAGCGATGAAAGACGCCGTGGCCGACGCCGATGTGGACGCCGAAGAAGAGAAGGCCGCCGAGGCCGCATCGACCTTCGTGCCTGGCGAGACCCCCGTTGCCGACCAAGGCAGCACCGTACCTTCGTTCTTACAGCTCGAGCACCCTACAATTGGCGCAGATGCAGTTGACCCGCACACTGCCGGATTTTCCGTGATCGAGGGTGGCACCGGCAATATCGCCACGTCGCAGGCGCCCGATGCGGGTACGGCCGACGCCGGTCACCCGACCGCTCCACACGCCCCTGCAGCCAGCCGCGATCTGGGAACCGCCGTCTCAAATACAGCAAACGCCGTAGGCACTTTTATCGCCCAGGGCGCCTCTGCCATGCGCGAGATGAACGCCGCAAAAAAGGCGCTCGCGGACGCTCGTGCCCACCTGGCCGAACTTGATCAGCGCATCGCCGATCAAGGCGAGGAGCTCGAGACGCGCCAGGATATCGCAGGCCGCTACGACCAAATCGTCGCCGAGCAGCGCCACGCTATCGACACGGCACAAAAGGCCGCCGCGGCGGCAGAAATCGGCCGCGATACCCATGCCGCCAAGACAACAGAGCTCAAAGCGCAGCTCGAACAAATAAAAGAAGAGGACGACGCCACCGAGCGGCGTCTCAAAGCCGCACTCGATGCCGTCGAAGCGCGCGAAGCCAGCTCGCGCGAGACCGGTAACCGCCTCGTACGACGTCTCGAGGACTCCAAGCGCATCCGCGACAAGGTACAGGCCGAGCGCGACGCCGGCGTTGCCGCAGCGCAGCAAACCGTCGACGCCACGCGTGCTCAACTCGAAACGTTGCGCCGTGAGTATGCCGAGCTGCAACGCAATCCCTCGGCAAATCCCGCCAACTATACGGTGCGCACCAGCGAGCTTTCGATGCAGATCTCCGACACGGCTGATGCCCTGCGTAAAGCCGAGGAGGATATCCCGCGCATCACCGCCGATCTTGAGCACTCGCTCGCAGCCGCCGAGCACGCCGTCGAGCAGGCGCAAGCCCCCATCGCCGACGCCAAGCGCGCCCATCAGGCCGTGACGGCCGAGGCCGATGCCGCGCGCGACGAGCTGCAGACCGCAAAGGCGGCCGCTGCAACGCGCCAGCGCGAATTACGCGAGAAGATCGTCACCGAGGACAAAGCGCGTCAAGAGCAAGAGCAGGCTATCGCCAATGCCCAGGCGGACGTCGCGCATGCGCAGTCGATCATCGAGCAGGCGACCGAGGTGCACAACCATCCCGAGATCACCGAATCGCTCGCGGGCTCCCTGGCTCGCGATAAGGACGAGCGTGCCGAAACCGAGCGCGAAGTGGCTCAGCTCGAAGCCGCCGAGAACGACGTGCGCGAGCGCACCCGCGACTCACGCGTTAAATTCACCGGCGCAATCGTCTGCATTGTCACCGTAATCCTCGTGATCGTCCTGATCTGGCTGTTCGCGAGCAAGTAAACCAGCTGCCAAAAAACACTCACCGCAACGTTTTGATTGGTGCAAAGGGGCCAGGCTACTTTGCACCAACTTGGTGCATATAAAGCAGTCCCCATTGCACCAACAACGTTTGCCCAGATAAAACCTGCCAAAATAAACCTGTCCCTTTTTGGCAGGTTGAACCACGGCAACGCCAATGTTTTGGCGAAGTCAGCGAAAACCCGCCAGAACGGCAATCTCTTGACAACCAAAGAAATGCCGATGTTTTGGCAGCGACAGCGAGCGGGTCGCATTTGAGGCAAGGTGACGTGAAACGAAAGGGCGCTGACCTTCTGGTCGCGCCCTTGAAGTTGAGCGTCAGATTGTCCAAATGCGGCCCGCGCAGCGTCGGCCGGTCCGCCGTTCGGTAGAACGGCGTAACTAACAAATGAGCATGGCGTCGCCAAAGCTGAAGAAGCGGTAGCGCTGCTCGATAGCGGCGGCGTAGGCATCCATGATCTGATCGCGGGTGGCAAGTGCGCTCACGAGCATCATGAGTGTGGAGCGCGGAACATGGAAGTTAGTGATCAGCGCGTCGACCACGTGATAGGTCGAGCCGGGCATGAGGTAGAGCTGCGTCGTCGCGTTCTCGCGCGCCACGATGTCACCACGGCCGAGCGTGTCGGCCCCGTCCTTACGGCCCTCAAAATAGCGCGCCGTCACAGCCGGATCGGACACCGGCGCGTCCGCGTCAAACGCACTCTCGAGCGAGCGGACTGCGGTGGTACCGACAGCAATCACGCGATGCCCCTCGGCCTTAGCCTTATGCACGGCGTCGACAACCTCCTGCGACACGTGATAGCGCTCGGTGTGCATCACGTGCTGCGTGGGGTCGTCCTCCTCCACCAGACGGAAGGTATCGATGCCCACCTCGAGCTCGACAGCGGCAAACTTCGCACCCTTGGCCTCGATAGCGGCCATGAGCTCGGGCGTGAAGTGCAGGCCCGCCGTGGGAGCGGCAGCTGAGTGCTCCTCCTTCATGGCGTAAACGGTCTGGTACTTCTCGGGATCGCCCTCGTAATCGGTAATGTAGGGCGGCAGCGGCACGTGGCCGGCAGCATGGATAGCCTCATCGAGCGTGCGCGGCTCGCCGGCGGCATTGCAACCGGCCGGCTCAAAACGCACCAGGCGGCCGCCGCGGCTATCGGTGACAAAGTCGACGACCTCGGCCGTCAGCACCACGGGAGCACCCTCGGGCGCATGGGCACCACCGGCGCGATACTCAATCTGCGCACCAGGCTTTAGGCGCTTGCCCGGCTTGACCAAGCACTCCCAAACATGACCCAGCGGATCAACGTCCTCGCGGCGCTTGAGCAGCAGCGTTTCGACCACGCCGCCCGAGCCGGCCTTGCGCCCGATAAGACGGGCCGGCATCACGCGCGTCTGGTTGATGACGAGCACGTCACCCGGCTCGATATAGTCGATGATGTCGCGGAAGATGCGGTGCTCGACGGTGCCGCCATGCTCCAGCGGCGTTCCCGCCTGGGAGCCCTTGCGATCCACCACCAGCAGGCGGCAGGAGTCGCGCGGCTCAGCAGGAGCCTGGGCAATCAGTTCCTCAGGAAGGTTGTAGTCAAAATCATCGGTACGCATAGACACGTCGAATACTCCTTATATAGCTAAAATCCGCTCTACATCCTAGCAGGCTACCAGCCCAAAAGAACTACTTTTTGGCGGCTTTGCGCTCGTCGCGGATGCGGGCGCGGTCCATGGCCGCCTCGACGGCCGAGAATCGGCAACCACAGTAGTTCTGCCGATACATGCCCAGCTCGCGCGAACGACGCGTGGCCTCGGGATAATACGGGCGAAAATCGCGAATGACCGGGGTGAGCCCATGTGCCGCCGCCAAGCGCTCCAACGCATCGTTGCAGGTTTCGAACAACTGATACGGCGAGACGGCGAGCGTCGTACCCACAAACTCAAACCCGCACTCCTGGGCCACACGGCATGCCTCGGCCAGGCGCAGGGCATAGCACGCACGACAGCGACGGGGTCGATCGGCGCCCAGCGGGGCCACGCCGGCCTCCCAGCGCTCGCGGTCCTCCCCCGCCTCGATGAGCTCGATGTCGCCATCGGCACACCACCGGCGCAGCTCGTCCAAACGCCGCCGCCATTCATCGCGCGGCTGAATATTGGGGTTGGTCCAGCAAATCGTGGGCTCAAACCCCTCCTCACGCAGCAGACGAACCGGCTCAAGCGAGCACGGCGCACAGCACGCATGCAGCAGTAGCGGCTTCATGGACATCTCCTCCCAATCTTTGCCCAGGGTAGTCTTTTTGGGACGGGGCTATTTTGACTACTTTTGACGTAAAGCAGTCAAAAATACCCATCTCCAAAAAGTAGTCAAAATAGCCCCGTCCCAAAAAGACTACTGACCAAAAAAGCGAACGCCAAAGGACGTGTCCTCGCAGGCGACAATGCGGCGGTCGCGCAAAATGGTCCGCACGTAATACCAGTCGCCCACACAGCCCGACAAATGCAAGCCGGCTGCCAGGTAGCACAGCAGCGGATAGCCCGAAAACGCAAACCCCAGGGTAAACGCTGTCGTCACGACAACCGTCGGCGCCAGACAAACTGCCACGTACCGCCGGCGCGAATACACCACGCCCTCGGCGCAGGCGTAAATCATGCACGTCTCGAGGTTCGCCCCAAAGGTCACGTGCGCACCGGCGGGCGCAAACAGCTTAAAGAACACGCCGTGCACCAACTCGTGCACGGCAAATGACGCCGCCGAAACCGCAGCCAAGCCAACTATCCAGCCCAAGACAGCCGTCCAGCCACCCGCGTCAGCCGCATCCAAGTCCGCGGGCCCACCCAGCAGCATAAACACCGGCACCAGGCACACGGCAAATGCGCCAAGCACGGCCATCCCCCACACAAAGCAAGCGTGCAGGAAATCCTCGTCTTCAAACGCATGTATGTTGGAAATCTCATTCATAGCATCTTAGGATAGCGCCCCTGCCACGTACCCGTCCGCATGTGCGATAATGTCGAACGATATGCACGAATTGACCACCGCGTCGCCAGGCCTTGCGCCCGGCTGCGCTCTCACCATATGCGAAGGAGTCCCATGGCATCCAAATACTCCATGAACGACCGTCCCAGCTGGCCTCGCCGCGCCATCGTCACCGCCGGCGAGCCCTATGGCAACAAGGGTCTTCACTTTGGCCACGTTGGCGGCGTCTTTGTCCCGGCCGACTTCTTCGCCCGCTTCCTGCGCGACCGCCTGGGCCGCGAGAACGTCATCTTCACCTCGGGCACCGACTGCTACGGCTCGCCCATCATGGAGAGCTACCGCAAGCTCAAGGAGAACGAGGGCTACGATAAGTCCATTAGCGAGTATGTCGAGTCCAATCACTCCCGTCAGGCCGCGACCCTCAACAACTACAACATCAGCTGCGACATCTACGGCGGCTCGGGCCTTGAGCCGGCTGCGCAGATTCACAACAAGGTGACCGCCGAGATTATCGAGCGCCTGCACGAGCAGGGCACCATCTCCAAGCGCTCTACCCTGCAGTTCTACGACGCCAAGGCCGGCACGTTCCTCAACGGTCGCCAGGTCATCGGCCGCTGCCCCATCCAAGGTTGCAAGTCCGAGAAGGCTTATGCCGACGAGTGCGACCTGGGCCACCAGTTTGAGCCCGAGGAGCTCATCGCGCCCAAGAGCCAGCTCACCGGCGAGGTGCCCGAGCTGCGCCCGGTCGACAACCTCTACTTCGACCTGCCCGCCTACCTCGATTTTATGAAGACCTATACTGCCAAGCTCGCCCAGAACCCGCAGGTTCGCTCCGTGGTCTCCAAGACCATGGAAGAGTGGCTGCTGCCGGCACAGCTCTACATCCAGAACAAGTTCCGCGAAGCATTCGATGCCGTCGAGGACCAGCTCCCCGAGCACACCGTGCTGGAGCCCGAGGGCAACAAGAGCAGTTTTACCGTCACCTTCCCCAGCTGGAAGGAACGCGACGCCGCCCACGCGGTGCTCGCCAACGGCGGCGTGCGCTTCCGTAGCGGCAAGGCGCTCGTGCCCTTCCGCATCACCGGCAACATCGACTGGGGCGTTCCGGTGCCCGAGGTCGATGGCGTGACCGATGTCACCTGCTGGTGCTGGCCCGAGAGCCTGTGGGCGCCCATCAGCTACACCCGCACCGTGCTCGCCCGCGACGCCCGCGCCGCCGGCGTGACCGAGGGCGTCGCCGCCCAGGACGCCGCCCTCATGGGCAAGCCCGCCGCCGATTCCACGCAGGTCCCCGCACCCACCTACCAGCACAGCTCGCTCGACTGGCGCGACTGGTGGTGCTCGGACGACGCACAGATCTACCAGTTTATCGGTCAGGATAACATCTACTTCTACTGCATCGCGCAGACCGCCATGTGGGAGGCCCTGGGGTGGAACCTCACGCAGAGCACCGTCAGCGCCTGCTATCACCTGCTCTACATGGGCAAAAAGGCCAGCTCGTCCTCGCAGACGCCTCCCCCGCCGGCAGACGACCTGCTCAACCACTACACCTGCGAGCAGATGCGCGCGCATTGGCTGTCGCTCGGCCTGTCCGAGAAGCCGGTGAGCTTTAGCCCCAAGGCATATGACACACGCGTGACCGGCAAGGACAAGGACGGCAACGAGGTGCGCGCCTGCGACGACAAGCGCGTTATCGACCCGGCCCTTAAGGAGAGCGCGCTTTTGACCGGCGTGTTCAACCGCCTGGCCCGCAGCTGCTTCTACGGCGTCGCCGTCAAGGAGGGCGACGAGAGCCCCTACCGCAACGGCTGCATCCCCGCCGGTGCCGCCTCCGCCACCGTGGCCGAAGCCGCCGAGCAGGCAGCTCTCGCCTTTGAGCAGGCCATGTACAAGTTCGAGACGCACCGCGCACTCGCCGTGTGCGACGACTACCTGCGTGCCGCCAACAAGCGCTGGAGCGACGCCTCCAAGGCTGCCAACAAGCTCGAGGGTAGCGAGGCAAACGCCGCAATGACGCAGGCACTGGTCGACGCCTTTACCGAGCTGCGCGTGGCGACCGTGCTCATGCACGGTATTGTGCCGGCCGGCTGCGAGCTCATCTGCGAGTACTTCGACGTCGATCCGGTCGCCTTCTTTAGCTGGGACAACATCTTTGCCTCCACGGATGAGTTTGTGGAGAGCCTGGGCGAGAAGCCCGGCGAGCACCGCGTAAAGCCACTGCCCCCGCGCTTCGACTTCTTTAGCAAGCACGAGAGCCAGTACTAGACAAACGCCAAGGCAGACTAGTCAATTTGGGACGGGGCTATTTTAGCTACCCCGTCCCAAATTTAACTGCAACGCCTGCCGAAACGGACGGGCAGCTAAAATAGCCCCGTCCCAAATTGACTACTTTTAATGGAATGGGAAGGAAAGACGGATGTCCAAGCCGCGTCTTCGTAAGCAGAAAAAGCAGGTTAAGCCCGAGCTCAAGCTTAGGCAGTTTGCCGCTACCGAGCTTTCCGACCAGCTTGCCGCCCAACACTCCGCCGCCTACCTGCCGCGCTTTATGGTCGACACGGTCGCCGGCGCCTATGCGCTTGCCGATGCCGAGCTCATGATCGAAGGCTTCGACGCCGCTGCCACGCGCCCGGTCACGCTGCGTGCCAACACGCTCAAGGCGACCGCCGAGGACATCGCCGCCGCACTCGACGCAGCCGGCATCGCCCACCAAACCGTTGCCTGGTACCCGGACGCTTTCATCCTGCCCGAGGCCCAGGTATCCGATCTGTGGGATCTCGACATCTACCGCAACGGCAAAATCTACCTGCAGAGCCTGTCGTCCATGATGCCTCCTTTGGTGCTGGGCGCTCAGGCCGGCGAGGATATCCTGGACATGTGCGCGGCCCCCGGCGGCAAGACGACGCAGATCGCCGCCCTCACCCAGGGACAGGCGCACCTCACCGCCTGCGAGATGAGCATTCCCCGCGCCGAAAAGCTCGAGGCCAACTTGGGCCGCCAGGGCGCCAAAAACGTGCCCGTCATGCGCATCGACGCACGCGAGCTTGACGAGTTCTTCCGCTTTGACCGCATCCTGCTCGACGCCCCCTGCACCGGCACGGGCACCGTCATCAGAGGCAACGAGAAAAGCCTGCGCGGCCTGACCGAGCAGCTGCTCTGCAAGTGCGCCCGCTCGCAGCGCGCGCTTCTGGACCGCGCCATGGGCGCCCTCAAGCCAGGCGGCACGCTCGTCTATTCCACTTGTTCGATCATGCCGCAGGAAAACGAGGACGCCCTGCAAGAGGCCCTCGACAAACACATGGACTGCGAGCTCATCCCCCTCGACGGCACGCCGAGTGAAAGTGAAACGCGCCGTGCTCAGGAAGCTGGCGAAGAGCCACGCGTCGAGAGCAACGCCCTCACCGAGGCCATCGCCACCGGCCACGTCTCGACCGTCGCCAACGGCATGCCCGGCACGCTGACCATCCCGCCCAGCCGCGACTTTGAGGGCTTCTACATCGCTCTGATCCGAAAACGCAGTTAGCGCACGGACCAACTCAACTAGCTATCTCCGTGCGCGCCTGTCCTGCTGGTCACGGTGCTGCTTAAGTGCCTCGCGTTCCTTGCGCTCGGCCTTTTTGCCCTTAATGGCCGTAACCACAAAGTAGATGACCGCGGCGGCTACGATTGCGCCCACGCATAGGCCAATCGAGCTCAATAATGTCGTGATTTCCATACCGCGCCACCTCTCTTATAAACGGGACATTTAAGATAGCACCTCAAAACCTGCCACCACAGCTCCTTCACGTTCGCCGGCCCTTCGGTCTAACGGATAGCGCGGCGGGGAAAAATCAACTCGTCAAACGTTTTAGCAACGTAGCGCCGGTCGCACGCTGCCGACCGCACATTATAGAAACGGACCGCAATGGATTCTCTCAACGATTTGAACGAGCGTGTTGACGCTTTTGTCGCCACCAGCTCCTTCGACACGCCCGCCGCGACGAACGACCACGCCCCCATCGATGTTCCCGCCGAGGTTCACGAGGACATCGTCGCCTCGGTCGATTTCTCAGAGGTTGAGCTTGCGGACGAATTTACCGAGCCCCAGGTGGCCGTAACCCCCAGCGGCCTCTTGCCCATGGAGCCGCTGCCCATCGACGGGCGCCTGCGCAAGGCGGCCCTCCGCATGCCTGATGAGATCGAGGAGGCCAGCGGCTTTACGCTCTTTGGACGCCGCATCAAATCGCTCATCTACACCACCGACGTGGCGGTCATCCGCAACTCCAATGCCGACGCCGTGTTTGCCGTCTACCCCTTCACGCCGCAGCCCGCCATTACGCAGGCGCTGCTGACTGTTGCCGAGTGCCCGGTCTTTGTGGGCGTTGGCGGCGGCACCACCACCGGTAAGCGCTCCGTGCAGATGGCGGCCGTCTCCGAGATGCAAGGCGCGGCGGGGTGCGTGGTCAACTCCCCCGCTACCGCCGAGATGGTCGAGCACATCACCAACATCGCCGACATCCCCGTCATCGCCACGGTCGTTCGCTGCGATGACGATGCCCACGCCAAGGTGCGCGCCGGGGCCAAGATCCTCAACATCGCCGCCGGCAAAAACACACCCCAGGTCCTACGCGAGCTGCGAGAGCACTATCCCAGCCTGCCACTCATCGCACCGGGTGGCAAGACGCCCGAGAGCATCCGTGAAACCATCGCCGCCGGCGCCAACGCTATCATCTGGACGCCGCCTTCGGCCCAGCAGCTGCAAACCGACATGATGGAGCGCTACCGCAAGATGAAGGAAGACGCCACGCCTGTCATCTCGCGCGACGATGTGCCCATTATCGACCAGGTCGCCGCCGCTGAGGTCAGCCAGGTCGAGAACGTGAATCCCGACGTGCCGATTCCCGACGAGGTCATCGAGCGCGTCGCCTCGATCCACGATCATATCGAGGAGCGTCGTGCCAACCGCGGACTCAAGCCCTCGCTACACGGTTTCTTCTTCCGTGGAAAGAAACGCTAGCCGCAACAGCAAGGCCCGCCCCGCAAACAACGGGACGGGCCTTTTTCTGTTATCAAATGTCAGGAGGACAGGCGTAGCCGTTAAAACCGTCAGCCAGCCCACAAACGTTAATCCACGCGCTTGTCGCCCATAAAGAAGAGCGCCACCGTACCAGGTCCGGTATGCGAGCCAATCAGAGCACCGATGTCATTAATCTCAATCTTGCCTTTAAGCTGCGGAACCTGTTCCTCGATCAGCGCCGCAACTGCCTCGGCATCCTCGCGACACGCCGAGTGCGACATGATGCACTTACCCGAATAATCCGCACCGCCCTGCACGTGTGCCATCATGGTCTTAGCCATCTCGGAAATCGCGCGCTTCTTGGTGCGAATCTTCTCACGCGGCACCAGCTCACCTTCGCAATCGACCGTCATAAGCGGGCAAATCTTGAGCGCCGTGCCGATGATCGCGCTCGCAGCCGAAATGCGACCACCGCGCAGGTAGCTCGACAGATCGGTCGAGAAGAACCAGTGGTGCAGGTTGAGTTTATGCTCCTCAATCCAAGCGGACGTCTCGTCGAGCGAAGCGCCGCTATCGCGAACGTCGGCGGCACATTCCGCCAGCAGGCCAAGGCCCGAAGACGCCGCCAGCGAATCGATGACGCGCACCTTGCCGCCCTGGGGATAGCGATCCGCGAGCATCTGCGCCGCAACGCAGGCCGATCCATACGTGCCCGAAATACCCGACGACAACGTCAGGTGCAGCACGTCTTTACCCTCGGCAACAAACGGCTCCCAAAACTCCTCGTACTCACCCACGCTCACCTGAGACGTCTTGGGCATGGCGCCCGCGGCAATCTGAGCAAAAAACTCGTCCGGCGTAATCGACTGATACAGATCATCCGTATAGACAACATCGTCGATCTCGTAATGAAAACACGCGACAGGAATATTGCGCGACGCAAAGAACTCACGGGTTCGATCGGCGGCGGATTCACAGGTCAGGACAAAATCACTCATATGAGGCTCCTTACTCATTGCTGCGCAAATTATCGCACAGCAAGCGGGAATACGGTACAAATGTCCGTTATTTACCAAATTGAACCAAAGGTAGTGAACATCTTTACCGCCATCATCTCTAGCGATCCCGGAGGTATGCGCCTGCAAAAGCGACCCGACGTCTCCACTCAACCGCCATATCTACCTCAACTAAATCGATTTAGCAAACCGTTCGGCCAACAATTCAATCTCCTAACCCCAATTGAAACAAAAGCAGCGCATACTGATAAACGCTTGACGCTGTTTATCAGTTTTACCAACCACATCGGAAGGTGTTTCATGGTCGCATTCGATCGCAATCCGCAAGACTTCAAGTATCTGCGCCTGCTGTCGAGACAGTTCCCCACCGAGCAATCCGCATTCACCGAGATCATCAACCTCTCGGCCATCCTCAACCTACCCAAGGGCACCGAGCATTTTATGAGCGATGTGCATGGCGAGTACGAAGCCTTTATGCACATCCTCAACAACTGCTCGGGCGTCGTGCGCGAGCATGTCGACGAAATCTTTGGCGACACGCTCTCCTTTAACGAAAAGGGCGAGCTGTGCACGCTCATCTACTACCCGCGCGAGAAGATCGATCTGGTCCGCAGCCGGCACGAGGACTCGCCCACCTGGTACAAGACCATGCTCAACCAGCTCATTGTGGTTGCCCGCTCGCTTTCGAGCCGCTACACCCGCTCCAAGGTACGTAAGGCCATCCCGCGCGATTACGCCTACATCATCGACGAGCTGCTGCACACGCATCCGGACGAGAACAACTACCGCGTGCGTTATCACGAGCGCATTATCGAATCCATCTTGGAGACCGCCAGCGCCGACGACTTTATCGAGTCGCTCGCCTCGCTCATCAAGCGCCTCGCCGTCGACCACCTGCACTTGGTGGGCGACATCTTCGACCGCGGCGGCGGCGCGGCCAAGATTATGGACCGTCTGCTCACCTATCATTCGCTCGATATTCAGTGGGGCAACCACGATCTGTTGTGGATGGGCGCCGCTGCCGGCGAGCCTGCCTGCATCGCCACGGTGCTACGCAACAACCTGCGCTACGACAACTACGAGATTCTCGAGAACGACTACGGCATCTCGCTGCGCGAGCTTGTCGCCTTTGCCAACGCTACCTATACCGCCGGCGAGCCCATCAGCCCGCTCATCAAAGCCATCAACGTTCTGCTCTTTAAGCTCGAGGGCCAGATTATCCAGCGCCACCCCGAGTTCGACATGGCCGACCGTCTACTGCTCGACAAGGTCGATCACGATGCCGGCACGGTCACCCTCGCCGACGGCAGTGTGTGGCCGCTCACGACCAACGACTTCCCCACCGTCGATCCGGCAGACCCCTACACGCTCACGCCCGAGGAGCAGCACATCATCGACAAGCTCGTGTCCGAGTTTGTCACCGCCGATCATCTGCATCGCCACATCGATTTCCTCTATACCCACGGCTCCATGTATAAGGTCGCCAACGGCAATCTGCTGTTCCACGGCTGCGTACCGCTCAACGAAGACGGCACCTTTAGCAGCATGAACTGCCTGGGTACCTGGCACGCCGGCCGCGATTATTTTGATTTTTGCGACTATATCGCCCGTCGCGCCTGGCGCGTCGGCGACCGCGATGCCCTCGACTGGATGTGGTACCTGTGGATCGGCTTTAACTCACCCGCCAGCGGACGCGTGGTGCGCACCTTCGAGCGCGCCTACATTGCCGACAAGAGCACGTGGGTCGAGCCGATGGACCCGTACTACACGCTCACCACGTCCTCGTCCGTTTGCGACGACATCATGCGGGAGTTTGGCGTCGCCCCCATGGCCTGCTCGCCGACGGGCCATATCATCAACGGCCATACGCCCGTCAAGACCACCAAGGGCGAGCAGCCCATCCGCGCCAACGGAAAGTTGCTGGTCATCGACGGCGGTTTCTGTCGCGCCTACCACCCCAAAACGGGCATCGCCGGTTACACGCTCATCTCGAGCTCGCGCGGATGCCGCCTCAAGTCGCACCAGGCCTTTACCAGCGTTGCCGAGGCGCTCACCCGCAACATCGATATCGAAAGCGAGACCAACCGCTTTGACGAGGCCGACCGGCGCCGCATGGTGAGCGACACCGATACCGGCGTCAAGATTCGCAGTCAGATCCAAGACCTGCGCCAGCTCCTCGATGCATATAGAAACGGTGCTATCGAGGAGCGCGCCTAGCCCCACCTGCGGGGATTGGTTAAACTTGCTGGGTTTGTCATCCCCGCGGCGCCCCGGCGCCACCCTAAGGCAGGTACCATGCAAAAGCTCCTTGCGCAGATCATAAAGTTTGGCGTCGTCGGCGTCGTTGCCACCGTCATCGACTTTGGCATCATGAATCTGCTCCACTACGGCCTGGGCCTCAACATCTTGATCGCCAACACCAGCGGTTTTATCGTCTCGCTCATCTTTAACTACGTCGCGAGCATGAAGTACGTGTTTGCACACAAGGAGGGCATGAGCCGCCGCCGCGAGTTCATCATCTTTGTCGTGCTATCCGTTATTGGCCTGGCGCTCAACGACGGCATCGTGCTTGCCCTCAACGCCGGCCTGGGCCTCGAGGCCAATATCGCCAAGATTTGCGCTACCGCACTCGTCATGGTCTACAACTTTGTAACGCGAAAGATCTTCCTAGAGGGCGAGCAGGCCAAATAGGTCGGCCTCCTCGTTGCACCACGGGGACCTGCGGATGACGCGCGTCGAGCGCTGTGTTATTCGCGGGCCTTGCTCGTTTACGGGTAGATTTGCAACGTTTGCGGATTACCTCTTGAATATTTGGCGAGTTCGTATAGTTCTTGCCAAAGACCTTACGTTTGCCATGCAAAAGCTCTAAAGTATCTCGTTGCTCGATTCATCAACGCATTGGATGTGATTACGTGCGTAACGCGCTGGCACAACCTCATACCAAGCAGTTCCTCAAGTTCGCTGTCGTGGGCCTTATCTCCTTTGGCGTCGACTGGGGCATGCTTATTGCGCTCGTCGAGCTGTTCCACCTCGACTTTTTGATGAGCACGACGGTCTCGTTTACCACGTCCGTCGTGGTTAACTACTGGCTCAGCATGAAGTACGTGTTCGACCATCGCGAGGGCATGAGCCGTAAGCGCGAGTTCACGATCTTTACCATCCTGTCGGTAATCGGTCTGGGCCTCAACGACCTGTACATGTTTGTGGGCGTCACGTTTTTGAGCATCGGCTACCAGGCCATGAAGGCCATCGCCACGTTCCTGGTCACCTGGTACAACTACTTTAGCCGTCGCTTTTTCCTCGAAGGCGCACGGTCGTAGTCAGCCAAACATACCCTTGCATTCGCAACCGGTTGGAATTCCCATTCCAGCCGGTTTTTGTTTGCAGAGTCTGCCGAGGAAGGCGGGCTACGGTGCATGAATGGGACGCAATTTCCCCATGAACGCCGTTCCGGAAAGTGTATCCCAGATTGCAGCCTCAGAATGGGATGCAGCTTCCGCAACGCCGTCCTAGCGGAAACTGTGTCCCGGAATCAGTCAACAGAACGGGACGCAGTTTCCAGATGAGCCCCCATGCGGAAAGTCCATCCCGGAATGAGCCCCCAGAGCGGGACACGCTTTCCGAAACCCGCCCCATCGGGAAACCGTATCCCGGTCTGAGCGTGGATTCCGGGACGCAGTTTCCCGCGGACGCCGAAACGGAAAGCGCATCCCGTTATCGATGTCTAGAACGAGATGCGCTTTCCCAATGGATGCTGATGCGGAAATTGCGTCCCGGAATTCACCTTCAGAGTGGGATGCGATTTCCGGTTGAGCCTCGATTGAGGAACCCCATCCCATCCGTATTAAAAGCGGGCGGCTCGGATGTTTGTCCGAACCGCCCGTTTGGCGTGTTATGTCGAGGCATTTAGCCCGTCACGTAATACCAGACGACGCTGTCACCGTTGGAGAGAGCGTAGTTGCTGCAAGCCGTGTTGGGCGTTACGCCGTTGACAGAGTACATCCAGCCGCTTGTACCACCGTGCTCCTTCTCGGCCAAACCACCGATAGCGGCGACATACGTGCCGTACGATGAGCCGTGCGCATTTACGGAAAGGCCCAGTGCGCACAGGGCATCGTAGGGGGTAGCGCCCTCGTTGAAGGTGAACGTACCGCCAGAAGACACCGGGTTACCCACGGCACTCGACGTCACAGAGACCGTCACAGTAATGTAGCCAGGCTGCTGCGAGCCGCCCTGATTGCCAGCAGAGGCGCTGTCGCCGTTGGATACAGACCCACCGCCGGTCGCCGAGCCGCCGCCCGAAGAGGAGCCGTTTGAAGAACTCGATCCACCAGCGGATTCGGAGCCCTGTCCGGCAGACGCGTTGTTGGACTTCTTGCCGCCCTTGTCTTCGGACTTCTTCTCTTTCGAATCCTTGTCTGACTTCTCGTCCGAAGACTCGGAAGCGCCCTTGGAATCCGATTCATCCGAATCCTTGGACTCGGAGTCCACAGCGTCAGAAGACGAGGAGCCCGCTGTCTCCGTCTTGCGAGAGGCGATAGAGCCAGAGTCGGCAACGCTCCTCCCCGCCACGGCCCGAGCGATCCAATCGATGGACCAGGCGCCGCTGGCGGAAGGGTGAACAAAGCCCAGCGAGACGACAATGAGTGCAATACAGGCGGCTGTCAGGGCGCCAACAAGCGCCTTGCGCCGAGAGGCGGACGCCGCCGAGGCGGCGCCCTTTTGCTTAGCATCGTCGAGCTGAATGAACGACGATTCGGGTTGCTTGGAGTCGGCATCCTGAGGTTTATTGGACACAGCTCTCACCTACCGGCGCTTGGTAAACACGAACACGCCAATGACCGCAAGCCCGATCACGCCGGCCGCTACGCCGACAATGGCGAGCGGGTTGAAGCCAGACTGCTGCACGGGAGCCTCGGCGGACTTCTTAGCGGTAGCCGCGGCGGCCGAGCCCGTATCGGACTTGGAGCTGGACTTGCCGGACTTCTTGTCAGACTTCTTGCTGTCCTTCTTGTCGCCCTTGCCGGAATCCTTCTTGGAATCCTTGCCGTCCTTGGTCTCGGTCTTGGTCGTGGTGGATACCGGTTTCTGGCCCGGAGCAACAGCACCGCCAGTCTGCTGGCCATTTGTGCCGTTACCGGAGCCAGAACCAGCACCGGCATTACCCGAGCCGCCATTGCCGCCGTTGGAGCCAGAGCCGCCGTTACCGCCAGGGGCAACGGTATTCTTGGTCCACTTGGCGTAGAGCGTCATATCGGCCGTCACGGCGTCTTTGGAGAAATTCCAAGCCTGATTACAATCGGCATCCTTATACCAGCCTGCAAAGGTGTAACCGGAGCGCTCGGGGTTCGCAGGGGCAATCATGGTCTTGTTTTGTGCGGTCATAGCGCTGGGAACCGTGCTGCCACCGCGCGTATCGAAGGCCACCGTATAACCCGGAGCAGCCTTGAGAGCAAATAGCGTACCGGAATCGTTGGTGTAGTAAAGGTTGCCCTGGACATCGGCGATCACGCTTGCAGTGCAATAGTTCGCATTGGGGCCAGACGGCGTATAGATCTCCACAGCCTCGCCAGTTGACTGGTTAAAGCAGTAGACAGCGCCCGGAGTCTTGTTGCAGGTAAAGTACACGTAGACATCGCTGCCCTGCACAGATGCAATCGGAGAGGCTTTGACCTCGGCCATTTTGCCCATATCGAGAGTTTTCTCGACCTTCATGGACGCAAGGTCGACAACCGTGAACTGGCCGTTATTCGAGGAGTCGCTTCCGCCAACATAGACCTTGCCGTTTGCCACGGCAGGCGTAGAGGTCGAGACCTTTGCGAACTCACAGGAGTCAGCAAGACGAAGGGCATCGCCTTCGCGAACGATCTTATAGAGCGTAGCCGGCTGACGACCGATCGCCAAAAAGACCGGGTTGCCACCCTCGGTACCGGCAGAAACGATCGTTGCACGAACGGGATTTCCAGACAGGCTCACAGAAGATTTGACCTTGCCGGATTTGCCGTCAATGAGCTTCACGCAGCCGCTCTCGTCACCGATAACAAGATCGGAGCCGGAAGCGGCGGCACCCGCCCAGTAGTAACCCTCGCCGGTCGAGGAACCGGTCTTTGTGATGACATCCGACCAGACGATCTTGCCCGTCGCAATATCGATGCAAACCATGGCCCCGCCCGTTGCGGTACCGGAAGCGCCGGCACCCGTGACAAACTCGGCGTATACACAGCCGTTCGCTACCGTCATGGTCGAATTCGCCTGATAGCGCCCGCCCGCGGCAGGAGCCTCGAGCGCAGAGGTCTTCCACACGCACTCAAGTGTCTCGGCAGAAAAGGCGTACACAGAACCATCGTCGTTTGCCGAGATAATCAGACCATCCGCGTACACAGGACGCGAGAAATAGTTAGTGGTCCCGCCCTTGGAAACGCGCGCAACAACCTTGCCCGCGTTGTCGATCTTGACGAGCTCGGAGTTCGTGGTAACGAAAACGTAGCCGCCCGCAATGATGGGGTCGCCCAGCGAAACCCACTTATCGGCAGCCGTGGCCAGATTGACCTTCCACAGCTCCGCGGCAGACTCGGTGGGCGTCGGCGTGTTCACGAGCGTCGTGCCGCCCGCATTGCCAAAGCCGTTCCAGCTTGCAGTCCAGTCCGGACGCGAAGCGAAGGGATTGACGATGAGGCCCTCGAGGGGCTTCTCGTTATCTGCAGCGTAGACCCACTGAACCTTGTCTCCCGGCTTGAGGGTAATCTGGCCCGCCATCTTTTGAGAATACTCGCCGTTGACATAGAGCTGCCAGTACCTACCGGTCGACTGGTCCCAGCCATAGGTCTTGCCGTTGCGGGTGATGCTGGCAAGGTAGAACGACGCACCGGACGTATCCTGGCTGTCATAGGTGAGACCTGCGGCCTTGAGCTCCTGCTCGGTAAGATCGGCAGCGGTGGATCCATCAGACATCTTGACGTCGCTGGCAGACGCCCATACGGAGTTGCCGCCATTCTCAGCCGGTCCGATGAAGCTCACCGAGGCTTTGACGGTAGCCTTATTCGCATCGTCAAGGCTTGCGCCAAAGGCGGAGTAATACAGCACGACGCTATCGCCGGGGGCGAGGTGAACCTGGCCGGCGCCGACCTCAGACGCCTTCCCGTTAACAAACAGCTGCCAGTACTTGCCCGTCGACGCATCCCAGCCCAGCTTGCGACCATCCGCCGAAGTGATATCACTCAGATAGTAACTCGCCGTGCCCACACCGGTCGCGGTATGGGTCATGCCCTTTAGAGCGTCTTCAATCACATCGCCGGCAGTCGAGCCGTAAACGACACTCTTGGCGGAATCGGCCCAAACCTCGTCGTTGCCGTCGGCGTCGATACCAACGAGCTTAAAGGCAACGGAAATCTTGGGGTCGGAATGATCGACCGTACCAACAACGCGATACGTCGCCTTAACGCTCTGGTTAATGAGGCTCTGCAGCTTAGCGTTCTCGGGATGCGCCTTCGCCAGAGATTCGTACTTGGCGTACGTCAGGTTGCTCTCGACCGTAACAAGGGTATCGGCCTCAGGGCGCGTCACCTTTAGATTTTCGTTCGAGATGACCGAGGTGTCGCTCGTACGATACGTGCGCCAGTCGTTCCCCGACATCGCGTCGTATCCAGGAAGGTCTGCTGCCACAACGCCGGACAGCTTGCTGTCCTTACCCTTGCGGTACTCGATACCGCCGTCTGCCGTAGGCACCGCCTCGGCAAAGGTCGACAGATTCTCGGTAACCGCGTCAACCGAAGCGTTATCGCCGAGCAGAGACTTTGCGTAGGCATCCTTGACCTGCTGCATAAATGCCACAGCTTGGTCAATCTCGGAATCGTCGATGGGCTTAACCTTGATGATGATGTCGCGCGTTACGGTTATGCCGTCCTTGGCAAGCGTAGCCGTAATAACTACTTCATTCGAGACGCCTTCGATATCACGGGTAACAACCACGCGGTAGCCGTTGACCTTCGCAACAGCCTCATCGTTCGATGCATAGGAGAGCTTGGCGCCGGATGGAGCGTCGATACCAGAACGACGGGTATTGGGCAGCTGGATGTCGCCCTCAACGGCATTGGCATCGATTACCTTTTGGGTAGCGAAATCCTTGAGCACAATGCGGTCAAGCGCAGCTGACAGCTCGGCCTTTTCGGCATCGATCTGCTCCTGAGTTTTCGCCTTGACGGTATAGGTGACAAGATAAGCCGTCCCGTTTGACGGGGCATTATTGTAGCCAGGAACCGCAAGCGAGAGCGTAGCCGTGAGCCAAGCAGTCTGGTCGGTCATACCGTGGGTATACGTAACCGTCGGATCGCCGTAGCTGGAATTCACCTTGGCAACAGAGTCATCAAGACTCATCCAGTCAATAGAAGCAACCTTTATACCGTTGATGCTGATTGAGCTGGGAAGCGTTCCCTGCGTGACGCCCGCCTCAATCTCGTCGGGCAGACCCTCAGCATGAGCCCATGCCGCCTTAAGATAGGCGATGACCTTGCCGCCGTCCCATGCGAGCGTCGATGCGCGACCGGGCGTATACGACACGTTCGCGGAGCCAAGCGTCAGCGTATACGTCGGCGTAAACTGGCGAAGCAGCGAGTAATCAAGCGCGGAAGTCTTATCTGCAGGAGACAGGAAGAAATAGGAGATCTTTCCATCATCCGCGATGCCGCCATCCTGCTTGGGATCGCGACCGCCATAGGTTACGCCCGCAAGCGAAACCTTGATATCCGAGTAGCCCAAGTTGGCAAGCTTCGCCGAAAGCATGGAGCAGATGTTGGTATCGGTTCCCTGGGATGGATTGGGATACCAGCCTGAATAGCCATCGGCTTTGAGCTTCGCAACCGCCTCGTCCAGCTTCTTCGCATCGTCAGACTTGGGGGCCTCGGGCTCGGCAGAAGCCTCTACGGGGTTCTTGAGGCTTGCCGTGAACTCGTAGTCACCGGCGCCGGCGCCATACGTAACACGGCATGCGACATACTTGCCGGCAAGATTGGAGGTCAGCTTGAGCTCACGAGCAGTTGCGCCTTCGATAGCGGAGTAGCCCGACGCCGTCGGAGCGGTAGACTGGCTATTGCCGACATACCACTGGTAACCCAGTTTCGCGTACTCGGTCTGGGAAATCTCGACGTCGTCCCAGTCGTAGTCGTCCCAATAATAGGCTGCGACCTTAACGGTATCGCCAACCTTGGCGATACCGCTGCCATAGGCAAGCCCGTTGCCGTCAGCATCAATAATTTCAGCCGAGTTAACGGTCACATATGCCGAATGTGCGGAAACGGCGACGGAGTCGGACGCATCGCCCTGCTCGGAAGCGACGGATACCGGCGCAGCCGAACCCTCTGTATTGACAGCATCACCAGCCGTCGCGTTATCGCTGCCAGCGGCATTTTCGACGGCATCATCGTCGGCGCCTTCGGCCGCCGCGCCCTCGCCGCCCGTCGCAGCCTGAGCCACAGACTCGGCAATGCCCTCGGCGCCCTCGGCCCAAAGTTGCGCCGGCGTGGTGCCAAAAGCCATGGCAAAAGCCAGGAACGCCACCAGACCGCGCTTGGCTATGCCGCGGGCAATCGCTCCATGACGACGCCACGAGGCGCGCTGGCACTCGTCCTCAAACATATCCATTTGTCTCCTATTGTCTGAACTTGGAGCATTGCCCAGCGGCTGCCCCACGTCATCGCGCACATTGCGCTCGAGTACCCCCATCGGGGTCCCCCCTTCCCTCCAGAGCCCAACGCGTACCGGCGGCATGCGCCGCGGCCGCGTGCAAGATGGGAGGCGATCCGACTTAACCTTACCGACCCGGGCGCGCCGTCCGATCTGCGGCGCGACCATCCCGGGCCAAGAGGAATTACGGTTACTGGTACAGCCGGGGACTTGCACCCCGATTCTCCCAAACGCGCAGGAAAACCGCGCATTCGTGCGTCTCCGCACCACCATCTAGGCCATCGATTATTACTGTCAATATGGTAGCACGCAAAAGGGCCCCGCACGCAGGCGAAGCCCAAGGTAAAAGCTATGGTTTGCGATAGGAGAATGCGGTGACGGTCGCAGTCTCTACCGCTTGCCGCCGTGACTGTTGCGCCAGATCTCGCGGCCCAGCATCAGCGCCAGCACCAGCGCACTCACGTAGCCCATAAAGCCAATGACCGGAATACCGAACACAACCGGCTCGATGCGCGCGTAGTACACCACCGACGAGCCGATAAACAGGCCGGCGATCACAATTGCCATCGACATGCGGTCGACAATTCCACCCAGCTGTCGCAGCGCCTTATCGCTGCTCATAATCTGCGTGTTCACCTTAAGCTGGCCGCGCGTGAGCATGCGCGACGCCAAGCCCAGATACTCGGCCGCCTCGAGCGAGCCTTTTGCCGCGCGATAGCTGCTCGCGGCAAGATCGTGCCCCATTTCGCGGACGCGCGCATAGGTGCTCTTCTCGTTTTTGATGTGCGTCTGGATGATCTGGATCATGTTGACGTCGGGCATGTACTCGGTCAGCAGACCCTCGAGCGTCACCATGCCGCGCGCGAACATCGTCACCACGCTCGGCAGCTCAACGTCGTTTTTGCGCGCCAGATTTAACAGCGAGGTCAAAAACTCGCCGATATCCAGATCCTTAAGATCGAGCCCTGCAAAGTCGGCGACGATAAAGTCCAAGTCGGACAAAAAGGCCGAATGGTCGAGCTCGGCAGAATCGCCGCGCGTCACGGCAAAGCGCATAAGCGAATCCTTGAGCTTGGGAACGTCACCTTCGGCCACGGCGAAAATCATGTCCTTGACGATACCGCGGTCGTGACTCGACATGCGCCCGACCATGCCCAGGTCGATAAAGTAGACGATGCCGTCCTTGAGGATGATGTTTCCCGCATGCGGGTCGGCATGGAAAAAGCCGTCGTCGAGCACCTGCGTCGAGTAGTCCTCGACGATCGCGGCGCCAATCTTTTCCAAGTCATAACCCTCGGCCACCAGGCGCTTGGGATCGGCAATCGAGATGCCGTCAATGTAGTCCATGACCACGACGTGTTCGGTGCAAAGATCCAAGTAGGATTTGGGACACGAGACGCCATGCACGCTTTTGTGGAAGTCATAGAAATCGTTGAGGTTTTTGGCCTCGGCCAAAAAGTTGGTCTCCTCGCGAAACGAGGTCCACAGCTCTTCGACCACGCCATGCAGGTCCACAAACTGGTCGGTGTTGACGAACTTGGAAACGATGCGCACCACCGAGCGAATGATGTCGATATCCTGAGCCATCACCTGCTGCGCACCGGGGCGCTGCACCTTAACGGCCACGTCCTCGCCAGTCACCAGACGGGCGCGGTGCACCTGCGCAAGCGACGCGCTACCGAGCGGGTTGGGGTCAATCGCGTCGAATATCTGCCCCAGGCGCTGGCCGTATTCCTCTTCCAAACAGCGGAGCACTACCTCATACGGCACCGGCTCTACGTCGGAGCGCAGACGGCGCAGCTCGTCGCAAAACCGCTGCGGCAAAATCTCGGAGCGGTTGGCCAGAATCTGCCCCATCTTGACGAACATGGGACCGAGCTCTTCGAGCAGACGACGCAGGCGCACCGGCGTAAGGTTGTCCCACACGCGATACTTTTTGATCAGGCGAACGATCTGCCCAATGCGCTCACGACGACCTGCCGGCGTGAGCTGGTATTCCTCGTCCGGCGCCATCGCGTCGGGCTCCTCAGGGACCATATCGACAGCGCGCGGCTTCTTGCGAGCGCCCGAGACGGCGGCCTCGACCTCGTCGACAACCGCCGTCTCGTCACCCAAGGGATCTTGATTGCTGTAATCGGTGGTGGAATCTGCCATCTGCGCTGCTACTCGGCCTCTTCGGCGTCCTCTGCATCGTCGGGCTCAACGGACTCGACGGGCACCGAGGTCACGTTGTCCTCGACCGAATCGACGATGTCGCGCACATGGGCCAAAAAGGCCGTGCGCTCGGGGGCGGTCATGACGCGCACACGGGCGAGGATGAGCTCGTCGAGCACGCGCTGAGCCGCAGTCTCGCCCTGCATGCCCAGGCGCTCGGTCAGGTCGGAGATGGTACCGCCGGCCTGCTCGAACATGTCGGACACGCTGCGGGCGATATCGGGGGTGCCGGCGTCCTTGCGCACCTGCTCGCCCTTGGCATTGAGGTCGTCGAGGACCTTCTTGCCGCCCTCGACGGCAACGGCGGCGGCACCGAAGCCCACGTTGATGGCACCGTTAACAAGCTGATCGAATTTCATAACCATGGTTGGCTCCAATCGTGAACAACTTCATTGGCCTACTTGTACCCAAGATTGGGCAAACGACACAAAATCGTTTGTCACCGGGATAGAAATCGAGCGAGGCAAAGCCTTTGACGGCGTTTGCCCCGCTCGCTCGTTGCAAGGTTATCTTTACCTTACGTTATCGTTCATCGCGAAGGAATTCTTCATGGCACAGCTCGTAGTGTAGAGCACCTTGCCCAACAGGGCATCGGTCTCCACGCGCACAAGCTCGGCAAAGGCCTCGTTGGCGCGGGCGAGCTCGGCAGACACCTCGGCCTCGGGCAGCGCGGCTACGACAGCGTCAACGTCGTGAATCTGCTTGTGGCCCATGCCGCCGACCTTCTCCTGATAATCCTCGACCGCGCGACCGCACTCATGGAAGCGGACATCGGCCAAGGCGCCAATCAGGCGATTCGCCCAATAGAAATTCTCGGACGTCACGCGAGCCTGCGTGTCGGCATAGTACTCGGGCATGGTCTCGACATTGGCGTACAGCGGCACAAGCGCGTTAAACGAGTTAGAGCCAAACGCCATCCACTGCACGGCGCGATACGCCGGCTGCGCATAGGGGCGCAGCTGCAGCACGGCGAGCTGGCTGTTGCGGTTGATGCCGATGGGACGATAGGCGCCGCGCGTGGCGGGCGTACCCTTGCTGCCGTAGCAGTCGTACTCCGTGCCCTGGTAGTGGCTCGAAAGCACGTACTTGATGTCCTCGAGGGTCACCTTGCGCTCGGGCACGCGACTCCAGGGAATGTCGTCGCTCTCGGGCGTGTAGTCGGCGTCGGGACCGTCCCACACATCGCTGGGGTTGAGACAGCGCTGCATGTACCAGGCGCGCGGTGTGTTGTAGACGTGGTCGCTGTCGCTATGCGAGCCAAAGGCCTCGCGCGGGTTAAAGACCGCGGCGGGACCGTCTCCCTTAACGCCCAACGTCAGGTCCAGATGCCACTCGGCCATCCAGGTGCGTAGGTCGGCCGAGCACATGTGGTCGACCTGCGCGCCCTCGGCGTCGTCCAAGTCAAAGCTGTCGATACCCAGCTGGTTGGGCATGGTCACATAGGCGTCGTCGGGTACGCGCTTGGCGATCCAGTGGTGGCCGCCGATGGTCTCGAGCCACCAGATCTCGTCAACGTCACTAAAGGCGATGCCGTTGTTCTCGTAGGTGCCGTAGCGCTCGAGCAGGTCGCCCAGAATGCGCACGCCGTCGCGGGCAGACTTGGCATACGGCAGCACCAGGGTCACCATGTCCTCCTCGCCCAAACCGCCGGGCTGCGCCGGCGCATAGCCGTCCTCGCCCTCGTTACCCTTGGCGGGCACGAAATCCACGAGCGGATCGGCGCCGCGGACGCGCTCGTTGGTGGTGAGCGTCTCGGTTGCGGACATGCCAACATTGAGCTCGTTGAAACCGGCCTCGGCCCAAATGCCATGACCCGGGACAACGTCGGGGACGCTTGTGTAACGCATGGGATTGTCGGGCAGCTCAACGGTCAGGTGGCTCAGGACACTCGTGTAGACACGCGGCTGCTCGTCGGGATGCACTACGCGCATGCGCTTGGGCTCAAACACCCCATTGGACGAGTCCTCGTTGCGGGCAACCAGCGTCGACCCGTCGTAGCTCGCGTTCTTACCGACCAAAATCGTTGTGCACGGCATGCGCATCCTCCTTGAGCGAAGAAATCAAACGGCAACAGTGTATCGCTTCGGTGCAAAAAGGGCGAAACCACAGTCTCGGCAGCCCCCGTGGTCAAAAGCCTATTTCGATGTGCGCTCGGCCGCTTCGATCACGTGTTTGGCGAGAATCGCGGTGGTCACAGCCCCCACGCCGCCCGGCACGGGTGTGATGGCGTTAACGATCGGCTCCGCAGCATCAAAATCGACGTCGCCGACCAGCTTGCCGGCGGCCTCGTCCCAGTTAATGCCCACATCGATGATCGTCTGGCCCTCGCGAACCGCATCCGCGCCAATCGTGCGCGCGCGTCCAACGGCCGCAACCACTACATCAGCCGCACGACACTCGGCAGCAAGGTCGCGCGTGTGCGTATGGCACGTCGTCACCGTGGCATTGCGAGCCGTAAGCATGGCGGCAACGGGACGGCCAATCACCAGAGACCGACCGACGACCGCGACCTTGGCCCCATCCAGCTCAACACCGTAATGGTCCAGCAACGCCAACACGGCCTCGGCCGTGCAAGGAGCAAAGCCCTCGCCTCGCCCCGAAAGCGTGGTAAGTAGCGAGGCCGGCGTCATGGAGTCGACATCCTTGGCGGGATCGAGTGCCGCGGCAACCGCATCCTCGTCAAGCCCAGCGGGCAGCGGGCGAAACACTAGGCACCCATGAACGGCGGGGTCGGCATTGATGTCCTTAATAGCCGCCAGCAGCTCATCCTGCGAAGCATCGGCGGGAAGCAAAACGCGGCGAGCATCGATGCCAGCCTTTTCACAGCGCTTGAGGGCGCCGCGCTCGTACGATAGATCGTCCTCGCGCTCGCCCACACGAACGATGGCCAGCGTCGGCACAACGCCGCGTTCGCGCAGGACGGCGCAGCGAGCAGCGAGTTCCTCGGTCAAGGCACGGGCAACGGGAGCACCCTTGAGCAGCTCTGACATGGCTATCCCCTCTTCCTGGCTGCGTCGGCGGCACGGCGCGCCAGCGCATCGGCACGCGGCAGCCACGTATCCAGCAGCTCATCGCACGCCGCCTCGAGCTCCTCGGCGCGTGCCCGGTCTTTCATAGACGTGGTATTGGCAAAGAGCGTCAGACTCGCGCCCTGCATGGCGGCGCGGCAGAACACGGCGCCACAAGCCACGTCGGACAGCAGCTGGCGCGACCCCTTATCGGCCATGTCCTCGAGCAGCGCCAGCGCGCGCCCACAGGCATCCATAATGCGATACGGTGGCATAGCCGCCACGTGCAGCGCATCCTGAATCGCAGCCAGTCGAGCCGGATCCTCGCGCGAAATACCGTACGCCGCGGACACCTGCCCGTAGGCACGAACGTCCTCGGCAACCAACTCGACAAGCTCATGGGCCAGCTCATCAGCCTGAGCAAACGCGCGCGTCAGGTCATCTGCACGATCAGCAAGCGCGGGATTGGTCGCACCGTAGCGGGCAACCATCCCGCAAAGTGAGGCTCCCAGCGCGCCCACAAAGGCGCTCGCGCTACCGCCGCCGGGAACCGGCTCGCGCGCGGCAAGCGCCTCGGCAAACTCTCGACAGGTTTTATCCATCATCTCTTGGCTCATGTGCATGTACCTTCAATGCTTGCCAAGCTAATCGGACAGTCGGCGCCGCCCGAACGCATCGTGTATTTCGTGGTGTCTAGTCTAGCCCATAAGAGCATTCGCGTCAGTGCGCCCAGTTATCGCACTTTTCTATGGCGGGCGATAGGCGCAACATCGTTGCGCCTATCGCCAAGCAATCAATCCCGACCTCCTGTCAAGGTCAGTCTTGCGCCCAGCCCATTGGGCCATAGACACGCCAAGTGCCATCGCGCAAACCACACCGGCAAAACGAATGCGTCTTTGTTGCACAATCCGATGCAACAAAGACGCAGGTATGCGGAATAAATATGCAAGAAGCGCGAGAAAGATTGGCGTACCGATAAAGGCGCGAAATAGAGGTTTAGTAAAATGTCAGAAGTTCTATAATATTAACGCTGATTTATTACTTTTAGAGTCGAAGGAGTCTCAGCATGAAGTCGTTTTTGAAAACGGCCTCTCGTGCGGTCGCAGCGCTGTTTGCCGTTGCGCTCGTCACGATGGGCGTAGCATCGCCTGCTTTCGCAGACGACGTCACCAGCACGATTACCAATGCCCGCACCGGTAAAACCTACGATAAACTTGCCGACGCTACCGCCGATGCGCAGACCGGCGACACCATCAAGCTCGGCAAGGGCAACTACACCCTCTACGGCGTGAGCTCCACGGACCACACCAAGGGCAAGGACCTTACCTTTGAGGGTCTGGGCACGGACAAGACCGCATGGAACATCGGTGCGCTCGTGCCCGATCCTGCAAACTATGGTACCGAGTACAACGGCGACTATTCCTTTGACGGCGCCGGTACCGTGACGTTCAAGAACATGACGCTGCGTTCGGGCTCTGCGGACTATCTTGGCTTCATTCGTGCCGACAAAACCGTGGTAGACAGCTGCATTGTTAATGGCAAGACGTTCTACTGGGGTTATTCTTCCGCCGAGTTCAGGAACACGACGTTCAATGCGCCCGGCGGCGACTACTCCATCTGGACATACAGCTCGCCGACCATGACGTTCGATGGCTGTACCTTCAATTGTGCCGGCAAGGCTATCAACGTCTTCACCGATTATGGCGCAGGAAAGAACGACATCACCGTCAACGTGAACAACTGCACGTTCAAGTCGACCTCGCCCAACAAAACCGCCCTCAAAATCAACGACAGCAACATGGTCGACAAAGAGAATAAAATCGACTATAAGTATAAAATCAACATCACGGGCAATACCACTGTCACGGGCCTTAAGACTGACCCGGTCACGTGCTCTAAGGTGTTTGGCTTTGGCGGCGAGCTGTACGGCGAAAACAGTCAGAATTCCGGCCGAACCGATGTAACCATCGACGGCAAGCTCGTTTGGTCCGGTGGCAAGATGCTCACCCACGACTACACCGACGGCGAGCATGACAACGCCTACGATGTCACCTACACCGAGTGGACCTCTGACAATACCGGTACTTGGACTCGCACGGGAACCCCTAAGTGCGAGTTCTGCGGCTTCGTCAAGCCTGATTTCGTGGAGAAGGCCTACGATCTCTCCTACGACCTGAACGGTTCCGAGGATAAGCAAGCTGTCGATTTCGCTACCGTCGAGCACGTTACCGAGGCCGAGGTTACGGCCGAGCAGCCGGTGCGCAAGGGCTACTCCTTCGTGGGCTGGAACACCGCAAAGGACGGCTCCGGCACAAGCTATGCCGCGGGCGATAAGGTTGAGCTTTCCGCTCCTGTGACGCTCTACGCCCAGTGGAAGAAGGACGAGCCCGCGCCCAAGCCTTCCGACAACAAGCCTGCCGGCAAGCCCGCCAAAAAGACCAAGGCCAACAAGCAGGCTCTGCCCAGCACGGGTGACGCCTCCGCCAACATCGTCGCTGCTATGGGCATCATGGCAATCGCCTGCTTTGTCGCCAGCGCTGTCGTGTCTAAGGTTCGTAAGTAATCTCATCTTCGAAACACGCCGCAGCAACTTGTTGCAACGCAAAGGGGTCCGCACCGCAAAAGGTGCGGGCCCCTTTTTGCACAAAAAGCTGTGGCGAGGCGCCCACGATGACCAACCGGATGCGTCCGTCGTCAAGATCCGTACCCCCCGGCTACGCTCCGCCCCACCGCACCAAACATGGAACCAGTGGAAGGACAGCAGCACCGGCCCTCCCCTCTTTTGCGCCCGGACATATTGCCACTTAACGGCGCAAATCCAGCCCTCAGAATGGGACACATGGCCCACCCTTACGAGCCGCTCGCGCGTACAGTAAAGGCAGGTAATCCATGGGCGGTTACAGATGAGGAGACACGACCATGAAAAAGAAGGCCTTTGCGATTCTCACCCTCTGCATCAGTCTCTTTGCTGCAGTTGCCCTGGTGGGTTGCGGCGGAAGCGGTGGCGCTACCGGCAGTGGCAGTGGCGGCGGCGCGGAAAAACCAGCCGTGGATATGAGGACCGACTTCATCTGGTTTAAGGTCGAGGTCCCCGAGGGCGTCGAGATCACCGACGTCGCTGGCGACACCGCCGATAGGGCCCAGTTTAAGTTCACCGAGAGCGAGCACGCCAGCGATCGCTTCATCCCTGTCTTCGACTCTGACAAGAACGCCGACGAGCTGTTCGACTACGAGGCAAAGTGGAAGGCCAACTCCGGATGGACCGAGAGCGACCCCGTTAAGTACAACGGCAAAACCTGGCGCAGCGCCTACTTTACGCACTCGGGCGGTGTGACAACCGAGTACTTCACCGACGTTGACGGTGGTAGCGTGTATGTGCGCATCGACAACGTTGAAGAGCACAAGGACGCTGTCGAGACCATGATGAAGTCCCTGGAGTTTGCCGATGACATCGCCAAGGCCAAGACCGAGGCCATGGACGTCAAGCTCGACGATATCGAGATCAAGCGCTAAGCGACTGGCGAGCGCAACGGGAAACACGAGTGCAGTGCTAACAAGCGGCGGTGCCCCAGCGCTTCGTACCCAGGGAGGGCCGGTAAACCGACCCTCCCTTTCTTATGCCGGTAGCCGACGAACGCGAGGATGCCGGATGCCGGAACCACCCCAAATGTGGCAACAGTACGAAAACGGCAAGCACCCCAACACGTCCGCCCGCCGATTTATTGCGCCGCGCAGACAATTATACCGGCTTCTTTAAACGTATGGGCAGTATAGTGGCCACAACGAGCGCGCAGCCGCACCCTGCGAATGGAGGAGTTATGACCGAACATCACGCCATCAGTCGCCGAGCGTTTACGCTGGGCCTTGGACTTGCAGCGTTGTCGCCTCTGGCAAGCCTGCCCGAAACCGCCATGCTGGGCATTAGTCCGCGGACAGCCTTTGCGGACGGCACGGCCGATCCAGCGGCCAGCCTCGACAAGTTCGTCATTCGCCTTCGCCCCGCGGGCTATTTTCGCACCGCGAGCGTCAACGAAGACGGCAACGTCATCGGCAACGTCTGCCACCTATTTAATGACGGCACGTCCAGCAAGCTCATCCTTGAGCACGTAGCGACCGATACAGATAATACAAAATGGTATGCCATCCGCACCCTGCTCAATTTCGAAGAGCACAAGAAGACGGGCTACAGCATTTGGTCGGTCGATGGCGACTCGGACAAAGATGGAGAGGTCATCCACGTATGGAGTGGCGAGCATGACGGCAAGCCCAGCCGCTCTTTTGCGTTCGACCGCCAGCCAAACGGAACCTACATCATCCGAGACCGCACAAACGAGGACAAAGACATTAATTACCTGGCCATAGAAAAGGACGGCAAAGACCAAGACGACAACAAGATCTGCCACAAGAGGAAGAGCATTCCGTGGGAACTCGAACTTGTCGGTTACGACATGGGCGAGATCAATACCACAGTTAGCAGTATCGACTGGATCAAGTATAGCAGCTACGTCGACGGACCATGTTGGATGAAATACGTCGACAACAACAAATACCTCGACGAGCTGAGCATCCCGGGCACGCATGATACGAGCACCTGCAGCGTCGACAACGACACCGAGCCCCAAACCTCGCTTGTAAAGTGCCAGCAGGATTACATACCCACGCAGTTGCTCGAAGGCATTCGCTATTTTGATATCCGACTTGGAGGGAACAACGAGCACGACGACCCCGGTATCGTCCATGGAGGATGCTACCTGTTCAAAAAAGACGGGCACTATATGCAGCTCTCCGATGTCATCGGTTACTTCAAAACATTTTTGAAAGAAAACCCGTCAGAAGCGCTCATCATGCTTGTGTCACGAGGCAACAACGAAGCCACCGACGAAAGTGCTACGACGGCTTTCGCCAAGGTTTTGGGCAATGATCCCAATCTGTTCTATACGTCGAGCCACGTTCCCACACTGGGCGAGGTGCGCGGAAAGATCGTCCTGCTGCGTCGATTTGGACTCGCCGGCAGCAGCGTAAGCGGCCACACATGGGGCCTCGACCTCACCGAATGGGACAAAAAAATCGCAGCACACTCAGACAGCTCCTCTATGTGTCTCGTCAAAGACGCGCAGGGCTTTGAGACTACGGGCAATGCGGGCAACATAGAGCCCTATTGCACAAAGGTATATGCCCAAGACCATTACAGCTGCACGGGATCCAGTAAGATAGCATGGGTCGATAGCGCCCTGAAGGCAGCGTCCGAACTCGAGCGCAAGACTGTAGATATCACTGCCGCGGATGGAACAACGATGCAGGCAACGGAGCGCTGCTGGTCTATCAACTACACCAGCTGCACGCAAAACAACCCTTTTACCGCAGCGCGAGTGGTCAACGAGCATCTGTACAAGAGCCCGTACATCAATCCCGACGGCACCGAGGATACAGAGCCAGATTACCTCAAGCACATTGGCATCATCGCATCCGACTTTGTTGATGCAGCGCTGGCCCGGAGCATCTATCAGCGCAATTACGATACGGAGCACAAGCAGACGGCTTCGTACCACCTCCCGACCCGCATGCGCATGACGTACGGCGACTCGCTGAGCGATGCCTCGCTCCAGGATGGCAAGACCGCTGGCGAGGGCTATTTCCGCCTCGTCGACAGCAGCAACGTACTCAACGTGGCGGCTTCGGGCCATGTGTTTGAAATCGTATATGTGGATGTCGACGCCTTGGGCAACAAGACCGTTACGGCGCTGCGGGGCTCCGTGCCCATCGATATCGATCCGCGCGCGTTGACGCCCCATTTTAAGGGGCTCGAGGGCCTTAAGGCCGGCGAGGACGTGCGCGCCAAGATTACGGCATCACTCGAGGGCAAGCTCGAAAACGATGCCTGCACCGCCCAACTCGAGTTTATGCACGATGCAAACGGCGCTCCGGGAACGGCGATGGCCGAGGGTGAGGCATTTGCCGCGGGAACGTACTGGGTGCGTGCGAAAAAAGACCTGTTGGGCGACGCGGCGCAGAACTACACGCTCGCCAGCGACGGAGCCGCAAGCTTTACCGTAGCGGCCTCGGACAGTGCAGGCGGCGCCGGCGCCAACGCGGGCAGCGCGAACAAGAACGGTAAGGGCAACAAGGGCAAGGGCTCGGGCGGAAAGCTCGCCGACACGGGCGACGGCTCTGGCATTGCCGCCGGGCTCGCTGCCGCCGCCATAGCTACAACGGTCGCCGGCGCAGCAATGCTTGTCAACGACCGCGAAGACAGCGAAGGCGCTAGCGAATAGGCAAGCCGACCGTTTGGACACATCGACTCAATCGGGGGCGCAGAATACCGTTCTGCGCCCCTAGCTTTTGCAGATGAGTGAGCAGCGTGTCCAGCGCACTCGCAGGTCGAGCGCTCAGCCGCTGCGTCGTCCAATGCACAGCCGCAATTTTAGCCCGAACGTCGCTATCGGCTACATCACCGAGTTCGGCACGTTCACAAGTTCCTGAGCCTGGGAATGACTGCTCAGCCTGTGGGAACAGGCGGTCAGCAACCTATTACGGAGGAGCACGCGCTTACCCTTGACCCTGTTGACACCCGTAATGTCCTTGAGGTAGACGATCTTGGTATGGGTACCGAGGAAGTTGTTCTTCACGACCGCCTCGATACGATTGGGGTAGATGCTTATTCCTTTGAAAACGCCGGCACCCTTATCGTGAAACAGCACGTGTTGTTATCCACGCGCGCCACCCCATGGAGTTCGATAAAACCATCTCTATGGCCACATTTTAGTCACCGCAAACCCTTTTCGCGGTCGCGCGCAGAACACCAAATCGTGTCCGCACGAGGCTTTAAACTAGAGCCAATAAAGGTGTTTGATGCGCTTGGTGAGCTCTTAGGATGTTCCTCAAATCGCCGGCATCGGAGGAGGTCTTACATGGTTTACGTATGGGAATTCGAGTTCTTTGATTCGGACGGCGTTGTCGACGCTGTGCCATGTGGCTCGCTGGGCGGAAGCGGAACGTTCGGATCCGGCCTAAACGACGCTGTCGAAAGCGCCGCTGATTTTCTCGCATGTATGGTCGACGATCACCTTATGGGCGGCGTCGACCTGCCTGCGCCGGACTTTGGCCACGAGCCGCAGCACGGTGGCAAGATTATCGCCGTGGCCGTCAGTCGCGAACTCGGCGACATCCCCGCCGTCACCGCAGCGGATGCCGCTCGTATGCTCGGTGTTAGCTCAGCACGGGTATCGCAACTGATAAATGCAGGACTGTTGGATTCATGGAAGGATGGCACCAAGCGCATGGTGTCCAAAGCTTCCATCGAGGCACGACTCGCCGACACCCCAAAGGCAGGACGCCCGAAAGAGGCCCCTATTGCTGTATAAAGCAATAGCGTTGCAGGTTTTTCATTTGCCAGATTTGTTAACAAGCTCTCCCAATTCGGGACTCGCTGCGTCCCGAATTGAATTGGACACATTGCCGCTGATTGCCGCGCATTCTCAATCCAAAGTATAAGAGGAGTTTTCCATGACAGACAGACCGAAAATAACACTGCGCGACTGCATCTACGGACTTGCCGTCGGCGACGCGCTGGGCGTTCCCTACGAGTTCAGGCCCCGCGGCACGTTCAAATGCACCGACATGATTGGCTATGGCACGCATGGGCAGCCCGCCGGCACTTGGAGCGACGACACATCTATGACGCTTGCTACCTGCGACTCGATTAGGGAGCTCGGGTATATCGACACTGCAGACATGCGCGACAAGTTCGTAAGCTGGATTGCCCGGGGCGAATATACGATCGACGGCGTTTTCGATTACGGCGGCACGACCGCTCGAGCCCTGCGCACCGGCAAAGGAGGCTCCGGCGAGCGCGACAACGGCAACGGTTCGCTCATGCGCATCGCGCCCCTGGCGTTCACCGATGCGACAGACGAAGAGATCAGCAAGGTCTCCGCGATCACGCACGCTCACAGAACGTCGACCGAGTCATGCGTCACGTTCATCGAGCTGATGAGGTCCGCGATGGACGGCGCGCTTCCCTCATGGGTGCTCCAGCTGAAAGACGTGCCCGAGCGTGAAATCAGGTCTGGCGGCTTCGTGCGCGACACCCTTAAGGCCGCCAGCTGGTGCTTTGTCAACACTAACAGTTACGAAGATTGCGTCCTTGCCGCCGTCAACCTGGGCGACGACACCGACACCACCGCAGCCGTCGCAGGCGCCCTCGCCGGCACAGCCTACGGCATGGACGCAATTCCGCAGGAGTGGGTCGACGCCTTGCGAGGGAAGGATCTGATTGAGAGCTGCCTGTTTTAGGGCGCGTCGGCAGCAGAAACAAGCCAGGAGGCATCATGGAGAGGTCGATGTTGCGTGAGGCTGCGAAAGTCTTTGCGCGACTCCTTCAGTGCGTTCTCGTAGAGCGCCTTGTAGTCGGGCTCTTGACCGGTCTCTCCGCCCTGTGCAGGGTCGATCGGATCGGTCTCGGCGGGCGTGGTCTCCTGGGCCATGCTCCCTCCATTTCCGCCCCGTACGGGGCATCGTCTTGCCCCGTGCGGGGCGCTTTTCGGCATGAAAAAGGCCACCCGTGCGGATGGCCTGGTTCAACGTTTTGGTCGGGGCGGCGGGACTCGAACCCGCACGGGCGATGCCCACGTGCTCCTGAGGCACGCGCGTCTGCCGTTCCGCCACGCCCCGATGGCACCTGGCCGAGGAATCGAACCCCGGTAAGCGGTTTTGGAGACCGCCGCACTGCCATTGTGCTAGCCAGGTGTGTATAATCTGATTTGAAAAGCCCTGGGCGTGCTGGATAGCTAACCTGGGGCTTATTTCTTTATGTCGTCTATGGCCCCGCCCCTGGTCAACAAGATAACGCGGTCGATGTCATGCCTCGACATCTCGAGCCGCACGCGCTTCAGCGCATTCTCTCTTGTCACAGGGACTTCCTCGCAGTTAAGCACGACGATAGAGGGCCTCACCGGCCCACCTTCCACCTTTTCGAACTGCCGCACTGCCTTTCTTATATTGCGCTCGATGAACCTAAGCCCGTTGATGCCAGACGCATCGCTTGTCGGGCTCTTCAGCTCGCATAGCCTGCCGTCGAGCAGCAGGTCGATATTGGAAAAGCCCTCCGGCGCGTCCTCCTTGCGGACGACGACCTCGTGACCGGCTGCCCGAAGCGCCTCGTGCGCCGCGAGGTCGTAGGAGCCGCCGCGCTCGTGCGCGAAGGTCTCTTTCGGCTTCTTATACACGACTGGAGGCCCAGGCGAACCGAGCACGGCACGCTTCGCCGCGTCCTTCTCGACTCTCGTCAGGCTTTCGTCCTCGTCGATATCCTTGAACTGAGCCCACAGGTCGCGCAGCTCCTCCGGCCTCACTCCCTCCACGAGCTCCGCGTCTTGGTCGTCCTCGAAGCCGGGGGGCCCGGCTTGTAGGTCGCCATGGTGACGCGCAGCAGGGCCGGATTACCAGTTAGATCGACACTGCTCCAAAACTTGGGCGCTCCCGTGGTTAGTCTGTTACGAGTTTGATTGCCAGTTAGATCGACACTGCTCCAAAACGGTTACTCGAACAGAGACGAGTTTGCCGAGTTTGATTACCAGTTAGATCGACACTGCTCCAAAACTGCGACTACCGTGACGGGCTGCACCACTTCGTTTGATTACCAGTTAGATCGACACTGCTCCAAAACCTCCTTGCCGACGACATCCGAGCGCTTGAAGTTTGATTACCAGTTAGATCGACACTGCTCCAAAACATTCATCGAGATCATGGGCGAGCTGTTCGAGTTTGATTACCAGTTAGATCGACACTGCTCCAAAACACCAAGACCGTCTCGCGCCTGTCGTGAGCGGTTTGATTACCAGTTAGATCGACACTGCTCCAAAACATTGTCTCAAGACGTGCGGAGCGCTCACGAGTTTGATTACCAGTTAGATCGACACTGCTCCAAAACCGGCGCTCCGCACGTGATTCCGATGTTGGCGTTTGATTACCAGTTAGATCGACACTGCTCCAAAACGAGTCGCATGCCTCCTGAGTCGTCTCGTTGGTTTGATTACCAGTTAGATCGACACTGCTCCAAAACTGACAGCTCGTAGAGGCGCATACCCTCGATGTTTGATTACCAGTTAGATCGACACTGCTCCAAAACGCGAAGACCATAGCGCTGCAAACGCTCATCGTTTGATTACCAGTTAGATCGACACTGCTCCAAAACCCAGATGCCGTTGCACTGGTCGCCGGTGAGGTTTGATTACCAGTTAGATCGACACTGCTCCAAAACCCAGATGCCGTTGCACTGGTCGCCGGTGAGGTTTGATTACCAGTTAGATCGACACTGCTCCAAAACACGATAACCGCGCGGCATGGTGGGCGCGTTGTTTGATTACCAGTTAGATCGACACTGCTCCAAAACAGATTCCGCTAGATACCGAAGTGCTGTACGGTTTGATTACCAGTTAGATCGACACTGCTCCAAAACTATCGGGCATATCGTCGGGTTCGACAAGCGGTTTGATTACCAGTTAGATCGACACTGCTCCAAAACTTCCACAACGTCTAGGTCGTTTTTGTAGTAGTTTGATTACCAGTTAGATCGACACTGCTCCAAAACTTACTCAATCACAACCTCAATATTCGCCTTGTTTGATTACCAGTTAGATCGACACTGCTCCAAAACAATCAAGTCATCGTAAGTTCTCGATTAGTTGTTTGATTACCAGTTAGATCGACACTGCTCCAAAACATTGGTTAATGGGGATAAGATTCATCTTAAGTTTGATTACCAGTTAGATCGACACTGCTCCAAAACCCCCGTGGTAGGGTTCGTCCAGACGGTCGCGTTTGATTACCAGTTAGATCGACACTGCTCCAAAACATATATCCGTACACAAAGCCGATAGCCATAGTTTGATTACCAGTTAGATCGACACTGCTCCAAAACAACGGTGACACTGAAAGGAGCAAGCAATGAGTTTGATTACCAGTTAGATCGACACTGCTCCAAAACACTACCGTTAATGTTGATGCTGCCACTTGGTTTGATTACCAGTTAGATCGACACTGCTCCAAAACATAGGTGCGCAAACGTGCCATTGTGCGGGGGTTTGATTACCAGTTAGATCGACACTGCTCCAAAACTACGTCCCGGACGCCTCGTCGCGATTGCACGTTTGATTACCAGTTAGATCGACACTGCTCCAAAACCGAGTGCAAGCCATGGAACAGGTGCAATTTGTTTGATTACCAGTTAGATCGACACTGCTCCAAAACAGAAGCGCCATATAAGGCAAGCTAGACACGGTTTGATTACCAGTTAGATCGACACTGCTCCAAAACCAGCAAGCTGAGAGGTGAGGACTGATGAAGTTTGATTACCAGTTAGATCGACACTGCTCCAAAACCAGGCCCAAGATGAGGTAGGCGTTCATGACGTTTGATTACCAGTTAGATCGACACTGCTCCAAAACGCATCGCGGGAGAGGTGGGCGCGGGCAGCTGTTTGATTACCAGTTAGATCGACACTGCTCCAAAACTTCAAGTCGCCGTCTAGGATGCTTCCCTCGGTTTGATTACCAGTTAGATCGACACTGCTCCAAAACGACCACGTAGCGCTCATGGAGGTCCACGAGGTTTGATTACCAGTTAGATCGACACTGCTCCAAAACCGAGTGCAAGCCATGGAACAGATGCAATTGTTTGATTACCAGTTAGATCGACACTGCTCCAAAACGACAAAGCGCACTATTACAAAGACTCTAAAGTTTGATTACCAGTTAGATCGACACTGCTCCAAAACAGTGGGAGGAGCGCGCCAAGCGCAGCGAGGTTTGATTACCAGTTAGATCGACACTGCTCCAAAACCATTGGAACAAATTCCCTACTGCGACGGGACGTTCAATCTAACCGGTCAGTTCTTTCAATGCTCTAAAAACTGCAGGTCAACCGTTAGTTTATGTTCATGTCCGTAAGCCATGGTGTCCTTTTTATTCTCCAGGAGCAACAAGCTCAACTTAAGAAAAAACACGTGGTCATAGAGCGTTTGCAACTCATTTTCCGTCAAAAATGTTTTGAGATTTACAAATACGATTGTCTTTCTGCAGCCAGCGTCAAGAGCAAATGAAAGAAAATTCAGCAGATTATCAAGGAACGATTTATCTTCTTGAGGCGCTGCGCCAAATCCTAAAAACTTGAGGTAGCGCTTCAAATCCCATTCTAGCCCAAACCCCAAATCGGCATTAAAGCCAAGGTTTAATCCGCCTAAACGCAGCTTTATTGCACGCTCAGCCTCTTCCACCTGCATACGCAGATCTTCGTCTTCTAGAAACTCGCGCTCAACCTTCTTGGTGATTGCGGTCATAAATGCACGGTCATCCCATGGAAGATTCAGCGCATCAGGCACTACCATCAGGGCGCTGCCGGGCTTAATCTCCTCATCGTCTTTCCAAAGGGAGTAAGGTTCCATCGCCTGGCGCCCCAATCCGTTTTGCAAAGAAGTTACAATCCGCGCGAACAGAGCAGAGTTTTCGACTTGCAAAACCGATGTCTCCCCTGCTGTTAGCTCCAGCGAGTGCTCAAGTCCCGAAAACACGAGCCTCATAAAACCAGAAGCTCCTCCATTGTGTCTATCTCCTCATGAGCCTCGCGGTTACCCGTAATGTACTCCATGGTCGAAAACTGAGACTCAGTCACGCGAAGGACTTGCACGAGACCGGACGGCGGGCGATGCCTCCTGAGTCTTTGCACCGCGCTTCCTGCCGCCCCATCATTAACAACAAGCTTTGCATACACGGACTCCTGGAGCATAAGATAGCCATCTTTAAGAAGGAATTTGCGGAACACCCGGTAGTCTTTTCTCTGCGCAGGAGTATCGACAGGCAAATCAAAGAAGACGACAAGCCTCATATATCTGATCCTTTCCCCGACACTCATACAACCTCAAACGGCTCGATTTCGTCCACCGACAACTTCCGGTCAAGAGCCTTGAAACAGTCAGCAACATACAGAGAGATTACGGAGCCCACGCGATACGTGCCGCCTCGATACGCAATTCCCTGATTGAGCATGTCGACCAAAAGCAGCTTTGTCTCCTTAGAGAACTCGCCGTCAAAGTTGTCAAACACAATACGGTCTACAAGAGGCCTAAACGGCTCCATAAAATCACAGCTCAAGTTGAACTGGTTAAACTCATTTCTGTGACAAATCCCCGCCTGCGTAAGGTATCCGCGCGCCGCAATCTCGCGATTAACGCTCGACAGCAGAATCGCATAGCCGTAATTGAGAGCAGCGTTCAGAGGCGTGTCATCATCCCTCGAGAAGGACGAACCAAACAGAGAGCTGAAATACAGCCGGGCTGCATGTCCTTCGCGATTCGTCGTATCACCCGAACGCACCTCGGCAACAATGCTCCTGAGCGTCTCGCCCTGTTCCTCACGCGCACGGGCGTGGAGCACATCAGATTGATGCTTGATTTTGTCGCGCACGATTCGTTGCCATACGCGCTTTTTGATTGGTTCGCCCCACTCAAGCTGTTCTGCAATACGCTTGCTGGTGTTATGAGCCCCGTATAGCGGCAAATATTGCCCAATGGGGTCGCGTTTCTCGTCAGACACGACAAACGCGACCTTTGCCTTGGCAAGCTCCGAGAGCAGATAAGCACTTATGAACACCTGGTTGGTCTGAAGGACGACCGACGAAATCTCCGAAAGGTGAACCTTCGCCGTGTCGTCCTCCCGACGGACAACCATGTACCCGCCCTTGTACTGCAATTTGCAGGGGCTAGAAATGACAATGTTCCTAAAGCCCGACACGGGTCCTTCTCTCGAACATACCCGTTACAGACTGGTCGACAATGACGAATGGTAAATTAGGATCATTTAATAACTTTGAAAAGACCACATAGAGCGTTCCCGTCCGCTTCGACCCACCAATACAGGATAGATCGACTCGATCATACGAGCCATTTAAAACCGGACAAAGTGCCCTCGCAAGTTCCACCTTATCGCCGTCGCTTAGCCCTTCCGCCTTGCTGGCAATCGAATCAAGAGACAACATTCTTGCGACTCTAGACCCAACAGTATCCGACGCCGCCGATATCTTCTTCAGAACACGATCGATATTCTCTATATTCTCGCCAAGAATTGCCCTTTGTTCTAACTGAGTGAAGGCAATTTGACCTGCTGACAAAAGCTCTCTCTTGCCGCGAAGCAGCAGCCTCTCTCCATCCACCTCAATCAGCTGTTTCTTGTAGATCTTCGACCTCGTGATACCGACGTACTCCAGGCCCTCCTTCTCCGCAAGTCCCCTCGCATACTCGCTAAGCGCTGCCGAGTCTCCCTCGATGCGTGCCGCAAGCCACACGGGAACCTGAGAGAACCGGAACACCGGCTTACCTTTCTTTTTGGCCTCATAGATAAAGAAATACGCAAACTGCTGGCTCGAAAAACCACCGTATTGCTTAGCATCGAGCCCCTGCTTGGTCGACAGCTCAAGCTTTGCGCCCATCTTGGGATCACGCGGTGAGTAAATCGTTGCCTTCCAGAACGCGCCCGTATCCTCCTGCGGCATCCTCGAGATGTAGCACTGGCGGTAGTTGAGCGCACGGCGAATGCCCTCGACCTCTGCCGCTGCGTTCCAGCCGTCCGGAAGATACTTTCCCCTATAACGTTTGACTTCGTCGTCCTCGGTCCAGGCATCGTCAAAGACCTCGCCCGTCTCGGGGTCAAAACCCGCAGTCATAAAACTATTGACGACAAATCCGGCCGATCCAGGCATGCGATGGGTTTTCTTAAACAGCTCGGACTGCTCGCGCACGTATTTCTTAATCACATGCGAGTAGCCAATGGGGTTCTCATACATTCCGGGGTGGCGCATCTGAATAAACAGCCCCAAGCGGCATGCCAGATAGGCATCATGCGCATGATGGAAATCATTGGCTTCGCGGCATTTGACCAAGCCGGCCGCCTCACGGAGGTTGTGCGACACGCTCGCCTTAACGGGAACGATCTTAGTTCCCTCGTCGGCATAACGCGCCTCAAGCAACGCCTGCGCCATCTTAACCATCTGGCTCGTCTCCACGAGCTGACGCGCGACAAAGCCCTTCATGGCGTTCTCGTTTATGGAAGAACGCAGCAGGTTGCGATACTTTTTATCGCCAATGAGCTTCGCTTGGTGCAGCTGCTTCCACGTTTCGCCCATCTTCCAGCGAATGCTCTTATCAATCAAAAGCTGGTCGGTCTTGTGCTGATTTTCCTCGCGATACACCAGCGCCTTGTTTTCGAGACTGTCGTCCTTAATGTAGGCACGCGGAATGATATGGTCGACCTCATACTCGCCCGAGCCCGCCATAAGTTTATTGAGATCGATAGCGCGGCCGGAATACAGACATTTTCCGTTTTGCATCAGATAGAGGGTCAAGCGCTCGTCAAGGTCCACATTAGCTGCCTTGAGCTCCTTGAAATCGTCCATAACAGCCAGGTCGCCGCCCTCGGCCTTAAACGCCTTGAGAGCGTCCTCGATGGCGTCCCAGCGCTTCGTAGTCCGCTTGCCCTTTTTCTTTTCGTCCTCGTCGCGAGTCACCTCAACAAAAACGTTAGCCGGCGCGTGTCCCGCAATCTTTGCGATTTCGTCAACAATGCGAATCGCTTGATTCAGGCTGCGACGAATCGCCGGAGATCCGGGAAGCTCATTTACGCCTAGAGACTTCTCGTGTTCGGCATAGTATTTACGATTGTGCTCATCCACTTTTTCTTGGAAGCCCAGTGTGTTGTCGTGGAGAATCTCCATCATCACCATAGTCTCGCCCAGGCGACGCTCGGAGCTAGGGTTTCCCTCTCGCAGCACGTCCATGATGCTCATAGAGCGACCGGCTTGCGTATCAATCCTAATACCCGTCAGGAACTTCTCTGACAGACGTCCCCAACCAGTCAGGCGCTTATTGGAAATCTTCTTAATCTGCTCGGCATCGAGCATTCCGTTGCCACTGGGGCCAAACTCATCCTGCAGTTTTTCCTTAAGGATCGAGCGGTCCTCGAACAACGTGTTCCAAAGAATGATCTTTTCGATAACCGGATACTCGGCGCGGCTCAACTCGTCCACGCCAAAGATGTCCTTGGCAAAGAAGATGTACGAGCTCATCTTCGATTCAAGACCGCTCTCGCCCTGGCCGTCGCGGACAACCGGATTTGTCGCGTCGCCCTCTTTTACCAGCCAGTCGGCAATCATCTTGTAGGTAACGCGACGCTTATTATGGAAAAGCTCATGGACAATGCCTTCGCGCTGCGCGGCATCCAGGCGCTGCCAATCGTCACCATCTTCGGACCAGCGAACGCCATTAAGTTCGTTCAGAACGCAGAACTCCTCGTAGAGCAGAGACTGCTTGGGAAGCACCTTTTCACCAGCAAGATAAGTGCAATCGCCCGTCATGCGCAGAATAAAGTTCTCGGCGCTCTTGTTCTTATCGATCACGGTATCCCAGTTCCACGGCGTGATCGTCGCATCTTCCATGCCGGGCTTACGCTCGGACCATTGGAATCGATGGTTGCCGTGTTTGTCCTGGGCAGCATTTTTAGGCGTCAGCGGTCCCACATAGTACGGGATACGGAACGTAACCAGACTCTCGATCTTTGCAGCCTCGTCCTTAAGGAACGGATAGAAGCGGCCCTGGTTTTTGAGAATAGCCTGCAACTCCTCAAGATGCAGCTGATAGTAGATGGCACCGTTATCACTCGTCTTAAGGCGACGCAAAAAGCGTTGTTTGTCGAATGCGTCCATCATGGCAATATAGCGCTCATCCGTCTCCGCGCCCGTTCCCGCAAAGAGCTTCTTTACGGATTTAGCGAAGTCATCATAGGACAGTTTATGCAGGTCATATGCGGTGTAACCCTGTGCCTTAGAGGCATCGTAGTCGCGCGAGGGGTCATCGCTATTCGAATCGTGATAGGTTGCGCCGCGGAAGAAAGACTCATATGAGCCGGGAGCATATTCGTGGACCAAAGTCTTGAGTCGATCAAGATCATTCGCGTAACAATTATATTTTTCGATCATGTTGACCGAGATTGTCTGGCCCTCAGCATAGGACAAAAGCCCCTGCAGCACGTAAGCAGAGTAAACACCGCAGATGGACTCAAGAAGCTCCACGCAGTCATCGGGACATGCGGCCTGCAGCGCTTCTAACTTCTCGTCATCCAAAAGCGCGAGCTTAGTTGTCTCGCACTCAAACTCGCCAAACACATCTTTGAACTCGCATTGGAGACCGACGACAGCGCTCGACAAACCCTTCGCCAGCTTTTTGTTCGCAGCCGCATCCGCAGTATCCACTTTTACAAGCGCCTGAATGTCTTTTGCCTTTTGCGAACGAGAAGATCGCTCATCAGCCAAGATCTTCGCTACAGAGAGTTCATCAAGCTTCGCGAACTCATATTCTCTCGATTCACACCATGCCTTCAGAGCGCCATTGAGATTCTTAAGGGCATCGGATGTCTTTGCCGTCTTTGCCGTCAGCTTCTCCCCCTGGCGCAAGAAGTTACCGCGATGCTTAACGATGTTATGGATTGCGAGATACACCAATCGAAGATCGGCCTGCTCATCGGTGACCATAAGGTAAGTGCGCAGATGATAGATGGTCGGGAAGCGATCGTAGTAATCGGCCTTCGTGAAGTCCTTGGTAAAGATCGGATCGCCCTCAATGGTCCGCGACTGGTTAAGTCGCATGAAAAAGCCCGGATCGACCTCGCTCATCGCAGGCTCGAACAGCTTTTGCAACAAGTCGAGGCGCCAACGACGGCGCACGTAACGGCGACGCTGCCCACGATGAACGCGCGCCTCGGACGCCGGCTGCGCGCTATCGAACAAACGACTGCCCCACGTCGGCTGTTTCTTAAAATGCAGAAGCTTGCCCTGGGCATCGGTCACCGCCCAACCAACGGAGCCGGTTCCCATGTCGAGGCCGATATTGTAGTCGCCAGAGTAGTTTCTTAAATTCATGTCGACCAGCCCTTCCGCGCTGTGTTACAGTTGCCTTGTCGATTACCAGTTACATCGACACTGCGAGTCAAAATACGGCTTTGCCAAAAATGCCTTCCTTGGAAGGCGTCCCGTAGGGGACAATTTGACTTGCCAGAGGGGTTCCATTCGGGACCCCCTTTTTTTAATGCTACTACCGCAAGCGGACATTTTTTAATAGCTATCGGCAGACGTAATGTTGCTCAACGTTTGTGCTGTGAGCATGAGCGTTTAATTGAGCGCCCACATGCCTTGTCGCCGCACAAAAATAGGGCAGCCCGCACTCATGCGAGCCGCCCCTTCTCCTGGCTTTCACGCTACAGCAACAACTGGCACCGCTCCCCTACTTCCCAAATAGCGCACCCAGCAGACCGCGGCGCTTGGGCTTCTCTTCTCGGTAGGAGCCCTCGGCCACCGCCGCCACCTGCCGCGGCTGTTCACCGCCTCCATGGCGCACGATCTGGTACAGAAACGGCGATTTAACGTATTTGACCTCGATGGGTGTGGCGTGCACGGTACTTTCGTTCGATAGATGCAGGCTCGGGTTGAGCGGTGCCACCACATGTGTCTCGCGCTTGTCGCTAAACACTACCGCGGCCGCACGGCCCGTCTGGCCGTTTACGGCAATGCGCACCTGCTCGCCTTCGCGGCTGTCCGTCGCCGGACGATCGACAAAGTAGACCGGCACCATCACCAGACCATCCTTGTGTTTGCGGGCCTTGCGCGCCCACGTGCGGATACTCTTTTTATTGAGCCCCAGCACCGCCTCGGCATCGTTGCCGGCAATGTCGAGCGCCAGCTTATCAATGACCACCTGGTCCTTGGTAGACGCATCGACGGAGACAACGCGGAAGTCGCCTTCCTGCATGGCGGGATCGAACGGCCCCACCTTGGCAAAGTCCCACGGCTCCAAAATGCCCATAAGACGAACGTCCAGGTAGTTTGCCCTGGGATAGGCCCAGTCGAGCACCTCGTAGTACACCAAGGTCTCCTTGCTCAGCCCCTTGCCTGGGAAGGACGCCATCATGCGCAAATCCGCGAGCGCCATGGGAAAGTAGAAGAGCATCATGTCATTTTGAATCGCATCTTCCACGTCGTGCCCGGCAAAGGCTTCCGCATACTGGCGCACCAGCTGAAGTGCGTTGGCACGTGCCTGCTGCGGCGAGATTTCGCAGGGAATACCCTGCTCGGGTACATACTCCGCACCAACGCCCATGGTCAGGCGCTTGCTAAAGGTACCGGGCTTGAGTAGGTCTGCAACGCCGATCTTATTGCCGCAGGACGGGCACTCAAACACGCGCTGGGTCGACTCGCCTTCGAAGGATGCGCCGCAGAAGGGGCACGGGATGCTCACATGCGTGGCCTCCTGGAACTCCTGCGCCGTGCCGCGGTCCTCCCACAGCAGATGCTCTAGAACCGACTGGTTGCGCCAGTGCGCATGAAAGAAATACCAGTCCGGCTCCTCCGGGCGCTCGAGCTGCGACACATGGGTGAGCTTAAGCAGCCCATCGACAACCGTCAGCGGCGCATGGCGAATGCCCAGGGCGCTCCTGGGCTCCCCCGCATCGGCCTGCCACGGAACGACCGTGCCGCAATAGGCGCACTCAAAGCTGCGTTGAGCCTGGTGTGAGTACATGGGGCCGCCGCAGTTTTGGCATTTAATGGCAAACATCTCGTCCATGGATACGTCCTCCTTTACGCAGGGGCTGTCGACATTAAGTATGTCGGGCAGGCAGGCACAAGCCCATACCCATGTGGCCCAAAATGGAGCACGCGGTCGGACAAGAAGCCCCGCTCGTTAGCTCCCGCAGACCATTGCTGCATTTTCTGAGCATCGGCGCACGGCGCGCCCATGCGAGCTACACTATCCCCTTAAACGAGGATGCGAGGAGGTACGCCATGCTATTTGTAAATCGTCTGGTACATACACTTGTTCCTGGCAGCAAGGGCGAGCCGGTCGATGCATCTTGTCGCACCAACGCGGGCTTTGCCGCAAGCCTCATTTGCATTGGCCTCAACATAACCCTGTGCTTGGCCAAGGGCATCGCGGGTCTGCTCGCCAGCTCTGTCTCGCTTGTCGCCGATGCCTTTAACAACCTCTCCGATGCCTCGAGCAACATTGTGAGCTTGCTCGGGTTCCGCCTTGCCAGCCGCCCGGCCGACGAAGGTCACCCCTATGGCCACGGCCGCTACGAATACCTCGCCGGCTTGTTTGTCGCCGTCCTCGTTTGCGCCGTCGGCATCAACCTGGTGCTCGAGTCCATTACCAAGATCATCAAGCCCTCCCCCACCGCCTACACGCTGGTCTCCCTAGCCGCCCTCGTCTTATCCATGCTCGTCAAATTATGGATGGCCGCATTCAACCGCGCGCTGGGCGACCGCATCGACTCGGAGACGCTCATCGCCACGGCGCAGGACTCCAAAAACGACGTCATCACCTCGGGCTCGGTCTTGGCGGCGGCGCTTATTTCGCAGACGACCGGCTTTGACCTCGATGGCTGGGCAGGCCTGGGTGTGGGTATCTTCATCTGCATCAGCGGCATGGGCCTGGTGCGCGACGCCATCAGCCCGCTGTTGGGACAAGCGCCCGACCCCAAGCTCGTCCAGGAAATCTGCGACAGGATCATGTCGTACCCCCAGGTCTTGGGCACACACGACCTCATGGTGCACGACTACGGCCCCGGCCGTCAGTTTGCCAGCGCACACGTGGAAATGCCCGGCGAGGGCGATGCCTTTGAGCACCACGAGATCCTGGACACCATCGAGCACGATATTAAACGCCAGATGGGCATCGACATCACGCTGCACTGCGACCCCATCGCCACCACCGGCGATGACCTGCGCGGCTGGGTCAAGCGTGGCGTCATGCAGATCGATCCCGCGCTCTCTATCCATGACCTGCACGAGCACGACGGGTTCGTTTCGTTTGACCTGGTGCGTCCCGACGGCTTTCGCATCTCCGACGACGAGCTGTTGGAGCGCGTAACGCATATCGTGCACGAGCGCAGGCCCGATGCATCATGCGTTGTCACGTTTGACTCGGGCTTTAGCTCGCCCGACCGTCCGGCCGAACAGCTGTAATCGACAGCAAAACGGGACGCAGGACCGCCGACCAACGCGCCCATGCGCCCGGTCACGCAATCCTGCGTCCCGTTTTTGTTTGCACCGCTGAGGCTCTAGCCGCTCGGCCGCTAGTTTCCCTGCGCGCCCGAAATGCCGTTTTGCAGGGCATCCCAGGCGTTCGTTGCCATATCGCCCAGGTTCTGTGCAGTATCGCCGAGATTCTGAGCCGTGTCACCCAGCTCTTGGGCCTTGTCTCCCAACTCCTGTGCCTTGTTGCTCAGGTCCTCCAGCGTGTTAGAGCTCGAGCTGTCCGTGGCGCCTTGGTCGCCGGACGCGTTGCTCGACGAGCTGTCCTTGCGCGTGAGCTGAATCTCGAGGTTACCGTTGTCGTTATAGTAGGCAGACGTCACGACCCAATTGGCATCGACAACAGGTGTTGAGCCATCATCGGTCAGGATCACGGCGTTCGAAAGGTCGGCCCCGCGCGACTTGAGGAGCTTCTTGGCGTTTGACCAGTACTGACCCGGGATATCGCTCAGGTCGACGGTGCCGGACTGGACAGTCTCGGTCTGCTCGGCCGTGGTATCAGTCGTGGCGCCCCGCTTGTTGAGCATGCCCGACACGATGGCAAACACAACCGACAAGGCAAAGAAGATCGCCAGCACGATGAGGATCTTCTTAATCACGCTCGACGAACGCGAAGGCTTCTTCTCCTCGTCCTCGCCATACTGGGGGATGGACTTGGGATACTCACGATACGGCTCGCGCGCGTATCGGTCGTGCGACTCGTAGCGCGGCTGTGCCGTGCGCGGCATATACGTCGTCTGCTGGGGCTGCGGAATGGGATTTTGCAGCAGGTCATCATAAGGGTCTACCGCCGCGTTGCCGTAGGGGTTCTGCGATGAGACACCATGCGGGTCCTGCGCCGCGCTTCCGTAATTCACAACGCGCGTGGGATCGGCCGACACCTGCGTCGTATCGGGGGCAGCGTAGCCGGGATTCGGCACGACGCGGGTCTCATCGGCGCCATTGCCCGTCCGCAGGGAGCCGTAGCCACCCATTACGGTCGTCTTGTCCTGGTCCATGCAACGATTCCTTTCCGTCGCCCGTAAGCATCAAGTTATCCATGCATTCTACCCGCGCAAAAGCCTATGATGGACAAAGCCCGCCGGTATCTACAAGACATGCGCGGGCCTAAGGATCAAAAAGCCCCGCCGGGCCTTGGTAGGCGCGGCGGGGCGGGCAAGCGGCTATGAGCAGCAGGCTTAGAACAGGCCGGTGATGTTGCCGTCGTTGTCGACGTCGATGTTCTCGGCCGCGGGAACCTTGGGTAGGCCCGGCATGGTCAGAACGCTGCCGGTCAGCGCGACCACAAAGTGGGCGCCGGCGGAAACCTTGAGCTCGCGCACGGTGATGCGGAAGTTCTCGGGCGCGCCCAGAGCCTTGGCGTTATCGCTAAAGCTGTACTGGGTCTTGGCGACGCACACCGGCAGGTTACCAAAGCCGTTCTCGCGCAGCTCGGCGAGCTGGCGCTTGGCAGCCGGCGTAAAGTCGACGCCATCGGCGCGGTAGACCTTGGTGGCAACGGCCTCCAGGGCGTCGGCCACATCGGCACCGTCCTCGTAGGCAAACTTGAGCTCGCTCGGCTGATCGATCAGGCGCATGACCTCATCAGCCAGGTCGAGCGCGCCCTCGCCACCCTTGGCCCAAACCTCGGACAGCTTAACGTTGACGCCGAGCTTCTGGCACTCGGACTCGATGAGCGCAAGTTCGGCCTCGGTGTCCGTCGGGAAGCGGTTGATGGCGACCACGCAGGGAAGACCATAGACGTTCTGGATGTTGTCGACGTGACGCAGCAGGTTGGGCATACCGGCCTTAAGGGCCTCGAGGTTCTCGTCGTTGAGGTCGGCCTTGGCGACACCGCCGTTGTACTTAAGCGCGCGGGCAGTGGCGACGACCACGACGGCGCTGGGGCGAACGCCCGTCATGCGGCACTTGATGTCCAGGAACTTCTCGGCACCAAGGTCGGCGCCAAAGCCGGCCTCGGTAATCGCAACGTCGCCAAAACGCATGGCCATGCGGGTGGCCATGATGGAGTTGCAGCCGTGGGCGATATTGGCGAAGGGACCGCCGTGGACAAACGCGGGCGTGCCCTCGAGCGTCTGCACCAGGTTGGGCTTGAGCGCATCCTTGAGCAGCGCGGCCATGGCGCCCTGGGCCTTAAGGTCGCGGGCGCGGACGGGCTCGCCGGCATAGCTGTAGCCGACAACGATCTCGCCCAAGCGCTCTTTGAGGTCGCTGATGCTCGTGGACAGGCACAGGATTGCCATGACCTCGGAGGCAACGGTGATATCGAAGCCGTCCTCGCGCGGCACGCCCTGGGCCTTGCCGCCAATGCCATCGATAACATGGCGCAGTTGACGGTCGTTCATGTCGACGACGCGCTTCCAGGTGATGCGCTTAACATCGATGCCGAGCTGGTTGCCCTGCTGAATATGGTTGTCGAGCATGGCGGCCAGCAGGTTGTTGGCGGCACCGATAGCGTGGAAGTCTCCGGTAAAGTGCAGGTTGATGTCCTCCATGGGGATGACCTGGGCCCAGCCGCCGCCGGCGGCACCGCCCTTGACGCCAAAGACGGGGCCGAGCGAAGGTTCGCGCAGGGCCACGGCGCTCTTGACGCCGCGACGACGCAGACCGTCGGCCAGACCGATGGTCGTGGTGGTCTTGCCCTCGCCCGCAGGCGTGGGATTGATAGCAGTCACGAGGACAAGCTTGGCCTGGTGATCGGACGGCTCGTTGAGCAGTGAATAGTCGACCTTTGCCTTGTCGAAGCCGTACGGAATCAGGTGCTTTACGTCGACGCCGGCGCTCTTGGCCACCTCGGTAATGGGCAGCGGCGTGACGGAACGTGCGATTTCGATATCAGTAGGCATGGGCGGTCCTTTCGTTACCGGATGAGAAAAAGACCAATTCAGCATAGCACGGGCGCGCAATAGTAAAACGCCCATAACCGATGAACGGCGATATGTTTATCCAATGCCCAGCGATAGCCTGACAGCCCGCCAAAACAAAGCGCCCTAAACGGTAGGTTCAATCCCCAGGTGTTCAAAGGTGCGAAGCGTTGCCTGGCGACCCTGCGGCGTGCGAATCATCAAGCCGCACTGCAGCAGGTAGGGTTCGTAGACATCTTCGAGCGTACCCGGATCCTCGCCCACCGCGCTGGCAAGGGTCGTCAGGCCCACGGCACGGCCGGAGAACGTCTTGGCGAGCGTCTCCAAGATGCGAATGTCCATCCAGTCCAGACCAAGCTCATCAATCTCAAAGAACTCGAGCGCCTGACGGCAGATATCAAGCTCAATAGGACCGTTGCCGCGCACCTGGGCGTAATCGCGCACGCGCTTGAGCAAGCGGTTGGCAAGACGTGGCGTGCCACGCGAGCGTGAGCCGATCTCGAGCGCGCTCGGATGGTCTATTGTCACGCCCAAAATGGTTGCCGAGCGCGTCACAATCTGGGCAAGCTCCTCGACCGTGTAGTAGTCCAGGCGATACGAAATACCAAAACGGTCGCGCAGCGGGCCGGTCAGCATACCCGAGCGGGTCGTTGCCGCCACCAGCGTAAACTTGGGGATATCCAGGCGAATCGAGCGCGCCGCCGGACCTTTGCCAATTACGATATCGAGCGCAAAGTCCTCCATCGCGGGATACAGGACTTCCTCGACCGAACGGTTGAGACGGTGGATCTCGTCGATAAACAGCACGTCACCCGGCTGCAAGTTGGTAAGGATGGCCGCCAGGTCGCCGGTGCGCGCGATGGCCGGGCCACTCGTCGTCTTAATCTGAGCGCCCAGCTCGTTGGCGATAACGGTGGCCAGCGTGGTCTTGCCCAGACCCGGAGGGCCCGAGAAGATCACGTGGTCGAGCGTCTCGCCACGGCTCTGCGCCGCCTCGATCAGCACGCGAAGGCTCTGCTTGATATGCTCCTGACCGCAATAGTCGTCCAGGCGCTGGGGACGCAGGGTACGGTCGACATCGAGGTCCTCGGGCGTCAGCTCCGAGCCCACCATGCGCTCACCGTGCGCCATGGATGCCGCCGGCGAGCTGCCGGGCGTCGCCCACAGGTCCTGAGAGTCATCGGCTTCCCACATCACGCATCCATTCCGAGTCGCTTAAGCGCCGCGCCGAGCAGATCCTCGACACGCATATCCTGCCCATCATACCCGCTCAGAGCGACATCGGCCTCCTGCGGGCTAAAGCCCATGGAAAGGAGTGCCGCGCGGGCATCATCGATGGCCGAGGGAGCGGCAGCAGGCACGGGCATCGCAACCTGTCCGGGAATCACGTCGACCGGCACAAAGCCCTTATCCTTGGCAAAGGTACTCTTGAGCTCCAGAATGAGGCGCTGAGCTGTCTTTTTACCCACACCGGGCACCTTAGCCATGCCCTTGTCGTCCTCGGCCATCACCAGCGAATACAGCTGCCCTACGGTATAGGTGGAAAGCACGGCGAGCGCCAAGCGCGGGCCAACGCCCGAGACGGACACGAGCCGGTCGAACATTGTGCGCTCATCCTTTGAGGAAAATCCGAAAAGTGTCATGGCGTCCTCGCGCACCTGCATGCGCGTGTAGAGGCGGACCTCGCCGCCGGGCGTCGGCAACGTGGCCGCAGTGCTGCCCGAGATGCCGAGCTCAAAGCCCACGCCCGACACATCGACGACAGCAGAGCTCATCGTGGCCTCGACAAGCGTTCCGTGGAGCTGGGAGATCATCAGTATCCGGTTCCTCTCTGTTGATAGAACTCGCCGCCGGTAAGCGCTCGGGTGCGGCTGAGGTTAACGTGGCAGATGGCGCAGGCCAGGGCATCGGCGGCATGGTCGGGGTGCGGGTCGTGATCGAGCTGCGTAAGCGTACGCACCATGTAGGCGACCTGTCGCTTATCTGCGGCGCCGGTGCCCACAACAGCCTGCTTAATCTGCATAGGCGTGTATTCGCCAATCTCGAGCGCGCACTCCGAAAGCGCCACAAGCGCAGCGCCGCGGGCATGCGCCGTGGGGATGGCCGAACGAACGTTGGCGCCAAAGTAGATGCTCTCGATAGCAGCGGTATCGGGACGATAGCGTTCGACAACGCCCTTGAGGTCGCGGGCGATATGCGACAGGCGCACCGCGAGCGGGCTGCCCGCACTGGTCTCGATGCAGCCATAGGCACGACAGCGAACCTCGCCACGTCGCTCCTCGATAATCCCCCACCCCGTATGGGCCAAACCAGGGTCGATACCCAAGATAACCAAGCCAACCTCCCCTCGCCACAAGCGCAGCGCAAGGCAAGGCCCCACGCACTATTCACGAACGTCTGTTCTAGAATAACACAACGGGGCCAAGATGCTTAGTTAAAGCATCGGGGTTGGGAGCGAATCCTATCCCCAGTTTAGTTCTGCGAGAAAAAAGGAAACTGACGGGGATCCACCGGCGGATGTGGCATCGGCGTACCCTGGGGACCGCCCTGCGGTCCGCCCTGGCCGCCCATCATCCTTTCGATGGCGTCCTGGACCTCGCCCTCGAACTTTTTCATCCCCTCGTGCAAACGACGCTGACCGTCCTCAGAGCGCAGCTCCTCCATCTGCTCGGGCGAAATACCCAACAGCTCACCCAACAGACCCATCATCTCACCGCGCATGCGATCGCCCGTATCGCTATCGGCAAAGCGGCGCACTTCGGCGCGCGCCAGTGAATCAACCGTCATGTGCTCCTTGCCGTTGAGCCCCAAATCGGACCACGCAAGCATGTACGGCCAAGCGCGCTCGGCAAACGAACGGGCCGAAACGATCGGCGCCGTCGGCAACATGCGACGGGCAGCCTCACCCTGTCGAACGAGCATCAGCAGCAGCGAGCAGGCCTCAGGCTTGCCAGCGGCCATCGGGATGTCGTCGAAAGATCGATTGCGATCCACGTGCGCCTCGAGCGCGCCATCGACCTCACCCGGCTCAAGCCCGCCGAGCAGCTGTGCCGCGCGGTCGAGCATATCGACCGGACCGTCGAGCGTCGAGAGCGCCTGCGCCAGCACTCGCTCCATACAATCTTCCACCGCGTTGAGCGTCACGAGCTCTTGGGGCACCACGGCAGACGTGCGGTTGCGCACGCGCGCCACAAACTCAAGCGTCGACAGGTACACATCGCCAAAGGGCGCAAAGTCGCCCTGGTAGCCACCGGACAGTGCGGGCGCCGCCAGCGCGTACTCGGTCTTGGAGAGCGGGCTCAACGCCATGGCGCCCAGCTCGAGCGCCGTATCCTCGAGCATCAGCCCCAGCGCACGCGAGCGCAGACGCTCGGCATCGCCCGCCGACACGTCGCGATCGAGCACACGCGCCGCATCCGGTGCGTCGCGCTCGACGGTGCGAATGTGCAGGCGCTCGGCAATCGCGCGGACGGCGGCACAGCGGGCAGCCTCGGCCTCTTCCTGAGCCGGCGTAAAGATACGGTTGCGCCCCAGCACAAGGCCAATCACATTACGCGGGCCCAGAGCGTCAACGGCAAGTGCCGCCAGCAGGGACGACGGCAAGTCACCCTCGAGTGCCACCACAGCACGCGACGCGCCGCGAGCGCGGGCATTGTCGCGCACGGCGAGCACCAGCGCCTGCCACAGCCACGCCTCGGAACGAAACTCGGGCAGTTCGTGATCTTCCAGGGCATCGAGCATCACGCCGCGCTGAATCTCCTGAACCAGCAGGCTCTCCTCAAAACACGGCGCCTGGGCCACCACGCGACCGCAGTCGTCGAGCACAAACGAACCGCCGGTATACACCGACTCGTCGTACGCACCGACCGGCGCCATGCAGGCAAACCACACGCTGCGCTTAGATGCGATCTTGCGGTAGGCACCGCTGCGAACGGCGGCGATGGCGGCAGTCTCGCGGTCGGTCATGTCAAACGCGCTGAATTGGAAATACGCAATGAGGTCAACACCGGTCGGCAACATCTCGAGTTCGCGGTCCAAGTCAAAAATCACGGCGATGCGCACGCCGTCCACGTCGAACACCGGCGGCGCCCAACGCGTGTCGTTGTTCTCGCCACGCTGCAGGGCAATGCTCGATCGCGCCGGCACCACATGACCGTCCTTGAGCATCATGTAGTCGAGCAGCGGCTGGCCCTCAAACGAAACCGCCGCGGGCACGATGCAGATCATATCGAGCTCTTGGATACGCTCGGCAACACCGGTCAGGCCTGTCAGCATGTCGTGCTCAAAGTCGGCAGTACCCACCAGACCGCCGGGCAGAGCACCCATAATGAGCGGAGCCGGGACGCACAGCACGCGCGCCCCGCGCTCGTGGGCCAGACGAGCCTGGTCCTCGATGCGACCGCAAATGCCCTCAATATCACCCAGGCGCATATCGATCTGTGCAAGCGCGAGCTTCATGGCCCAGCCCTTTCCGTCGTAAACCATCAAAACCGTAGTAAAAGCGCCGGCCGCATAATGCAGCCGGCGCTTGCATGTGCATATGCTAGCTATGATACCCCGAGCGGGGGCACGCTCCTAGAACGTCGCGGACCACAGCCCATGCAGGTTGCAGTAGGCATAGACGGTACCGGTCTTGGAGCCGCCAGCGAAAAACGTCGCGGGCTTCATGCCGGGCTCAAGGTAATGGACCTCCAGGCGGCCCTCGGCCTCAAGCGCGATCCACTCGATGTAGTGCTCGGGCAGCATGGGGTGCTCCGTCGAGCCCACGCGCGCACGAATGACGTGGCCGTCGCGCTCGATCTCGACAACAGGCACGTGCTTCTCGTGCGCCGCATCCTCGGTGTTTGCCGTCAGCTCCGTGCAGCCGGCAGGGGTCGCAACGTCGTCGCCAAGAGCGGCAACGAGCTTGCCGTCGGAGTCTTTAAAGAATTTCGCCATGATGTTCTCCTTTGCTGATGTGCCAATGTTCTCGATAGTTCTTATGCCCAAAGAGCGCCGAACCATCCATGCCATTGCAAATGAACACATAACGGGTGAGGCAAGCGGTCGGGCCAGGACGAACCGGCGACCCGGCCCAGCCCGGCGGCCCCATCCCGCGCGCGGCTAGCGACCGTCGCCGCCGAGCAGCGCCAGAACGTCCTCGCGCGTGAACAGCGCCGACGAGATGCCGTCACCGCCGAGCACGCTGTTGACCAGGTCGCGCTTGGACTCCTGCATCTGCATGATGCGTTCCTCGATTGTGTCCTTGGCGATGAGCTTGTACACGGTCACGGTGTGCTGCTGGCCAATGCGGTGGGCGCGGTCGGTCGCCTGGTCCTGCGCCGCCACGTTCCACCACGGGTCGTAGTGGATGACCACGTCGGCAGCCGTCAAATTAAGGCCCACGCCGCCCGCCTTGAGCGAAATCAAGAACACCGGCACCTCGCCCACTTGGAACTGCGCAACCATCTTGGCACGGCTCTCTTTAGACGATGCGCCCGTAAGCTTAAGGAAGGCGATATCCTCCTTGGCCAGGCGCTTGCCGATGATATCGAGCATGCCCGTAAACTGGCTGAACAGCAAGATGCGATGACCGCCGTCGAGCGCGCCGTGGACGAGCTCCATACACGTATCGAGCTTGGCGCTTCCCGCCTTGTAGTCCGCGTAATGCAGATGAGGATCACAGCAGATCTGGCGCAGCTTGGTGAGCTCGGCAAGTACCTTGAGCTTATCTTTTTTGAACTCCCCGGCCTCGCGGTGCTGCACTTGCTGGGCAATGCGGTCCTGGTTGGCCAGGTAGAGCTTGCGCTGCTCGCCGGTGAGTTGCGCCATCACCGTATCCTCGATCTTCTCGGGCAGGTCGGCCACCACGTCTTCCTTGACGCGGCGCAGCACAAACGGCGACACGAGCGCCTGCAGGCGAGCGGCGCTGTCACCCTCGGCGTGCTCGACCGGGCTTTCGAAGCGTTTGGCAAACGACTCGCGCGTGCCGAGCAGGCCCGGCATCAAAAAATCGAAGATGCTCCAGAGCTCGGACAGGCGGTTTTCGATGGGCGTGCCCGTCAAGGCAAAGCGCACGCCGGCAGGCAGACGCTTGGCGGCGCGAGCCACCTGCGTGAGCGGGTTTTTAATGTACTGGGCTTCATCCAGCACCACGCGGGCAAAGTCCTGCTCGACGTACTCGTCGATATCGCGGCGCATGAGGTCATACGACGTCACGACCACGTTATGCTCGGCCACGCCGGCAATTTGCACGCGACGCTGGGCCTTAGCACCCACAATGGCGCACACATCAATCGAGGGGGCAAAGCGCTCCAGCTCGGCAGTCCAGTTGTACACGAGCGATGCGGGACATACCACGAGCGTGGGCTTAGCGTCCCCCGCCTCCACGCGCGCCAGGATATGCGCGATCATCTGGAGCGTTTTACCCAGGCCCATGTCGTCGGCCAAAATGCCGCCAAGACCCAGATGCTCGAGCGAACCGAGCCACTGGTAGCCGTCGACCTGGTAGCCACGCAGTGTGGCCTTGAGCGAGGCCGGCACCGTAAAGTCCATCTTGCCGAGCGTGTCCAGGCGCTCGACGGTGCGACGGAATGCAGCGTCGCGATCGGCTTCGAGCGCGGGCGTGCGCGCAAGCATGCTGTCGACGAACAGGGTACTCGACGCGGGAAGCGACACGCCGTCGAGCAGGTCGACAGCATCGACCCCCAGATCCTCGGCAAGGCCAAACGCGGCGCGCGCTCCCTCGTCCAGGCGAATGATGTCGCCCGACGTGAGACGAGCAAACGTCTGGTGACGCTTGTAGGAATCGAGGTAGATGGCAAGGTCTGCCGCCGAAAGGCCGCTCGCGCCCAGTTCGACGTCGAGCAGGTTACTCTTGACGGTGGCGCGCACCGAAAGCTTGGGCGCAGGACGGACCGAGATCTGGCGCAAACGGTCGCTGAGCATGACCTCGCCCAGCTCGGACAGGGCAGACAGGCCCTCAGTCAGCAAGTGGAACAGGCTCTCGTCATCGCGTTCCTCAAACGCCAGGCCACCCTCGTAAAAGTCGAAATACAGAGCCGCCGTATCCATAACGCGAAACTCTGCCACCTCGTCGCGCGGCGGCACGCCCGGGCGCTGCTCTTCGAAGGGGCTGCCCGGAGCGCCCATGCTAAAGAGATCTGCCGACCAGTCGCCGTAGGTAACCGTAATTTTGCAGGTCACAAGGCCATCGTCGACGCCGATCGCCATGGCAAAGCTTGGCTCGGGCGCCACGGTATCGAGCGCAGCGGGCGCGGTAAGGTCGGTGTAGTCGCGCAAGATAGGCAGCGCCATGCGGCAAAACTCACCCACCTGGTCGGCGGCGATATGGACCGGTGTGCGGCAGGGCAACAAGTGCGATAGGAACGGCGCGGCATGTTGGGCAAACGCCGTGTCGGTACGGCGCGCGCGGCGCGTATCGACCAGATAGGCGACGTCGCCCGAGGCAAAGCAGTACGTATCGGCCGGAAGGCGCAAGTCGTAGCTGCCCCCGGCTGCCGGCACAATCTTGGCAGCAATCAGCGGCGGGCGCTTAGCCGGGACTTCGTTCTCCCCTTCCGGCAACGACTCGACTGCCACCTCGTAGGCGCGGTGCGTCGTCGTCCCCCGCGACCAAGCAGGTTCAAAGGACATGGTCCTGCCACGCAGCAGGTCCAGCACGGACACGATGGAATACTCGGATACCGGCAACTGACGCTCGGCGACAAAACCGCTGCGGGCAAAGTCGTACGATGCCGAGCGCGAGCTCGTAATATCGCCTAGGAAGGCGACCGTCATTGCAACAAAATCGAGCAGCTTTGTCGACACGTCATCGAAAGCCTCGGGCACATGGGCAAACGTAAGCTTCTTGCCATAGGAGAACGTACCGCCGCGCACATAGGCATCGGCCATGCCGTCGATATCCTTAACCACGTAGGACACCGAGCCGCAGCGGATGCGAAACTCAAGCGCCCAGCTAAAGCGATCGGCAAACAGCGGATTGTAGTACGACACCAGCGAGGGCTCCAGCACTGCTTTGGGCGCATCGGGGTCAATGGTGCCAGCGAGCTTGCGGCGCATGGCCACGAGTTTGTCCATGCGCGCGTCCGAAAGATCGGAAAGCGCTGCCACAAGGCTCGGGCTCGTGGGCACGGGCGCCGGGAAGGGAAAGTTGGGGTTGACCGCAGATGCGCTGGGCGCGGGGCGTGTGGGCTGCTTGGACTGTGCGGGCGACACCGTAAACGTGCGGACCGGCGTACGCAAACCCTCGACGGGCTCGGCGCCGCTGGCATCCAGATACGCCAACGCCGTGGCGATGGCGTGCTTGCACATGCCGGAATAGCGGAAGGCGGCGGGACAATCGCAGTCGTAGTCGACAACCTCGTGCTCGTCCATATCGAGCGCCACGTGCGTCTTATACAGGTCGCCGCGCGAACCACGCACCGTACCCTCGATATTCACGTTTTTGGAGAAGCGCGAGCCGGAGTCCTCAAACGACAGCACGGCGCCGTTGAGCATGAGCGAACGCCCCTTCATAAAGGTACTGCTGAGCGCCGCCTCCTTACGAAGCGCCTGCACAAACGTCCCCTGCGCCATCGCTTCCTCCAATCTCACCCGGGGTAGCTAATTTGGGACGGGGCTATTTTAGCTACCCCCATATGTCGGTTGAGATGTGTTCCGACCCCGACTCATTCGCCGTCAGCCAAAGGGTAGCTAAAAAAGCCCCGTCCCAAATTAGCTACCCCGCCAACGGCGTCCTTAGATCACCGTCACTCTGCCTTGGTTACCCACGATGGCCTTGGCCTCGGCCAACAGCGGAATCGAGCGTGCGTTGACCTTAGCAGGTACCTCGGCACGCAGCACGCGCCCGTCCGCCTGCTCGATAAAGATCTCTACGCGGTCGCCGCCCGGGTTGGCGGTGAGCACCGTGGCAAGACGCGCCATGTTGCTCTGGCTAAAGCGGCTGTTGGGCACCATGACCTCAAACACCTTGGGCTTGTTGTTCTCCTCGTTGAGCTCAAGCGGCACAATCTCCTGCGCGATGATCTGGTCGCCGCGGTCCGAGCGCTCGAGCTTGCCCTTAATGCGCACAAACGCATCGGACAGCTGCGCGCCGGTCTCGGGGTCGACCTCGCCGTACAGATACCCCTCGGCCTCCTTGAAGGTCTTGGGGAACACCACGACCGTAGCCTCGCCTTCCATGTCCTCGAGCTGCACGATGCCCATGGGATCGCCGTTTTTGGTCACGCGCTTGGACACGCTCGAGACCATACCGGCCCACCACAGCGCCTTGCCCTCGGGAATTTCCTGGTTGATGGTGCCGCCCGTGGGGTTTTGCACCTCGTAGCCGGTGTCGATCTGCGAGAACGAGAAGTCGCGCGCTTTGCTGAGCGCATACTCAAACGGGCGCAGCGGGTGGTCCGAGACATAGATGCCCAGAACCTCCTTCTCCTGGCTCAGCTTAAGGTGACGGTCCCATTCCTGGCCATCCGGATCGGGTACGCTCACCTCAAAGCCCGAGCCCTCAACGTCGCCAAACATGTCGAAGAACGACGTCTGGCCGCTCGCGCGATCCTTCTGGCGCTTTGCCGCGGCATCGATGATGTTCTCGGGGTTGTTCTTGTCCACAAAGTGCATCATCTGACGACGCGGATACCCCGTGGAGTCGAAGGCACCTGCCTTGATGAGCGATTCGATCACGCGACGGTTGGCCTGGCTCGAGTCCACGCGCTCGACAAAGTCATGCAGCGTCTTAAACGGACCGCCCGCCTCGCGCTCGGCGATAATCGCCTGCGCCACGCCGGTGCCCACGCCGCGGATACCGGCCAGACCAAAGCGCACACCTTCCTTGGTAGCCGTGAACTCGGTACCGGACTCGTTGACATCTGGCGAAAGCACGGGGATGCCGTCGTGACGGCATGCCGAGACGTAGTGCACGATCTTGTCGGTCTTGCCCGTATAGGACGTCAGGACGGCCGCCATGTACTCGTGCGGATAGTGCGCCTTGAGCCACGCCGTCTGCATAACCAAGATGGCGTAGCCGGCGGAGTGCGACTTGTTGAAGGCGTAGGACGCGAACTCGAGAACATCGTCCCAAATCTTCTGGGCGACCTCGCGCGTGTAGTTGTTCTTGATAGCGCCGTTCATCCAGTGGTCGTAGGTGGTCTCGTCCGAGCCATCCTCCCAGTGGAGCACCGTCGACGTGAGCAGCTTGATCTTCTTCTTAGCCACGGGCTTACGGATACGCGAGTCCGATTCGCCCTTGGAGAAGCCGCACATCTCGACGGAGATGAGCATAACCTGCTCCTGGTAGACCATGGTGCCGTAGGTTTCGCCCAGGATGTCGTCCAGACGGTCGTCGTAGGAGACGGCCGGCTCCTTGCCGTTCATACGGTTGATGTAGGACGAAACCATGCCGGCGCCCAGCGGGCCCGGGCGGTACAGGGCGATCAATGCCACGACGTGCTTGTACTCGGTGGGCTTCATGTTCTTGATCGTGGCCGTCATGCCGGCGGACTCGACCTGGAAGACGCCGGCGGTGTGGCCGGAGCCCATGAGCTTAAAGATCTCGGGATCGTCAAAGGGAATCTCTTCCTCTTTGATGTCGATGCCGAAGTTCTTTTTGATGTTTGCCTTGGCCTTGGAGATAACCGTCAGCGTACGCAGGCCCAAGAAGTCCATCTTGAGCAGGCCCATGTCGGCAACGGTATGGCCCTCGTACTGGGTAATCTCGACGCCGCCCTTGGTGTCGAGCTTGGTGGGCACGTGCTCGTTGACGGGGTCGCGGCAGATCAGAACGGCGCACGCATGCACGCCCTCGCCACGGGTGAGACCCTCGATCGAGAGCGCCGTGTCGATGATGCGGCGGGCGTCGTCGTCCTTTTTATAGGCCTCGGCAAAGTCGGGATTAAACAGATCCTCTTTGCCGGGTTGTTTTTCGAGCACCTGCTTGAGCTTGACCTTGGGGTCGCTCGAGACCATCTTGGACAGGCGCTGGCCCATGTAGACCGGGTAGTCCAGGACGCGCGCGGCGTCGTTGATGGCCTGCTTGGCCTTAATGGTCGAGTAGGTGATGACGTGGGTGACCTTCTCGGGACCGTAGAGCTGGCGAACGTGCTCCACGACCTCGAGACGCCGCTCATCGTCGAAGTCCATATCGATATCGGGCATCTCGGTACGCTGCGGGGACAGGAACCTCTCGAACATCAGACCGTTCTCGAGCGGGTCGAACGCGGTGATGTTCATGGCGTAGGCGACGATAGCGCCGGCGGCCGAGCCACGGCCGGGGCCGACGCCGATGCCGTTGTCCTTGGCCCATTGCACGTACTCGGCGACGATCAAAAAGTAGGCGGCAAAGCCCTTGTCGCAAATGACCTTGTATTCGTACTCAAAGCGCTCTTTGATGTTGACGCCACCGATCTCGCGCGTGGCCCAGTCGTCACCGTAGTGCTGGCGCAGGCCTTTCTCGCACTCGCGGCGGAACTGGCTCTCGTGCGTCTCGCCGGGATCGAGCAGCGGAAAGCGCGGCAGGATGATGGAGTCCCAGTCCAGCTCAACGTAGCACTTGTCGGCGATCTCGAGCGTGTTGTCGCAGGCCTCGGGGCAATACGGGAACATCGCCCGCATCTCCTCCTCGGTCTTCATGTAAAACTCCGAGCCGGTCATGCGCATGCGGTTGGGGTCGTCGACCTTGGCGTTCATGCCGATGCACATGATGACGTCCTGCACGGGCGCGTCCTCGCGGCGCAGGTAGTGGAAGTCGTTGGTGGCGATGACCTTGACGCCCACCTGTTTGGCGATATCAATGAGCGTGCGGTCCATCTGCTCGTCGGTCAGGCCGTTATCGGTGGTGATGCCGTGTTCCTGGATCTCGATGTAGAAGTCGCCGGGGTCAAAAGTATCACGGAAGGTCTCGGCCCACTTGATGGCGCCCTCCATGTCACCGCGGTCGATGTATTTGGGGATGATGCCCGCGATGCAGGCGCTGGTGCAGATCATGCCCTTGGCGTGGCGGCGCAGGTTGTCGAGCGTCACGCGCGGCTTGTAGTAAAAGCCCTGCACGGCGGCCTCGGAGACCGTCTGCATCAGGTTGACGTAGCCCTCCTGGTCCTTGGCCAGAAGGATCATGTGGTAGAGCTCGGGTTTGTGGTCGCGGGCGAGCGTCTCGTCCGGCGTAAAGTAGACCTCGCAGCCAAAGATGGGCTTGATGACCAGAGGCGGCTTGAGCTCGTCGATATTGCCCTTCTCGTCCCACATGGCCATGTCCTTCACATACTGGGCATGCTCGCGCGGGTTTGCCTCGGGATCGGGCTCCACCAGCTCGTCGCGGCGGTCCTTTTCCAAGAAGGCCTTGTCGTGGCTCCACGTTTTGTACTCGGGCGTATTGTGGTTGACGGCGTCGCAGGCCAGCGCCAGATCGGGCACGCCATACATGTAGCCGTGGTCGGTAATGGCCACGGCGGGCATGCCCAGCTCTACGGCACGGTTGACCATATCCTGGATACGGGTTGCGCCGTCGAGCATGGAGAAAACAGTGTGGTTGTGCAGATGGACGAATGCCATGTGATGAGCTCCGATGCGGGTTCGTGTTCTGACTGAACGATTTTACCCCACGGCGCGGACAGCGCCCGAACCTAGCCAAACCCACACGGGTAGTCTTTTTGGGACCTTCAAAAAGGGGAATGAGGGCATCCAGATATATCGAGCATTACTGGAACCCCGGCGATGCGCGGAATGATTTGTGACGAATAGTCATGTCCATCAAGAAGGCTCGACGCTTCGGATAGCTCGTCAATCGATATATCAATGCTTGGAGACCTGTATTCCTATCATTTTTAATGAAACAACGGCGGTAATTGCTATCGCGATTGCACCAATAATACCGAGCGCTATCTGAATGGGATATAACCCCAACACATGTCCAAATATGGAGAAAAACATTGCGGAAAAGAGAGCCCTTACCAGAGACGCGACGGAAAGGATCGTCGCGCGGAGATCGTCCGCTATCGCGTCTTGGATTAAGTTTTCCGAAGTGATGTACACCACTTCTGGGAGAAAACAAAGCACCATGCTAAGGCCAAACAAACACAGCGGATTTGAAGCGAACCACGGAAGAATCATGAAAAGGCCAGCCTCGATTAGCATCGAGCCGAGCATGGTATTTCTTTTCCCGAAACGCGATGAGAAGAAATCTGCTGCAATGTAGGCTGTCGCATTTACTGCATAGGATGCACCGAAAAAGATTCCTATTATGGAGACGGGAGCATCAAATGCGTCGAATACCAACTGATTCAAATTGTAATAACTCCCATAGAATCCATCGAGCATGCTTGTGCCGATTAGAAGAAGCAATACCGCAAAAGCGGATTCTCCAACACGCCAGGTTTCGCGTCTGAACATCTTGGCTGTGTCAAACCTTCCCTTTTCAGAGCTTTCAGAACGGGTCGCTTCCGTCCTCTCAATGGGATACAGAAGGAAAAGCTGCAGGAGATAGAAAACGGAAACGCATACGTAGAGGGCACTCCAAGATACTTGGGCAATGAATGATCCGAGTACGATTGCCACTCCCGTCGCGATTGATTGCGCGGCAAGCAGCCGAGCGTTGATGGTGAGGAAGCGCTCTCCTTGACCGGCATTCCGGGCAATTTCATATAAAAGCGCTTGTTCGGATCCCGATTGAAGGGAGTAGGCGAGTGCCTCAACAAGGGAAAGCGCGACGAGAAAGGGGCCTGAGAGCAACAGCATGCCAGCCGTATGGAAGAAAAGCAGCAGCACGCCCACTTGAATCGAAAACTTCTTTCCAAAGAAATCGCCTATCAACCCTGTTGGCAGCTCGAAGACGACCGTTGCAATGTTAAACAGGGCTTGATAAAGCGCGATTTCCGTGACAGACATTCCTTTCTCCGCAAGGAAAAGTAGAAACACTCCCCGATTTAAAACAAATCCCGCGAGAACGAAAAAGGCGGAATAGATGTGCAGTTGCGAAGCGGCATTCTTATTCATTTGGCACTTCCATCAACTAATTTTGTCGGGCCGGTCGCTACTGACTCGAAGCCTGAAGTGTTCACAGTTGATGTGAAGAGCGGTAAAGCTTTTGCACAGGGTATCAATGGAATACATCCAAAGCGTTTTCGGCAGTATCATCGGCGAAGGCGGGATTAGCCTTTACGCGGCGCTCACCCTCGATGTATTTGACGATTTGATCAATCGTCTGGTTGGCATGGCTCTTGAGCTTGCGCTCATAGAAGAAGAGGCCGAGCTTGCCGCGCGTGCCAGACGTGTTGCCACCCACACCCTGAAAATCCTCGGTATAGGTGAGCTCGCAGGCACCATCGCCAGCAGGTGCAGCCTCATAGCGCATGGTATTGATGCCCGTCGCATACTGAAAACGGACCTCATAGAGACACGGGTACTCAAAGTGCTTGATCTTAACCTTGATCGCCGTGCCCTTGGCCTTGCCTTTTGCGGACTGGGCGCGCTTCTCGTACTTATAGCCGTTGAGCTTGTTGCGGCTGGGACGCTTGCCCGTGGCGTTCTCGATATCCTGCATGATGAACCCCGCCAGAGCGTCAAAAAGCTCCTCCGGCGTCACCTTAAGCGTTTTGGTGAGCTGCATGATGCCTCCTAATTCGTTTGAACCGTTCGAGCCATTGTACCGCCCCAGGCTCTCCCATGCGTTGCGGTGCCATTTGGACGATTGAGGGCTTTGCGGCCGCAAAACCAACCAAATAGCACCGTAAAGCCTGAGGTGGCTAGAGATTGTAGGTGACTACTTGAGGTTCAGCGGGTTCGACGAAGATGGTTGGATCCGGCTGCTCCACGCGGACGAACTTGACCGTCACCGTCTTAAAGCCCGCCTTATGCAGAACATCCGAATAGACGCGCGCCTGCAGGGCGTGCTTCTCGAGCAGCTGGTCGGGTGTCTCATCCGGCGTGCCACCCGTCTTGTAATCGATGACCAGTGCGCGTGACGGATCGGCCGGGTCGGTCGCCAGCGCATCGATGGCGCCCTCGGCATATGCACCGTAGCGGGCAATGTCCTTGTCCTCGCAGCCCAGCGAGAAGAACGGCACTTCGGCACGGACGCACGGCCAGGCAAGAAGCTCGGCACGGACCGACGACCTGAGCCAGCGATTCAGGGCAACGTCAAAACGCTCGCGCTGCTCCGGCGTCAGGCACCACAGGCGCGTCAGCGCATCGGCACGCTCAGCGGGCAGCGCATCGGCACCCATCTCGATGAGCCACTGGCAGGCGGCATGGAACGCCGAGCCCAGCGCCATGGGGTTGCCGGCGGGCTCGACAGCAGCCACGTCTGCATCGGCCATCTCCGAGCCATCCGACTCGGCATCGTCGCCCGCCTCATCCATGGGAACACGCGCCTCGGCGGCACGGTCTTCCGTCTCGGCATGGAGCGCCGCGGCGATCGACGAATAGCTGTACGAATCACGCGCCGGGAACGGACACGTGCCCATGCGCACGCCCGCCGCCTGGGGATATACGAGTTCAAACGAATCGGGCTTGGGGTCGGCAGGACCGGACACGGTTGAGTGCGCAGCATTATCGGCGACATCGGTATCGCCACGAACGAGCCTGCCCTCGGCATCCAGCGAAGCGTTGGCCTCAAACGCCTGCTCGCCAAAGGTAAAGTCCGAAAGCGAAATGAACTCGTAGTCGCCCGGCTGGGAGTTGTCGAATACCAGGCGGTCGGCATCGAGCTGCGGCATGTCCAGAGCGTCGGTCGGCAGAATGCGGCGCAGCACGTCGTAGGTCAGATCGGTCTCGACATCGAAGGTCGGCGCCGTCACCTTGCCACGGCTCACGCCGGCATCCATCGCCAAGATCACCAGCTCGCGCGCACGGGTCATGGCAACATAGAGCAAACGGGCCCGCTCCTCGAGCGAAAGCTGCAGGTCGTCGTTGCGCAGGCGGGCAAATGCCTCGGCGGGAGAACCCGTCGCACAGACGTCCTCCATGAGCTCCGGCGGTAGCCACAGCGACGTGCCCTTGCCCTTAAACGCATGCTCAAACTGCTTTTTGACGTCATCGCCCTTTACGAACGTACCGTCCGAGAGTTTAACGCCGTCGAAGCGTGCCGGCAGCGCCACGACCTGCGCTCCGCCCTCGACGCGACCCATCTGTGCCGCACCCGAGGACTTACGCACGCCAAAGCACTCGGCGACCGCAACGACCGGATATTCCAGACCCTTGGAGGCATGAACCGTCATGATGCGCACCGCGCCGTCGCCCTCCTCGTTGAGGGCGCCCGGGGCCTCCTTGCCCGCCAGGAAGCGATCGAAGGCAAGCGCAATGGAGCGCGGCGAGTTACCGAACTCGGCCTCCGCCTCGGCCACGGCATCGAGCGCCTTGAGCACGTTGGCGGCGATGGCCTTGCCCTCGGGGCCGCGCTGCGCCAGGCGCACGAACCAGCCGGAAGCATTGACCGCGTCGCGCGCGATGGCGGCGAACGAATCACGCCCCACGCGACGCAGTGCGTAGCGCAGCACCTCGCGGGCACGCGTCACGAGCGGCAAGCCCTGCAAGCCCGGCACATCGGAATCGCTCATGATGCCCGCATCGATGTTGCGGCGCGACGTCTCGCCCGTCTGATCGTCGAGTTTGGTCGCCAGCGCCAGGAACTCCTGGGCGCCCAGCGCAAACATCGGCGAGGCCAGCAGTGGCATAAGACCCTGCGCCGTATCGGCCGGATTGGCGAGGGCACAAACCAGGGCGCGCACCGTCTGCACCTCGGCAGCCTGGGCAAAAACCGAGCCGCCCGCGATGACGCAGTCGAGCCCCTGGTCACGGAAGGCCTGTGCGTAGACGTCTGCGTTGGTCATGCGGCCCAGCAGCAGCACCATGCCGCCCTGGGGCTGGCCGGCATCGGCAAGCGCGCGGAATCGCTCCGCGATCGCGCGGGCCTTGGCCTGTGTGCGCTCCTGCGCACTGCCGCCGGCAACAAAGAGGGCCTGGCGGCGCGAGGCATCCGCCACCAGCGTGTCCTTGCGGCCGTCGCTCGCCTCAAGATCCAAAAAGCCCTGCATCAGGCCGCCGTCATCGCCGTCGAAGACGCGGGCCACATAGCGCAGCACCTCGTCGTGGCTGCGGAAGTTGCGAACGAGCTTGACGAGCTCGCCGGCGGGGGTGTCGGCCACGGCAGTCGCCGCGGACGCCGCCGATCCCACCTTGCGCTCCTGGCGACGGAACACCTCGACCTCGGCGCCGCGGAAGCGATAGATCGACTGCTGCGCATCGCCCACGGTGCACAGCGCGCGCTCCCCCGCACCCGTCAGGTAGCGGATTAGATCGACCTGCATCTGATCGGTATCCTGAAACTCGTCGATCATGACCATCTTAAAGCGGCCCTCGTACGCAGCACGAATGGCAGGGTAATCGCGCAGGGCCTCGTAGGCCATGCGCAGCAGGTCGTTATTATCGAGGGCGGACTGGGCAGCCTTCAGTGCGCGATACTCGGCCTCTACAGAGCGGGCCAAGCCCACCAGTGCATCGAGCGCGGGGCCACCGCAGGCAAGCACGATATTGATAAATGCATCGGCGGTCTCGGCCTTGAGCAGCTCGACCTGCTCTTTGGGGAACGCCTTGCTCGCGCGCGGCATGGTGCACGACATCATGAGCCGCGCCGCATCGGCCATGGTCTTGCCGCTCGCCTCGAACGCGTCGATGGCGTCGAGCGCCGTCTGCGCCTTCTCGGTCGCCGCCTTGCTTGCGCCCAGCGCCGCGCGATAGGCATCGGCGAGCGCCGAGGTATCGGCCTGGCCACGCGCCACGCACACGTCGTCCATGCCGCCCGGCAGCTGGCTCGAGAGCTCCAGCAGGTCGCGCACCAGACCCTTGATGGTCGTGCCGGCACCAAAGGGGCCGCCCTCGCCCGCCATGGGATACCAGGCGTAGAGGGCCTTGAGCGATGCCGCGAGCTCGGGGGCGGCATCGGGTGCCGTCGCGCGGGCCAGCACATGCTCAACAGCCTGGTCCATGAGCTCGTCGGTATCGGTGAGCACCGTGAACTCGGGGTCGATGCCCAACTCCAGCGCGTGTGCGCGCAGGATACGCGAGCACATGCCGTGAATGGTCGAGATCCACGCGTCGTCGACGGTCAGCGCTTCCTCGTCCATGCCCTCGTCGATAAGCGCACGGCGCACGCGGTCGCGGATCTCGGCCGCGGCATCCTTGGTAAAGGTAATGGCGAGCACCTGGTCCAGATGCTCGACGAACGGACCGGATTCGGGCGAGAGCGCGTAGACGATGCGGCGCGTGAGGGTAAAGGTCTTGCCCGAACCGGCGCCCGCCGAGACAAACAGCGGACGGTCGAGCGTCTTGACGATCTGCAGCTGTTGCGGCATCAAGGTCGAAAGATCCATGGTCTACACGTCCCTCCTTACAAACGTTCCTTCGTGGTTATACGAGCAGCGGGCATGCGCGGCCTGCGTCGACGCCGGGTCGACAGCAGTGACGTTGCCCGCCTCGAGTTCGCGCAAGCGCTCGGCGATGCCGGCCTCCACGCGATCGAGCAGGGCGTCGAAGTCCATGCTGCCACCCTCGCCGGGGAAACCTTTCTTAAGGCCCGGGATGCGACCGTCGCCACGCTCTTCCTCGAGCAGCTCGGCGCTCGCGGCACCGCGCAACGCCGGCTTGCCGCCCTTGGTCGAAAAATAGAGTGCCGCACGGGTATCCAAATCCAGCGCCCGGCGCATGGCCTGGGCGTAGATGAGCGTTTGGGTATGTGGCGGCAACCAGCGCGGATCGTCGATGGGCGCCGTGCCCGATTCCTCGTCGCGCACCGTAGGATCGGCGAGCTTAAACTCCTCAACGCCCGTGCGATGCTTGTAGTCAATCACCACAGCGCGATTCTCGGCATCCACATCCACACGGTCGATGCGCCCGCCGAGCGGCCAGCCGGCATACTCGACCTGGAGCTCGTTGAACGCAAACTCCAGGTAGCGCGGAGCGAAGGGGGCAAGCGCCTCGGACTCGTAGGCAAGCACGCCCTCCAGCTGCGGCAAGATCTCGGCCACCTGACGCTCCTCCACCGGCGAGAGCGGCACCAGCGGGCCCTCGTTGCCACGCTTGCCGGCGTGCTCGACCAAGGTCTCGTCAAAGACCTCGTGCAGCAGCTCCTGCGCACGCGGCAGGTTTTCGGGCGTCACACGCTCCATGCCCTCTTGGGGCAAACGGGCATGCAGATGTTCCAGCACGTCGTGGACAAAGTTGCCCTTCTCCATGTTGCCAAAACCCGCGTCGATAGACTGGGGCTTAACGCGATACGAGACGAACCAGCACAGCGGGCAGGTGGAATAGGCCTCGATCTGCGAGGCAGACGTCAGACGCGGTACAAGCGGCGCGTCCTCGCCCTCACCGTCCCGATGGCGCAAGACCAGATATGGCACGGCTGCCTCGCTCAAATGCTGAGGAGCCTCGCATGCCACGCGCTCGCGCTTGAGGCCCTTGCCGACTGCAGGGTCAAAATCACCTACGATATCGCCCTCGCCCACGCATGTCACCTGAGCGGCACCGGTGGCCTCGGCATGCGCCCGCAACTCGGTCCACACGGCAGCCGGATAGCACTCGCGCGCCTGGCGATCGTGCGTCACGCGCGCAAGCGCAACCGGGCCACGTGCCGCCTCCATCGCGTGGCCAAAGCGCACGCGCAACAAGGCCGCAGGCTCAAGCGTCACGCCCTCGCGACCAAGGCCCGCAGCCAACGTGGCCAACGGTCCTTCCTCGTGTGAGAGCGGATAGCTGTCCAGATCGACATCGGCAAACAGCACGGCATCGTAGCTGCCGGGGCGCAGAGCCGCCGCATCGGCAAGCGAGGCAAAGCGAACCTGGGCACGTGGCGCACCGTCAACCTCGTAGGTCTCGCAATCGCAGGCGGTGCTACGCTTGTCCACCTTGGTGCGAATGCCATCGAGCACGGGCACGGTCGCGGCCTGTGACACGTCGAGCGCGCGGGCGCCATTCATAAGGATGTCGATGGCGTGGCGCAGCAGGGCCGCCTCCGCTTGGCGACGAGCTTGGCCATCCAGGCTGCCCAGCGAGCGATCGGGCAACGCCTCGGCAACGGCAAACATGGCCTTGAGCGCCGTCACGGGCTTGTCGCGCCACAGTGCCTGGAACACGTCCGAGACCACACACGGTACGTTCTTAAACCAGTTTTCGTCGCTCGCCGCCTTGCGTGCGCCCCTCACCTGGCCTTGCACGCTCTGCAGCAGGCTCTTAACGCCCGCGGTAGTCTTGCTACGCGAGAGACGCATATTCTTATCGAAGATACGGGCATTGGCGGCATCAGCGCCCGAAAGCGGACTGTAGATCCAGTCGGCAAGCTCAGGCGCGGGCCACCACTCGGTCTTTGACGCCACACCCTCATCGGCCGCCTTCATGCGCTCGATCAAGCTGGCAAGCGCCGCAAACTGCCTGCCCGCAATGGATTGGGAAAACGCCGTGAATTCAGTTGTCTCGGCAGCGATATGACGAGCCGCCAGACGAGAGGCAAGCTCACCGAACAGCTGGGGTGCCCGGGCAGAAACAACGAGCACGCGTACGGGGTCGGCGGAGAGGCCGGCGGTATCGTCGGCCCCGAAACCCTGGCGCGCTTTTACCAGACCATCAATTGCGTCCGCATAAGCATGAGCACGGGCGTGGGGGCCGGAGACCTCAATAAAGGCAGGCTGAGCGGTAGCTCCACAAGCGGCATCAGACGCGACGGCGTCCTCCCCCAGCGGCGCGACCTCAAACAGCACACCGCTGGCATCAAATGCCGCGGCAAGTTCCTCGCGCATCGCCGCCTGCTCGCGAGCAAGCAGCACGACGACCTCTCCCCCACTGTTCGCCACAGCAGACAGCAGCTCGAGCAGACCGTGCGTAAACGACGTGACGCCGCGTACACAGACGGCACGGGCGCACGCCGGCAGATTATCGGCCAGGGCGCTGGCCATAATGTCAGCCGCCTCGCAGGGCTCGACCATATCTCGACGGTCCAGACCGCCCGCGTAGGCACGCAAAAGCTCGAACACACGAGCCTCGGCATCGCTTTTTGGCTCAGGCCGGCAATTGTTGCCACGGCATCGCTCGGCAGCTGTCCCCGCCACACCTGGCAGCACATCGCGGGCCATGCGCGCAAGCATGCGCACCGTGCCCTGGCTGCGCGAAAGCGGCTGCAGGTCGACATCATCGAGACGCGTGACCATGTCCGAAAACAGCATCTGGCGCTGCAGGTTGTCGACGAAACCGCGCCCGTCGCCCAAAAGCTCCCAAAGCGAGCGAAGCCACGACGCGGGCGTCTTGTAATCGATGCCCAGCGAAACGCCGGCTTCCGCCGCATCATGACGGCACAGGTCGAGCTCGGCAAACGTTGGCGCCAGCAGCACGGCGCGCCCGTGGCGGGCAATAAGGTCGGCAAGCAGCGCCGACTCGGCATCGCTCAAATCCGTGCCGGCATTAGTGGTATAGATTCGAACAGGCATGGCCCTCCACTCAAACTGTTCGCAATAATCAATGCATCCATCCTACCCGCCCAAGCGGACACATTGCCACCGCAGCTTCATGTTTTGGTGCAAAGCAACCTGATCCCGGCGCACCAGCCGATTGCGGGCATATAAAAACCGCCCCCGGAGGAGCGGTTTTTCACAATTCGTTTTGCCGCGGCCTATTCGCCATCCTCCAGCTTAATGAGGATCTTGCGGTAGCCACCGTACTCGCCGTTGAGCGCCTTGGATACACGGCTCACCGTGGTGGACGAAGCGCCGGTACGGACCTGAACCTCGACATAGGGCTCGCCCTCGTCCAGGTAGCGCGCGACCTGCAGACGCTGCGATAGATCGCAAATCTCGCGCGGTGTGCAGATATCGGTCAAAAACGCTTGGATATCTTTCTCGTCGTCCAAAAGACTAAATGCGTGGACTAGCTGCTTGACATCAGGCTTGTCAAACATGTTCTCGATATTCATCGATCACCGCCAAACCCGCCAAAAGGCATCGAAGTTGATACTGGCACCGGGCATCGTTCGCCCATTCTATGCAATAGGGCAACGCATGTAGCTTTTGCCCGTAGCAGTTTAGCACACCACCAAACTAAAGTGACAAGACTCTCTGTCAGCGGCGCGTTTTTTAGGACGAACGCCGTTCTGAAACCGAATGCGCACGCAAGCTCCACGAATATCTGAGACAATGGGCGCCCAACGCAGAGGCGCACGCCAAGGCAACCATCCGATTCGCCGCGGCAAACGAGCTTACGCGCCACCAACACGTCACGCGCACCGGAAAGGAACCCACCATGCGCTTCTTGCTCAACTGGCTTTTGACCTCAATCGCTATCGCGATCGCCACGTTCCTCGTCCCCGGCATTCAGCCCTTCGGCATGGCCGACGCCTGGGTCTGCTTTGCCTTTGTGGGACTGTTCCTCAACGTCGTCGACTCGCTCGTCAAGCCGCTCCTGACGGTCATCTCGCTGCCGCTCACCATTATCACGCTGGGTATTTTTCAGCTTGTAGTCAACAGCTTTATGCTCGAGCTTGCCAGCTACCTATCGGTAAATCTGCTGGGCGCGGGCATCTCCATTGCCAGCTTTGGGTCGGCCTTTATGGGTAGCATTTTGGTGTCCATCACTCGAAGCATCTTCGACAGCATCGCCAGGAACTAAAGCAACCGGATACGGACCGCCACAACACGCCAAAACGAAGGCCGTCCATCGCAACGATGGACGGCCTTCGCCTTTGTCAAGCCTCAGAGGACAAGAAAATCTACCATTTCTGCCCCGTCCCCAAATGGCTGGTGGGGCTAGATGACGTAGTCGTAGCCCCCGTTGGGGGCGACGAGCGCATCGAGCGTCACACCGTCGAGGTAGTCGTTGATGAGCTTGTCCAGGTTCTTCCACACGTCGAGCGTGGGGCACTCGTCAGATCGCGAGCAGCCCTTGCAGTCGCCATCCAGGCAGGCGACCGGCGCCAGGCTGCCCTCGGTCAGGCGCAAGATCTCTCCCACCGTGTACTGCTCGGGCGGGCGCGTGAGCACGTAGCCGCCGCCCTTGCCGCGCATGCCCGAGAGCATGTTGGCGCGCACGAGCGTAGCCAAGATGTTCTCGAGATATTTCTCGGAAATCCCCTGTCGCGCCGCGATCTCTTTGAGCGGGATGCGACCGGCCGCCTGGTGCTCGGCCAGGTCGACCATAACGCGCAGGGCGTACCTGCCCTTAGTAGAAACCAACATATATAGTGCTGCCTTTCGGTCTTTTAATCCGTTGAAATTCTAGCCGAAAAATTGGCTTTGAAAATACCCATTCCAGTCAAGGTGGTTAATCAGCTCGTAATAATCTCCTATTTCCTATTGCATTACTAGGCTTTAGTGTCTACTATGCTTGCCAACAGCTAAATGAACAACCTATAAGGTTTATGGGTTTATCTACTAGGCCACCGTAAAGCCACACGGTATCCAGTCATTTGAACACTTTGGAGGTTCACCATGAGCAAGGTTTATACGTCCATCGATCAGCTTATCGGCCACACCCCGCTTTTGGAGCTCACTCACTTTGAGGCCGATGAGGACCTCAAGGCCCGCGTGCTCGTCAAATTGGAATACTTCAACCCCGCCGGGTCCGTCAAAGACCGCGTCGCCAAGAACATGATTGACGAGGCCGAGAAAGCCGGCAAGCTCGTGCGCGGCGGCGACTATACCATCATCGAGCCCACGAGCGGCAACACCGGCGTCGGCATCGCCTCGGTGGCGGCGGCTCGCGGCTACAAGGTGATCATCACCATGCCCGAAACCATGTCCGTCGAGCGCCGCAAGCTTATGCAGGCATACGGCGCACAGCTCGTGCTCACCGACGGCTCCAAGGGCATGAAGGGCGCCATCGCCAGGGCCGAGGAGCTGCAGAAGGAGACCCCCAACAGCATCATCGCCGGCCAGTTCGTGAACCCCGCCAACCCCGCCATCCATAAGGCCACGACCGGCCCCGAGATCTGGGACGACACCGACGGCAAGGTCGACATCTTCGTCGCCGGCGTTGGAACCGGCGGCACCGTGACCGGTGTGGGCGAGTTCCTCAAGGAGCAGAACCCCGAGATTCAGGTTGTCGCCGTCGAGCCCGCCACCTCCCCGGTACTCTCCAAGGGCCAGGCCGGTCCGCACAAGATTCAGGGCATCGGTGCCGGCTTTGTGCCCGACGTCCTCGACACCCAGGTCTATGACGAGATCATCCCCGTCGAGAACGACGACGCCTTTGCCACCGGCCGCGCCGTGGGCCACAAGGAGGGCGTGCTCGTGGGCATTTCGTCCGGTGCCGCCGTGTGGGCCGCGCTGCAGCTAGCCAAGCGCCCCGAGAACGAGGGCAAGACCATCGTCGCACTGCTCGCCGATACCGGTGAGCGCTACCTGTCCACGGCACTGTTCCAGGACTAGAGCCTATTTCCCATAGGTTGAGCTCAGGGACGAACCTGCCTCCTCTCTCCCGGCGGTCTGAGCCCATCCCGTCAGGGTGTCCCACGAGACGTCCGAACTTGCTACAATGTCTGCGGCGCGGAACCAGCCTCCCGCGCCGCTTTTCTTTTTTGGCCACATGCCACCAAGGAGAACCTCCCCATGCACAACAAGCGCGTGCTCGTCGCCATGAGCGGCGGCGTCGATTCCAGCGTGACTGCCTATCTGCTCAAGTGCCAAGGCTACGAATGCGTCGGAGCCACTATGCGCCTCACCTGCCCTGCGCCCGATCCCGTCACGGGCATGAGCAAGGTCGACCGTGACATCGCCGATGCAAAGGCCGTCGCCGATCGCCTGGGGATACCTCACCATGTGCTCGACCTGCAGCAGGCCTTCGACCGCAACGTTATCGAGCGCTTCGTGACCGCCTACCAGGAGGGGCTGACGCCCAACCCGTGCATCATCTGCAACCGCCATATTAAGTTTGGCGCGCTGCTCGACGCGGCGCTCGATATGGGCTGCGACTACATTGCCACGGGTCACTACGCCAAAACGAGCCAAGCGCCCGATGGCACCTGGCAGCTGCACCGCGGCGAAGACTCCAAGAAGGACCAGAGTTACTTTTTGTATTCGCTCACGCAAGAGCGCCTGGCACGCACAATCTTTCCGCTGGCAGGGTTGGACAAAGAGCGCGACGTGCGCCGCATTGCCGCCGAGCAGGGCTTCATCAACGCCAAGAAGGCCGAGAGCGAGGATATCTGTTTTATCGCGGACGGCGACTACGCGGGCTATATCGAGCGCCGCTGCGGGCATGCCGCCGAGCCAGGCGATATTGTATGGCGCGACGGCAGCGTGGTCGGACGCCACAACGGCGCGCTGCGCTATACCGTCGGCCAGCGCAAGGGCTTGGGCGTCGCGATGGCGCGCCCCGTGTATGTAACGGGCGTCGATGCCGCCAACAACATTGTGCATCTGGGCGAGGCTGAGGACCTGACGGCGACAGCACTCACGGCCAATGACTGGATCTGGAGCGCCCCTGCCGACCGCATGGAGGCAGAGCTCACGTCCGGCGACATTCGCGTGGGCACCAAGTACCGTTACCGTCAAAAGGACCAGGCAGCGACCCTTACACGTGGCGCCGACGGACAGATGCTTCTGACCTTTGACGAGCCGCAGCGCGCCGTCGCCCCCGGCCAGGCCGTCGTTATCTATCGCGGCGACGTCGTCCTGGGCGGCGGCACCGTAACCGCCGCCATCAGGTAGCCGCAGGATTATCGCCGCACGTGTCGAAGCACTTCAACAGCAGCATTCACCTCGATAACGCGACGCTCGAGGCCGCGGCAAATGGACTCGAGCCGGCCCTCCGCTGTGGCCCATTCGCTCTGCGAAAGAATCTCGATCGCCTCATCAACAAATCCGTTGAGCCGCGATGAATCGAACCAATCGAGTGAGTCCGCAAGCGCCAGCTGGACGGAAGGGTCGGGCCCAAACGGCTTAGCAGAAAACCCAAACTCCCCAGCTGCGAGCACGGCAGTTGGTACGTTGCACCATAGGCAGTTGCCGCTATCGAACAGCGGAGCAGGCCTTATCTCCAGGGTGTCGACATTGCGGATGATGCCGAAGTTTCGCCAATGGCGATCGCTGTTGGCCAAAAGGGCATCGCAGACAATCATCTGCGACATAGACCTTCTCACGGCAGCCTCGTCTGCTCCATGCTTACCAAGGAAGCGGCAGTACCGGTCGTATGTCGAGTTTCCCCGCTGGCTACCAAGTGCGCCCTTAACGTAAACAGCCGGAACGTATTCCTCGCGGCCGTCAAGAAAGTCGTCGCACAGACACACAGGGCCATCGAACATCCGCTCAACCGTATAAGGAACAAACTCGCCCTCCGACAACAAGCGACGATGTAGAGCCGTTGCAACCGCCTCGTTAAAGGGACGCTGATCGTCCATGCCGCAACCTTTAGCCAAAACGCGAATGCCGTTTCGGATCATCCACGATTTAGGGAGCTCGCCCTCGGACGTGTTATCCGGATTATTAAGACCGATGCCCTCCAGCCAACCCGAACGTCCCTCGGGCGCCGATCGCTCAAAATCATTCTCGAAGTAATTGAGGTTTCGCCATTTGAGCCCGTCGCGTTCTGCCGGCCGCAGCCAATAGCAATCCGAAAGCGAGAGGCCCAGGCACTGAACCGGGACCTCGATGCCACTGGCAATTCCCAGTTCACGATAGCGCGAGACGAGTCCGGGGCGAACATCGGGCACCGACCGATGGCTCCACCACACGTTGAGCTCCCGTTTATTCACCGTAGGAGAAGAGCTCGAGCACGTGCCAAACGGCATTCGTTGTGCATCGAGGACCTCCGCGATTTCGAAGGGAAATTCGCGCGACGGATCAAATGAGAGATGCGCGACCTCATGGTCGGCCGACATCAGCGTAAACTTGCGCCCCACATCGGCCGCAGGACGGCGTCCACGTTTGCGGACCTTTTGATAAGCGACCGCGGAATTGTACTCGACCATCTTCCGTCCGCCCACAATATCGCACGCGAGCGTTCCCGATGCGGCAAGTTGAGATATGCGGGCTTTCGTAACGCCCAGCAGGCGGGCAGCATCACCCATAGACAAGTACTCAGACGTATCCATACACCGCATCACCTCGTTAAGTAATTTACACGTTTAGTTAATAGATTACATATATCATAATACTAAACGACCCAAAGCGAAAAAAGGCCCGAGAAATCGGGCCTTAGCGATTGGTCAGCCGAGTCGCAAGCTGCTCCCCTAGCGCTGAACGTAGGCGCGAACCAGCTCATAGGTATTGCGCACGCCGTCGATGTGGCTGCGCTCGTAGTTGTGGCTCGCGTACACGCCGGGGCCGATCAGGCCGTGACGGATGTCGTAGCCGGCGGAAAGCGTGGCCTCAACGTCCGAGCCGTAATGCGGGTACACGTCGATGGCGTAATCGAGCTCCAGCTCGCGCGCGATATTGGACAGCGTGGTCACCAGATCGTAGTTGTAGGGGCCGCCCGAATCCTTGGCGCAAATCGACACCATGCGCTCGGTGCAGCCCAGATCGTCACCCACGCAACCCATGTCAACGCTGATCATCTCGCGCGTGTCGGCTGGCACGAAAGCGCCACCGTGGCCGACCTCCTCGTACACCGTAAAGAGCAGTGAAACCTTGCGCGAAAGCGTCACCTCGCCAGCGGCGACGGCACGCGCCAAGCCCAGCAAAATGGAGGCCGACAGCTTGTCGTCCAAGAAGCGGCTCTTAATATAGCCGCTCTCCGTCACCGTGGTGCGCGGATCCATAGCGATGATGTCGCCCGTCTGAATGCCCAGCTCAAGCACGTCATCCTTGCTGTCGACATTCTCATCGAGCAGGATTTCCATGTTCTTCTCGATGGTCTTGACCGGCTCGTCGGCCACGTGCGCCGAAGGCTCGGTATTGAGGACCACACCCGTGTACACATTGCCATCGCGCGTGTAGACGGTGCAGTTCTCGCCATCGGCCGTAGACCACTGATGCCCGCCGAGCGTCGTGGGACGCAGGCGACCATTGTCCTTAATGGAGCGCACCATGGCGCCCAGGGTATCGACATGGCTCGCCAACACAAGCGGCTCGCCCTCGCCGCCAAGCTCAACCAGCACGTTGCCCTTATTGGAACGCTCGGGGCCAAAGCCCATATCGCGCAACGTTTCCATTAGATAATCAGTCGCCGCACGGGTATAGCCCGTAGGCGAAGCAATCGAAGTAAGCGCCTTCAACTGGTCAGTAATATAGGAGAGCGTAGAATCCATCTTGGACACCAAAGTCACCCTTTCATATCGAATTAAACCCACAGCAACGATACCACCGCGAACCATCTTTTTACCTAGCGAGACAACCCATCGAGCTTCTCAGAGCGGTGCCCGCCACGATAACGAGCCGGCGGGCCCCGCCCGTTAACCCCAGAATCTTTCCGCAGGACAGAAGGAGGCCCCGCCGCACGTAGTGCGCAGCGGGGCCTCCGACATGTCCGAGGACGATTGTGGGGCTAACGGGCAGGGGCCCGCCGAACCATGTTAGGCAGCCGGGCAGATCTTCTTGAAGAGCTCGATGACATCGTTGAGCGTCGCCTCGCGCGGGTTGCCCGGGAAGCAGGCATCGGCCATGGCGTCCTTGGCCAGGACCTCGATCTCGTCAGCCTTCATGGCCTCGCAGACGTGCGGGATGTTCACGTCAGCGGAGAGCTGCTTAACGGCGGCGATAGCGGCGTCGGCAGCCTCATCGGTGCTCATGCCCGTGGTGTCAACGCCCATGGCGACGGCGACCTTGGCCAGGCGCTCGGCGCAAACCGGCTTGTTGAACTCCATGGCAATCGGCAGCAGCATGGCGCAAGCGACGCCGTGCGGGGTGTCGTAGTGAGCGGACAGGGTGTGAGCCATGGCGTGATCGATGCCCAGGCCAACGTTAGAGAAGCCCATGCCGGCGACATACTGACCAAGAGCCATGCCCTCGCGGCCGGAGCCAGGCTGGCCGGACTTGGCCTCGGCAACGGAGTCGCGCAGGTTCTCGCTGATCAGCTTGATGGCCTCAAAGTGGAACATGTCGGAGAGCTCCCAAGCGCCCTTGGTGGTGTAGCCCTCGATGGCGTGGGTCAGAGCGTCCATGCCGGTGGAAGCGGTCAGGCCGGCGGGCATGGAAGCCATCATGTCGGGGTCGACGACGGCGACCTCGGGGGCGTCGTTGGTGTCGACGCACACGAACTTGCGGACCTTCTCGGGGTCGGTGATGACGTAGTTGATGGTCACCTCAGCAGCGGTACCGGCGGTCGTCGGCACGGCGATGGTGAACACGGCGTGGTTCTTAGTGGGAGCAACGCCCTCGAGGCTGCGGACATCGGCGAACTCGGGGTTGTTGATGATGATGCCGATGGCCTTGGCAGTGTCCATAGAGGAGCCGCCACCGACGGTCACGATAGCATCAGCCTCGGCGGCCTTGAAGGCCTCGACGCCGTCCTTGACGTTCTGGATAGTGGGGTTGGGCTTGATCTCGGAGTAGAGGCTCCAAGCGATGCCGGCGGCATCGAGCTCGTCGGTCACCTTAGCGGTAACGCCAAACTTGACCAGATCGGGGTCGGAGCAGACGAAGATCTTCTTGTAGCCGCGACGCTGGAGCTCGCCGGGGATCTCCTTGATGGCGCCGGAACCATGATAAGAAATGGTGTTGAGAACGAAACGATTAGCCATTGATAGCCTCCCATCGTGTGCGGGGCACCCATTACGCCCCACGCTATAGCTCCCATCCTAACGCTTTTGAAGCGAAAAACGCGTGAGAACGTCAGATTATTTAAAGCGTTTCAACAACTGGTATCGTCACCGCCTGACCACTAAACAAAAAAAGGGGGCGGCCGAGATGACCGCCCCCTCCCCATTATTGATCAGTGTGGCAAGGGGTCAGCCCCTTGCCACATCATGCCGCTATTTTTGGCAGGCCTCTTTCCAATCTTCGCAGGCGCGCTTCCAGCGAAAACGTAGGTCGCGCTCGCGGTCGATAAACATGATGGCAAACGCCACGAACAGCAGCACGCTCGCCACCGCAATAGCGTGCAGCCCCATGCGCTCAATACACCAGTTTCCCAGCACAGCGCCAAACACAAAGGTAAAGATCACGCCAAAGTACAGCAGGCCGTTTTCCAAAAAGCCGCGCTTGTGGGTGATGATGTAGTCGTCCACGTTTTGCAGCGCGTTGCGCAGGTTACCGATGCACATGGTCGTGGCAATGCCGCGACCGTGGATCTTGCGGAAGCTCTCGACCTGCATACCGCAGGCAAACGAGATGAGGCAGTTGGCGAGCAAGTTGTAGCCGCCACCGGGGATAAAGCTCACGCCCAGCAAGATGACGGCTTCAAAGAACACCGTCACCTGGCGCCAGTGAATCACGCTGCCAAACCGTTCGTGTACCAGGTCGGCAAGCATAATGCCCACGGCAAACGACACCACAGGGAAGAAATAGCGCCCCGCAAGTGCCCAATTGCCCTCCGAGATGCTCACGCCCACCAGCAAGATGTTGCCCGTCTGCGCGTTGGCGAAAACATGGTCGCGCCCAATGTACGAATAAACGTCCATAAAGCCACCGGCGAGCGCCAAGATGATGCCCAGCTCAATAGACTCCGATATCTGTTTGGCACGCTGCATCGTCGTGCGCCCTCCTTGTTGACGACCCTCTCGTGCGTTGGCGGAAACATAGCCGCCGTTCATACTGTAACCCATTGACAACATGGCGCGCCCGCGAGACGGCTTCCCCAACGCGCAGATACACCGTCTGGAAACAAACGACGGGCGCGGCATCGACACCCGACACCTCGTGTACTCCACCAGTCTTTTTAGCCCCGTCCCAAAAAGACTGGTTACAATTACGTGCAGCATACAAACACCGGGAGGAATCGTGGCAAAAAAGCCCCAGGACGCTCAGCACAACCAGCACGGCAAGCATGCCCAACGCGGCCAGCAGCAAAAGCGTGGAAGCAAAGCCCAGGGCTCGCGCCCCGCGCATGCCCCGGCAGCGCCTGTCCGCCCCTGGCGCCCGGGCCGCGATAAGTTCCTCCCCGTCAGCCGCGACGACATGGATGCGCGCGGCTGGGACCAGTGCGACTTTGTCTACATCTGCGGCGACGCCTACGTGGACCATCCCAGCTTTGGCATGGCCATCATCAGCCGCGTCCTCGACGCGCACGGCTACAAGGTGGGCATCATCTGCCAACCCGACTGGACCGACCCCGCCAGCATCACCGTGCTCGGCGAGCCGCGCCTGGGCTTTCTCGTCAGCGCCGGCAACATGGACTCCATGGTCAACCACTATTCGGTGACCAAGCACCGCCGCCACACCGACGCCTATACCCCCGGTGGCGAGGAGGGGCACCGCCCCAACCGTGCCGTCACGGTCTACGGCAACCTCATCCGCCAGACATTCAAGGACGCCCCCATCATCATCGGCGGCATCGAGGCAAGCCTGCGTCGCTTGGCCCACTACGACTACTGGCAGGACAAGCTCAAGCGCTCGGTACTGCTCGACTCGGGCGCCGACATCCTCATCTACGGCATGGGCGAGCACGCGATTGTCGAGATCGCCGACGCGCTCGACGCGGGACTGCCCGTCGATCAGATTACCTATATCAACGGCACCGTCTACCGCACGGGTTCGCTCGACGAGGTCTACGACTACGACCTGCTGCCCAGTTGGGACGACCTTACCGCCGACAAGCTCAACTACGCGCGCAGCTTTAACGTGCAGCAGCAGAATATGGACCCCATCACCGGACATCGCCTGGTAGAGCCCTACCCCAACAGCGTCTATGTGGTGCAGAACCCGCCGTCGGCGACGCTCACCACCGACGAGATGGACGAGGTTGCCGAACTCCCCTACGCACGCGATTGGCATCCCGATTACGACGCAGCGGGCGGCGTGCCGGCCTTTGCCGAGATCAAGTTTTCGATCAGCTCCAACCGCGGCTGTTTTGGCGAGTGCTCGTTTTGCGCGCTCACCTTCCACCAGGGTCGCGTGCTGCAGATGCGCAGCCACGACTCGATCATGCGCGAGGCCGAGCTGCTCACGCGCGATCCCGAGTTTAAGGGCTATATCAACGACGTGGGCGGGCCGACGGCCAACTTTAGCCGTCCCGCCTGCGACAAGCAGCTCAAGCACGGCGTATGCAAGAACAAGCGCTGCCTGTGGCCGAGCGTGTGCAAGAACATGGTGGTCGACGAGAGCGGCTACACCCAGCTGCTGCGCGACCTGCGCCAGCTGCCGGGCGTCAAGAAGGTCTTTGTCCGCAGCGGCATCCGCTTCGACTACACCATGGCCGATGCCTCGGACGAGTTTTTGCGCGAGCTGCTGGAGCACCACGTCTCGGGCCAGCTACGCGTAGCACCCGAGCACGTAAGCGACGCGGTGCTGTCCGTGATGGGCAAACCGAGCCGAGCCGTCTACGACGCATTCTGCCGTAAATTTGAACGCTTGAACCGCGAGTACGGACTCAAGCAGTACGTGGTGCCGTATCTGATCTCGAGCCACCCCGGATCGACGATGAAGGAAGCCGTGGACCTTGCCGAGGCCGTGCGAGACATGGGCTACATGCCCGAGCAGGTGCAGGACTTCTACCCCACGCCGTCCACCATGTCGACGTGCATGTACTACACCGGCGTGGACCCGCGCACCATGGAGCCGATCTATGTGGCGCGCGACCCGCACGAGAAGGCCATGCAGCGCGCGCTCATCCAGTATCGCAAGCCCGAGAACTACAAGCTCGTGCGCGAGGCGCTAGAGAAAGCCGGGCGTCGCGATTTGATCGGCTACACCAAGCATTGCCTGATCCGCCCCGTGCCGCCACGCCCGGGCGAGACATCTGCCGGCGGCGGACATGGCACCGGTAAGAAGAGCGGCAAGGGCCACGGTGGCGCTGGCGGCGCTGGAGCCAAGGGACCCAAGGGCAGCAAGGGCCACGGCGGCATGTCGCGCGCGCAGAACACCGCCGGGCGCAACCGTGCGGCTCAGGGGCGTCAGGGTGCCAACGGAGGCGGTCGCCGCAACTAAGGCAGCAGTGCGCTCGCTGCGTCCATCCCACACGCATGGCGCAGCGAGCGCATTGCCTCAACGAGGATGACGCCGGCGATGGCAACCGTAATTACCACGTCGAGCGGCGTGTTCACAAACCAGAGCAGGCCCATGAGATACGACCCGGCATTAAAGGCAAAGTGCAGCAGGATCGTGTAGCGGAGCTTTCCGGTCGTCACGAGCAACCAACCAAAGATGAGGCCGGCGGCACCCGCGTAGCAACCCTGCACCCAATTCATGTGCATAAAACCGAAGATTGCCGCCTGCAGCACAATCGCCGCGGCGACACCCCACGTGCTTGGGGCCGCCCAGGGCACTATGGCGCCGTCTTGCGCACTCGCACGACGCCGGCGCTTCCAGAGCGGACGGCACTGGGGATTAAACGCACGCAGCGAAAACTCAAAGATAACACCGCGCACCAGGAGCTCTTCGCAAAACGGCGCGCCGAGCACCGTGGTCAGGACGGCAAGAGGACTGGTATCGCCCATGCCCGTTTCCTCGACAAGCTCGCTGTAGTCGGCCGCGGCATCGGGCAACAGCGACAGCACGGCGTCGGTCACGTAGCTAACGACCACCTGCAGGGCAAGACCGATCACGATAACGCAGGCGATGCGTTTCCACGCCCCACGCGCTCCCCCGCCGAGCGGATGCTCGCTTTGCGAGCGCGCCATAAACGAGCGCGGCCACAGATAACGCCACCACAGCAGCGCCATCAAAAACGACGCCGTCTGAGCGGCGGCTTGGAACCATTGAATATCGAGATTGTCGATCGGATAGCCCGTCAGCACCGACACGGCATCGAGAACAGAAAACAGAACCACGCTCAGGGCTATATCGGCAGCGACAACGCCAAAACAGGCGAGCGCCCACGCTATCGCATTGAGCATGCCAGCCTCCTCAAAACCCGGTACTTGGGGACGTTCCTTAACTGCCGGCAGAAAATGAACGTCCCCAAGTACCGGCAGTTTGGGACAGTCATTGTTGATGAGAATCGGGTGCAGTGCCAAAGGCCCCGCTGGGCGAAATGTCGAACGGGAAGGTGCCGCAGCGATTGAACGCGGCGATAAACATGCGGATGGCGTTGGACGGCGTGGTGCCCACGAGCTGGGTTGCCGCCGCGAAGGCCGCCTTTTCCTCGGGCAAGACCTTCGCGACAACCGGGGTCATGTGTTCTGCCATGGCGCTTCCTTTTTGAAACAACGGTAGTGCGGATAGATGCGGGCCACGCGGCTGGGCGACGGGCTGTGAAGGCAACCCGATTGGCCCGCATCTGGAGATTGTTTCTGCGGCGTTAGTATTACTTGGTATTTCTATGTTATACCCGGCAGATAGAATACCACACCCGGTCCCATGGGGACGGAGAAAAGACGGATTATTTTGTTGCTGGGTTAGTAATTTAGAGCGTAATGATGTCCGAGATATCGAGGGCCTAAGCGTCGGCGTATGGCGCGCCCAGGCTGGGTATCCGACGCATGGCGCCCTATTGTCTTGGATAATTTCGCTTATGCCATGCATAAAAAGACGGGGGCACCCCTTCTCGTCCCAACGTACCCCCGCTTGTACCGTGCAAAAACCGGAGTTTTCAGCATCGCGGCCCCCGCAGGCGGTGCCGCAAATCGTGGACGCCGCGCGATTGGTGTCGTTTTGGAGCACGGTGCGACGCGAAACGCGCGTTATCGCCGCGCCGGACGCCGTCAGCCAACCCAAATCGCCTGCCGAAGGATCCCGCTGGCTCAAATAGACGCTTCCGGCGCGTATGCAGTCACCCCGGCTTGCTGAAAACTCCCAAAAATGCACGGCGCGCCCCGGGGGACCCGTGCGCGCCACGAAAAACACGCCCGCATCCAAAAGAATGCGAGCGCGAAAGCCGGATGGCGGCAAGGGCGCCAGGCAGCGGGCGAAATCCCCGGCGTGTCCGCCCGGGCACCGCAGCCGCCGCGCGTCAGCAGAAAACCTCATGCCCTGCGTCGATGTCGGCCCCCGCGTACGCGAATCTCCAACTAGATCGATAGCCCGTATCTCTTGCCGCGGCCGTCTCCGCGCGTTTCCACGAAGAAGACTCGCCCCAACTAATACTGAGCCCACTAAAAGGGCCCCGAGCATAGTCTGCTCGAGGCCCAAACTCGTGTCGCCTTACCGCGCGACGCGTATGTTACTTGCGCTTGCCGCCGCCGTCACCGGGGCGACGGGAGCTGCCGCCGCGCTTGCCGCCACGGCTGTTGCCATAGCTGCCACGGTTATCGCGACCGCCGGCACGGCCACCACGGGAGCCGGCCTGGTTGCTGCCACGTCCGCCGCGATAGCCGCCGCGACGCTCTTCGCGGGTATCGTCGTAGTTGCGCCAATCATCGCGACGATCGCGGCTGGCACGCGGATCGCGACGATCGCGCGACTCGCCAGAACGGCCGGCGCCACTGCGGCCGCCATTGCCGCGAGCATCCTCGCGACGTTCACCGCCGCGGCCGCCGCGCTCTTCAAAGCGCTTGCCGCCACGGGACTCGCCGCCGCGGCCGCCGCGCTCGTCATCGCGACCGGAACGACGACGGTCGCTCGCGCCGCGCTTGCCGCCGCGCGAGCCACGGCCCTCGTCCTCGCGCTCAACACGGCGACGACCACCGCGGTCCTCGTCCTCGCGGCGACGGCGATGTGCCTCGCCCTGGAACTGCTTGGCACGGCGCTCGGCACGGTTGCCGCGCGGGGCCGGCTCGACGGCACCAGCACCGGCACGCTCCTCGGCAGCCACCTCGCGGGCCACGCTCTCCACGGCCTCGTCCACGCGAGCCTGAACGCCCTCGCGCACGCGGGTCTTGCCGCCGCGCTTGGGACGGCTCGGGCGCTCGCTGTCGCCGCGACGCTCATCGCGACCACGGTTGGAACGACCGGCCACATCGCCGTAATCGTCGCCGTTGCGCTTGCCGTCGCGACGCGCCTGCTCAAGCTTCTTCTTGCTCTTGGACTTGCCGCGCTTGGTCTTCTTCTTCACCTTAAAGGCCGCAGGGTCGCGCTCGGGATCAACCGCGGGCGGATTGGGGCCCACGTGCAGGTCGCCGGCCTCGTAGATGTCGGCAGTCTTGTCCATGAGCTTCTCGATCTCGTAGAACTCATCCACGTCCTGCTCGGTCACAAACGTGATGGCCCAGCCCAGCTCGCCGGCGCGGCCCGTACGGCCAATACGGTGGATGTAGTCGGTCGGCTCGGCCGGCACGTCAAAGTTCACGACGTAGCGCACGTCGCTGATGTCGATGCCGCGGGCGAGCACGTCGGTTGCCACCAGCACGTCGACGGTGCCGTCGCGGAAGGCCGAAAGCGCGCGCTCGCGCTGGGCCTGGCTGCGGTTGCCATGAATCGCGGCGGCCTCGATGCCCTTGCGCTCCAGACGACGGCAGCAGCTGTCGGCACGGTGCTTGGTGCGCATAAAGACGATGGTGCGCTCCGGGCCTTCCTTCTTGAGGAACTCGGGCAGCAGGTTGTTCTTGGCCTCGATGGACACCGGGAACACAAACTGGTCGACGGTGTCGGCGGTCGACGTGGCGGGCGCGATCTCCACGCGGGCCGGGTCGCTCACCAGATCGGTGATCTCGCCCACGGCCTCCTCGTCGAGGGTCGCCGAGAACAGCAGCGTCTGGCGCTCGGCCGGCGTCTCGCGCACAATACGGCGAACGGCGGGCAAAAAGCCCATGTCGAGCATGCGATCGGCTTCGTCGAGCACCAGCACCTTGACCTCGTCCAGATGGCAAGCGCCCTGCTCGATCAGATCGACCAGACGGCCCGGCGTTGCGACCAGGATGTCGCAGCCGTACTTGAGGGCAGCGGTCTGCGGCTTGTAGCTCACGCCGCCCACAACGGTCACGGCAACATGGCCGGTGACGTCGGCGATCTTGCTCGCGACCTCGTCGATTTGCTGGGCGAGCTCGCGCGTAGGGGTGATGACGAGCATCACGGGGCCGCGGCCGTTTCCCTCGGGCTTTTTAGCACCGCGACGACGGTTACGGCCGCCGCGCTCGCGCACAGGTTTGGGAGGAGCGATGTGCTCCAGATTGTTCATGGTCGGCAGCAAAAAGGCGGCCGTCTTGCCGGTGCCGGTCTGAGCGGCGGCAAGCAGGTCGCGGCCCTCGAGCACCACGGGGATCGAGCCGGCCTGCACGGGCGTCGGCGCCGTGTAACCCAGGTTCTCGATGGCACGAAGTATCTCGTCCGAAAGACCCAGCTCGTCAAAGGCGGGCAGGTTCTCGGTAGCGGACTCGACGGTCTCGGCGGCGCTGGCCTCGTCGGCCGCATCGAAGGCAGCCTGGGCCATGGCCTCGCGGGTCTCGTCCAGGATCTCGGCGTCGGTGACGTCGGATACAGAATTACGCATATGTTGTTGTTCCTTATCTGCACGCGCAAGGGGCACGGCATGCGGCCGCGCGGGCGTGCTTGGTAGTGCGCTAGTACATACAAAAACGGGTGCGCACAGAGAGGACGTTGCTCAGCACGCTGGCGATCGCTTTGGCAGCCATATCACGCGCCGTCCAGACGCAGCAGCTCTAAGCGATGGAGCAGATTCGCCGCGGGTTAGTATACCTGCACTCCGTATGCCCCCACGTAAACCACAGATGACGGGGAGGACGGGGCGGGTCTGGGCCAATTGTCTCAATCTGTAACAGTTACGAGGCAAAACCAGGTCTACACGTTACGAATCGAGACAAACCAAAACCTCGCAAAACAACATCTCGATCTGTAGCAGATAGAGGTCATTTCCCCTGCCAGATGTTACAGATCGAGATGTTAAGCAACCGCCGAATTGTTTGTCTCAATCTGTAACAGTAACTCGGCAAAAACGGAACTAGATGTTACAGATTGAGACGAAGGGCGAGGATGGTGCGCTAACTTGGCAGTCGACCCCCGTATCGGAATGTCATACATTTCAACTTTTGCCATACACCCCCAGGGGGTATGGGTGTATAGTATCGAGAGGTTAACAATTCCAACACCGAACCACAGAAAGGAGAGTCCATGGCTCAAGATAAGTTCGACGTAGGCGGCATGACATGCGCCGCCTGCCAGGCGCACGTGGACCGTGCCGTGAGCAAGCTCGACGGCGTCCAAAGCGTCGCGGTCAACCTACTCGCCGGTTCCATGATGGTCGACTACGACCCCGCGCAGGTCTCCCCCGACGATATCTGCACCGCCGTCGACCGCGCGGGCTACTCGGCCTCACCCGTCAGCACGGGCACCGGTGCCGCCGGCTCAAACGGCAGCGCACAAGCCAGGTCTGGCGCCGCCCATATGGAGTCGCCCACCAAAAAGCTGGAGGCCGCCGCCTCTGCCATGCACACCCGCCTCATCGTCTCGATCGTCTTCCTCATCCCACTGTTCTACATAGGCATGGGACACATGCTCGGCTGGCCGCTGCCCGGCATCTTCACCGACCATATCCACAGCATGACGCTCGCCCTCACCGAGCTTGTCCTGCTCATCCCCATCGTCTACGTCAACGACGCGTACTTTATCAACGGGTTTAAATCGCTCGCGCACGGCGCGCCCACCATGGATGCCCTTATTGCCGTGGGCGCCACCGCTTCCATTGCCTGGTCGCTCTACGCCATGTTCATCATGGCCGACCAGCTGGCCACAGCTCAGGTGCACGAGGCCATGATGACAGGCATGGACAATCTGTATTTTGAGAGCGCGGGCACGATCCTGTCGCTCGTCACCGTGGGCAAATACCTCGAGACGCGCAGTAAGTCCAAAACCGGCGGCGCCATCGAGGCGCTCATCGATCTGGCGCCTAAAACCGCGACCGTCGTTGCCGACGACGGCAGCGAAACCACCGTCGACGTCGATAGCATCCTTCCCGGCCAGGTCCTGCGCGTGCACCCCGGCGAGTCAATCCCCGTCGACGGCGTGGTGCTCGAGGGTAGCTCGGCCGTGGACGAGAGTGCGCTCACCGGCGAGTCAATCCCCGTGGAAAAGACCGCCGGCGACACCGTCAACGCCGCCACCGTCAACCGCACCGGCTCGTTTACCTTCCGCGCCACGCGGGTTGGTGCCGAGACATCACTCGCCAAGATCATCCAGCTCGTCGAGGACGCCAACGCCACCAAGGCGCCCATCGCCCGCATGGCCGACAAGGTCGCCGGCGTGTTCGTGCCCGTGGTGTTCGTGATCTCGGCCGTGACCTTTGCGGTGTGGATGGCACTAACCGGCAGCATAAACGAGGCACTCACCTCCGCCGTGGCCGTGCTGGTGATTAGTTGTCCCTGCGCGCTCGGCCTAGCCACGCCCGTCGCCATTATGGTGGGCACCGGCAAGGGCGCCGAGATGGGCATTCTGTTTAAGAGCGCCGAGGCGCTGGAGAACCTGCGCGGCGTGGGTACCGTAGTGCTCGATAAGACGGGTACGGTCACCCGCGGCAAACCTGCCGTGACCGATATCGTGGTAGCCACGCGCGCCGATGACTCGCCCGCCATGAGTGAAAAGGCGTTACTGAAGCTCGCTGCCGCGCTGGAGCGCTCGAGCGAGCATCCGCTGGCCGAGGCGATTATGACCGAGTGCGAGACACGCGGAATCGTGGCGCGCATGGTCGAGGACTTTGCCGCCGTGCCTGGACGAGGCGTTACGGCGCGCGAGGGACAAAACGCCATCGCTGCCGGTAACGTGCGCTTAATGGGCGAGTTGGGTATCACCGTGCCCGCCGGTCTTGCGGAGCGATTTGCCGCCGAGGGCAAGACACCGTTGTTCTTTGCCAAGAACGGCGAGCTTGTCGGCACCATTGCCGTAGCTGACGAGGTCAAGGAGACGAGCGCCGAGGCCATCGCTGCGCTGCGTTCGCTCGGCGTCGACGTGCACATGCTCACCGGCGACAACCGCATCACTGCCGAAGCAATCGCCCGCCGCGTAGGACTGAGCAGCAAGCAGGTCATCGCCGACGTGCTTCCCGCCGACAAGGAACGCCACGTGCGCGAACTGCAGGATGCGGGCGGCAAGGTCGCCATGGTGGGCGACGGCATCAACGACTCCCCCGCCCTGGCGCGCTCCGACGTGGGCCTTGCTATCGGCACCGGCGCCGACATCGCCAAGGAAGGGGCAGATGTGGTACTCATGCGCAGCGACCTCATGGACGTCGCCCGCGCTATCGAGCTTTCGCGCGCCACGATTCGCAACATCAAGCAAGACCTGTTCTGGGCGCTGTTCTACAACGGCATCGGCATTCCGCTCGCTGCGGGCGCGTTCTTCCCCCTCACCGGCTGGCAGCTCTCGCCGATGTTTGGCGCCGCGGCGATGAGCCTGTCGAGCGTGTGCGTCGTGTCCAATGCTCTGCGCCTGAAATCCTTTAAGCCTAAAGTGGCAAAATAGGCTCACCATTACGTCCATTTAGAACGGGTTTTCCAGGTGCCCGAGATTGACCTGAAAGAGGAGCGACGCGTACTTTGGTACGCGAGCGACGGCTTGAAGGTCAAGGTCGGGTGCCTGGGAAAGCCAACATAACAGAGAGGAATACCCATGCGTTACACAATTAAGACTTCCGGCCTTATGTGTGGCCACTGCGACGCTACTGTCGAGACGGCACTGCTCAACGTTGCCGGCGTGACCGACGCCGATGCCGATCACGAGACTCAGACGGTACAGGTGGAGTGCGCCGACACCGTGGCCGCCGAGCAGCTCGCTGCCGCCGTCGAGAGCGCCGGCGAGAAGTTCCACGCCCTGTCCGTGACCGCAGCCTAGCAGCTACCAGAAGCATTCGACCCCATCGACCAGAAACGAGGACCCGCCATGATGGCAGACCACAAATCGGTGAACCGTATGCTCAAGACGGCGCGCGGCCAGATCGACGGCATCCTGCGGATGGTCGAGGAGGACCGCTACTGCGTCGATATTTCCACGCAGCTCATGGCCACACAGGCACTCCTCGCGCGCATTAACGCCGACGTACTCAAGGCGCATATCGAGGGCTGCGTGACTTCGGCAATCGAATCGGGCGACGAAGACCTCAAAGCCGCGAAGCTCGCCGAGATCGAACGCGTCGTCGACAAGCTCTCTAAGTAATCGGCGCATTGGGGACAAACCACTTTGCACCGTCTTGATGTTCCGAGGACAGGTATGTTTGCGCCACATTGGTGCAGATTAACCTGTCCCCCTTGCTCTAAATCGGGTATAAAGGCGTGCGGCATATCGAACGAAAGGCAATTTGCATGAATGACTTTATGAAGGGCCGCAATGGCGCCGACGAGCTCACCATCGTGATGGGTTTTGCGGGCATCGTCATCGCGATGATCGGATCGATGGCCCGCGTCCAGTGGCTCAGTTGGATCGCCATCGCCGTCATCGTGATCGGCGTACTGCGCGGCCTGTCCAAAAACATCGACGCACGTCGCAAGGAGAACGACGCCTTTGTCGCCGGCTCGGCTAAGGTCCCCGGCTTGGGCAAGTTTGTCGCCAGCTTGGGTGGCGGCGCTGCAGCGGCCAGCACCTCACGCGCGGCCGGCACCAGTAAGGAAGACTTTGAGCGCGCCAAGCGCACGGCCAAGAAGATGTGGAAGGGTCGCAAGACCACGGCATACCTCAAGTGCCCCAACTGCGGCCAGATGCTCTCCGTCCCCAAGGGCAAAGGCAAGATCCGCGTCACCTGCCCCAAGTGCCACGCCAAGATGGAGACGCGCTCGTAGCCGCCATACCGCAGGACAAAATAAAAGCCGAGGCCTCGCACTGGGACCTCGGCTTTTTTGAATGCGACAAAGGGCCCGCCCCCCGTCACACCTACGCCACGCCGTCGCGGGCAAGCTCCTCGGCAAGCGCCTCGGCTGGCATGGCCATAATCGTGTCGAGCTCGGCGTCCACCTCGGGAATACGCTTCACCTTGAGTTTGCGCACCAGATCGCCACGACACATCACGTGCATCGGCTCGCGCAGAGCGCACAGGTCATCGAGCGGGTTCTCGCGCGTCACCAGGATATCGGCAGCCTTGCCGCACTCGATTGCACCGGTCTCGCCGCCCAGCCCCAGCAGCTCAGCATTGACCTGCGTAGCCGTATGCAGCGCAAACGCATTGCTCACGCCCACGTACTTGGCAAAATAGGCCACCTCGCGCCACATGTCGTACTGGGTCACGAACGGGCAGCTCGAATCCGTACCCAAACCTACCTTGATACCGGCTTCCAGCGCCGCACGAGCGCTCTCGATAATGCCCGAGCACACGATATCGCCGTTCTTCTTTTGCGTGTCAGTCGAATGAGTCTTTTCCGGATCGAGCAGCACAAACGGCAGTGCGGGACTGATCGTGCAGGTCACACTCGGCGCACGCCCCTCGAGCTGAGTTCCCGCGGCGCCGCGGTACAGCTCCAGGATCTCGGGTGTCAACGGAGCGCCGTGCTCGATCGTATCGACGCCGGCCTCGAGCGCGGCCTTCACGCCCTCGGTGCTCTCGACATGAGCCATAACCGGAAGGCCCATATCGTGCGCTGCCTTGCACGCCGCCGCGGCAACCTCCACCGGCATACGCAGCACGCCCGGCTCGCCTACCTCGGTCGCATCGAACACACCGCCCGTTACGAACAGCTTAATGACATCGGCACCGCGCGCATACAGGTCGCGCACCTGTTCGGCCGCCTCGGAGGGACTGTTGGCCACCTGCGCGAACAAGCCCGCGCCGTGGCCACCCGGCACCGTGACGCCCGTTCCCGGCGCCACCAAACGCGGACCCTGATACTTGCCGGCGTCGATAGCATCGCGCACGGCCAGATCGGCAAACAGCGGGTCGCCCGCGCCGCGCACCGTGGTCACGCCGCTTGCCAGCTGTTGTTGGGCGCTGCCCTTAAGAATATGGCGCACGATAGCGCGCCCCACGGGATTATCGAGCTTCTTCATCAGCGCGCCCGCATCGCCCGCCGAAACCGGCTTGCCCGAGCCGCACAGATGCACATGCATATTGATGAGGCCCGGCATGAGATACGCCCCGGCCAGGTCGAGGACCTCGGCACCTGCAGGCGCCTGCGCAACAGCGCTCGGCCCCATCCACGTGATGACACCGCGCTCAACGGCCACAGCCAAGTCGGGCTGCGGCTCCATATGCTCCGAACCATCCAGGACGGTCGCATTGATAAACAACGTGGAACGATCGGCAGACGCCATATCGAGCTCCTCCCTCACGATTAACTTGAACATTTGTCCATTATCACCTAATGCAGCAAACTAAAGTCGAACATATCGGTTAGCGGAGGGACGAGAGAGCTGTGAGGGCAAACGGAGACAGTACGGCAATGCTCCGGCCGTTCCAGCAAAACGTCTTGATCTGTAACAGGTAGACCAGGTTTTAGCAGCCAGATGTTACAGATCGAGATCTTTCGGCACCGCGTCCAGCCTTTGTCTCAATCTGTAACAGTTGGGTCGAATTTTGGCCGTTAGATGTTACAGATCGAGATATTCTCCAGCCCTGTCGTCAAACATCTAAATCAGTAACATGTAGACAGGTTTTCGGCCTCTAGATGTTACAGATTTAGATCTTTTAGCGGCAGCCAACCTTCTGTCTCGATCTGTAACAGTTACGAGGCCAAACGGCCCCTTGTTGTTACAGATCGAGACAAACTCGACAGGAACAACCACATCCGCGTTAGTCGTATCCCTCAGCGCCCATACCACTGACGCTTCCATCCCTCAGCCAAATCGGCCCGCTGCGAAATACCCGCCAGCCTCATCTTTTCAGCCAGCTTCCCCGGGTTCTTGAGTTCATCAAACGTGAACCTCAGCACCTTGTGCCCGAGCATTGTCAGATGAGATTCCCGCTGACGCTCTGCTACGAACGGGTCGACCGACTCCCGATCCCCACCATCCTGCAGGGTATACTTTCCTCTTCCGTCGAGCTCGCCAATCACGCACGTCCCGTCCTCGAGCCTCCAGAAATAATCGACCCGAAACACCTGGCTCGAATCGAGCGGATCGCGAAACTCCACCTGCAACTCTGGCACCGGAAAACCGTATGCAATAAAGAACGCTCGGAACCGAGACTCGCCACCGTTTTCGGACAGCCCGTCCGCATGCGACGCAATCACCTGAGCTCTGCGATACCCGCGTCTGCCCTCGCAATCGGCCTGGAGCCGTTCGCAGAGGTCGTCGCGCGATATGCCCTTCGCCCGCAGCGCAGAATCGGCAATCGCCAGACCATATGAAAACGGCGCACGCAGCAGACAATCCTCCACCGTGCGCCAAAACGGTGTCACTCGCACGCCGTCGACGCGCTCAAGCGCACCCGACGCCTGCGGACGCAGCAGCCTATATCCCGTACTCAACGCCACCGAACAACCCGTCTTGACCAAGTAACGCGGCCCGAGCAGATCATTCGGCACCTCCAGACCCCATATCAGCGCGGCGTCATATCCCCAAAACGCCCAATCGGGATGAAACTCCGCAAGCCCCTTGATGGTCCGCCGAGCCCGCTCCGGCGGCGTCAACGCATCCCATTTATGCTGAAAACAGAATAGGTGCGATTCGGGCTCCGCAATATCGTCTGTGCCCACATGGCGCCGCAGCCACATGAGCTCGGCATTGTCGTGCGTCGCAAGCAGCACGCCTTGTTCAGCCGCCTCCGTGAGCCTGGCGAGCATCCTATTCCGCGCCAAGGTGCTACGTGCTGCATGTTTGTGTTTGAAAACGGTATTAGACACTTTCATCACCACCACGTCAGACAAATGGACCATCGTCACCGTTGCCTCCGCTGACAAATGTCTTGATCTGTAACAGGAAGACAGTCTTTGAGCCTCTAGTTGTTACAGATTTAGATTGTTCGGCACCGCGCCCAACCTTTGTCTCAATCTGTAACAGTTAGGTCGAATTTTGGCCTGTAGATGTTACAGGTTGAGACATTTCCCCAGCTAGGTGCCAAACGTCTCAATCTGTAACAGTTAGGCGTTCTCCAGACCCCTAAACGTTACAGATTTAGACAAACCAGCAACGCCCAAGCAGTCGTCTCGATCTGTAACGGGTAGACCGGTTTTTTGTCCCTAAACGTTACAGATCGAGACAAATAGACGGGCGGCGGCGGCGCGACTGCCCATCCCCTACTCCCATTCCTGTTTGTAGATGTTGAGTGACTTTACGTAGCGCCCCTGGGCACCCATGATGTCGCGAACCAGCCTCAGAAAGAAGCTGATACACGAGGTATCGAAGCCATCTTCTAGGTCCTCAGGATGCACGGCGCCAGGCCCGTCGACCGCCGTATCGCTCAGGCGCGCAATGTCGTAGAGGTAGAGCTGCCCCGCCGTCAGCCAGACATCGTCGACGCACGCGAGGCGCACCGCAATCGCGCCATCGCGCCAGTGCTCCTTTTGCACGATATGCGGATCATAGACGTCAAAGCGACGGTCGGTACGCGTGTCACGCAGCGCGACCATACCGGTCGCGGGATCCTTATCCAAAATGCCAAAGCGCGAAAAATAGTGCGTGCCGCGCACCTGCTCGAGCCGTCTGAGCGAGACAGGCGAAAGCGACGCCGGCGGCTCGTCAACATACAGCTCAAGCAGCGTCTTGCCATGGTAATAGGGACGCTCGAACAGCAGCCAATCGGTAAATGCCATGTTATAGGCCATGATTTCATTTTGCGAGGGCTCCTCGCAATAGCTGAGCCATGGATCGACTATCACTTCGAACTGTGTACGCGCCGACTCCAAAAACTGAAACTTGCGCAGCATCCAAAACTGGGCCATGCCGGCAATATCGTCACCGACGGCCTCGGCCAGACGTCCCCGGTCCAAAACATGATCAGCCATGGCATCCTCCTCAAACTGATAAACCTCAATTTGAGCTTACGAGGAGGGCGGGTGGTCGCCGCCATCACGGGCGAAATGAGCATCGGGCTGCAAACCAGATGCTGACCAAGCACTTGACGGGATACTTGCAGATTATACAAATTGCCACAAAATCGCGGGTAGAACTAGACGAATCACCCGCGCCGCTGTCCGCAAACAACTAAAGCCGCCACATAAACAGCAGAGCGCAACGAGCGCAAACACCAACGGGTAGGCAGCCAAACGTCGGCAAACGAGCAAAACGCTCGCAAACCCGCAAGGAGTGTCCCCGGATGCCGGCACGTAAGGAACGTCCCCAGCTGCCGGCACATGGGGACGTTCCTTATATGCCGGCCGTTGGGGACAGCCCTTGCCGATTCGATTGTTGAGTAACTCCGTGATTGTCTTACAGCCCCAGCGCCTCGGCGACCTCGGCTGCGCAGGCGAGGGCATCGGCCATGGCACTCACCACGAGCGAGCTGCCGTTGCGGGCATCGCCGGCCACATACACCGGCGCGGCATCCGCGGCAACGCCATCCACGCGAGCCGCAAGATGCGAGTCCTCGGAGGCCATCACGGGCAACGGACGGCCCGCCGTGGCAATAGGCACGTCAAAAGCGTCAAACACGCCGTGCTCCGGACCCGTAAAGCCACAGGCGATCAGCACCAGCTGGGCCGGCACCTCGTGCTCGGAGCCCGCAATGCGTTCGGGCTTGCCGGCCGACCAGTCCAGATCGACCACGCGCAGGCCCGCGGCCGCGCCCTTCTTGTCCAGCAATACCTCGAGCGTATCCACGCCCCAAGCACGCATCTCGCCGCCCATGGCAGCGATAGCCTCCTGCTGACCGTAGTCGGTCTTCTTAACGTTGGGCCACTGCGGCCAGGGATTGCTCGCCGCACGCTTATCGGGTGCGGCCGGCAAGAACTCAAACTGACGCACACTGCGTGCGCCCTGGCGCACCGCGGTACCCACGCAGTCGTTGCCGGTATCGCCGCCGCCAATGACCACAACGTCCAGGCCGCGCGCGTTCACCGCGGGCTCACCGCCATCGAGCACCGAGACGGTCGAAGCCGTCAGGTAGTCCACGGCATACACCACGCCCGGGGCATCCACATTCGTAGCCAAAAGACCGCGGGGCGTACGAGCACCGGCAGCCACCACAACGGCGTCAAAACCATTGAGCTTGGCCGCCACCGCAGGGTTCGTAACGTCAGTACCCAGCTCAAAGACAATGCCCAGCTCGCGCATGAGCGCCACGCGGCGCTCGACCACGGACTTCTCGAGCTTCATGTTGGGAATGCCGTACATGAGCAGACCGCCTGGGCGGTCGTCGCGCTCAAACACCGTCACGCGGGCACCGCGACGCGCAAGTTCCCATGCAGCCACCAGGCCAGCCGGGCCGGAACCAACCACGGCGACCGAGGGCGCGTCCTCCCCTGCCGGCTCAAAGCGACGCGGGCCGCCGTTTGCCCATTCGTGGTCGCTGATCGCGCGCTCGTTATCGTGAATCGTTGTGGGCTGGCCGTCGACCGAACCCAGGTTGCACGCAGCCTCGCACAGTGCCGGGCACACGCGGCTCGTAAACTCGGGCATGGGCGAGGTGAGCGACAGGCGCTCGGCCGCCTCGTCCCAGCGACCGCGATACACCAGCTCGTTCCACTCGGGAATCAGGTTGTGCAGCGGACAGCCACTCGGACGCGCCTTGCCAAAGCTCGCACCCATCTGGCAAAACGCCACGCCGCACATCATGCAGCGGCTCGCCTGGGCGCGGCGCGTATCGTCGTCGAGCTCCACATACAGCGGATCGAAATCGCAGCTGCGCTCCTCCACGGGGCGCAGCTCGTGGGTCACGCGATCGATATCAAGAAAAGCACCGGGCTTACCCATGGCACTTACGCCTCCTTCTTGGTCGAAGCAACAGAGCTGACAGCCACGGGCGCAGTGCCCGCTGCACCGCCCGCGACATCAAAGCGAGCGACATCCGCGTTGCTCGCGCGGCCGGTCACGATGTCAAACGCCAACTCCTCGGCCTGCGCATGCGTCTTGCCCACGGCCTCGGCCGCAGCGACAATCGCCAGCACGCGCTCGTACTCGGTCGGAATGACCTTCACAAAGTGCTTACTCATCGAGTCGAAGCTGTAGAGCAGCTTAATGCCGCGCGGGCTCTGCGTCGCGTCCACGTGCTCCTGGATGAGCGCGCGAATCTGCGCCAGCTCGACAGCCGTCGGGGCCTTGAGTTCCACGCTCTCGTGGTTCACACGGGCCTCGAGCGTGCCGTACTGGTCAAAGACATAGGCCACGCCACCCGTCATACCGGCGGCGAAGTTCTGCCCGACCTCGCCCAAGATGAGCGCCAGGCCGCCCGTCATGTACTCGCAGCCATGGTTGCCGCAGCCCTCGACCACCACAGTGGCACCGGAGTTACGCACGCCAAAGCGCTGGCCTGCCAGGCCGTTAATAAAGCCGCGGCCGCTCGTGGCACCAAAGAACGCCACGTTGCCCACGATGATGTTCTCGTCGAACTTGTAGGTCGCATGCGGGTTGGGGCGCACCGACACCTCGCCGCCCGAAAGGCCCTTGCCAAAGTAGTCGTTGGCGTCGCCGCACACGTTGAGCGTAATGCCGCGCGGGAGAAAGGCGCCAAAGCTCTGACCGGCCGAACCATCGCAATCGATGGTGATGGAGCCGGCGGGCAGGCCCTCGGGATGCGCCTTGGTCACCGCATTGCCCAGGATGGTGCCCACGCAGCGGTTGACGTTGGCGATATCGGCGCGGAACCGAATCGGGCGCAGGTGCGCACGGGCATCGGCCGTATAGGGCACGAACAACGTGGAGTCGAGCGTCTTGTCGAGCTCGCTGTCCGCAGCCATCTGCGGCAGGAAGTGGCGACCGTCGGCGCCCGGGATATGGGCACCGAACTCGCAGGTCGCGCTCGCCAGCACGGGCGACAGATCAAGCAGGTTGGCCTTGCGGTTGCCCGGTACCTCGATCTGGCGCAGGCACTCGGGATGGCCGACCATCTCGTCGACGGTGCGGAAGCCCAGGCTCGCCATGACCTCACGCAGCTGCTCGGCAACAAAGAGCATAAAGTGCTCAACGTGCTCGGGCTTGCCGCGGAAGCCGCGACGCAGGCGACAGTTTTGCGTGGCGATGCCGGCCGGGCAGGTGTCCTGCTGGCAGTCGCGCTGCATGAGGCAGCCCATGGAGATGAGCGGCATGGTCGCAAAGCCAAACTCCTCGGCGCCCAGCAGGCAGGCGACGGCAACATCGGTGCCGTCCATGAGCTTGCCGTCGGCCTCAAGCACCACGCGGGAGCGCAGTCCGTTTTGCAGCAATGTCTGCTGAGCCTCGGCAAGGCCGAGCTCCAGCGGCAGGCCGGCGTGCCAAATGGAATCGCGCGCCGCGGCACCCGAGCCGCCATTGTGGCCGCTAATCAAGATCTTGTCGGCGGCACCCTTGGCCACACCGGTGGCGATGGTGCCGACGCCGGCCTCGCTGACCAGCTTGACCGACACGCGCGCACCGGGGTTGGCGTTCTTAAGATCAAAGATCAGCTCTGCCAGGTCCTCGATGGAGTAGATGTCGTGGTGCGGCGGAGGCGAGATCAGGCCGATGCCGGGCGTGGACTGACGGACCTCGGCGATCCAGGGGTAGACCTTCTTACCGGGCAGGTGGCCACCCTCGCCGGGCTTGGCGCCCTGGGCCATCTTGATCTGAATCTCGAAGGCGCTGCACAGGTAGCGGCTCGTTACGCCAAAGCGCGCACTTGCCACCTGCTTGATGGCGGAGTTCTTGGAGTCACCGTTAGCCAGCGGGGTCTCGCGACGCGGATCCTCGCCGCCCTCGCCCGAGTTAGAGCGTCCGTGCAGGCGGTTCATGGCGATGGCCATGCACTCGTGCGCCTCTTTGCTGATAGAACCGTACGACATGGCACCGGTGTTAAAGCGGCGGACGATGTTGCGCGCGGGCTCCACCTCGTCGAGCGAAACCGGCGTGCGGCCGTTGGCATTAAAGTCGAGCAAGTCACGCAGGCGCACGGCACGGCCGGTGCGGTGCAGGCGGGCGCTGTACTCCTTAAAGGTGTCGTAGCTGTCCTCACGACAGGCGGTCTGCAGCAAGTAGACAGTCTGCGGATCAATGAGGTGATCCTCGCCGCCGAGCGGGCGCCACTTGGTCAGACCCAGCGTGGGCAGCTGATCGGGAGCCGGGCTCTTAAGGATAGCGAGCGCGGCGTCGTAGCGCTCGTTTTGCTCGCGCTCAACGTCCTCGACACCCATACCGCCCACACGGCTCACCGTGCCGGCGAAGTACGCGTTGACGAACTCCGACGTAAAGCCCACGGCCTCGAAGATCTGCGCCGAATGGTAGCTCTGCACCGTCGAGATGCCCATCTTGGACATGATGGAAACGATGCCGGCGGTCGCAGCCTTATTGTAGTTGGCGATGCCCTGCTCGGCTGTCACGTCCAGATCGCCGTGCGCCGCCAAGTCGCGAATGCACGCATGCGCGTTGTACGGATAGATGCCGCTCGCGGAGTAGCCCACCAGCGCCGCAAAGTCGTGCGGAGACACGGCGTCGCCACACTCCACCACGATGTCGGCAAAGGTACGCACGCCGGCGCGGATCAGGTGGTTGTGCACGCAGCCCACGGCGAGCAGTGACGGCACGGGTACCTCGTCCGCTCCGGCGCGATCGCTCAACACCACGATGTTCACGCCGTCGCGGACCGCAGCCTCAACGTCCTCTGCAAGCTGCTTGAGCGCAGCCTGCAGCGCGCCCTCGCCGGCATCGCGGCGGTAAACGGCACGGAAACGGCGGGTCTTAAAGCCAACACGGTCAATCGCGCAAATGCGGTCGAACTCCTCCTCGCTCAGCAGCGGGCGCTCCAGACGCACCAGTTGGCAGGCCGTACGAGAGTCCTCGAGCAGGTTGCCGTGGTTGCCCAGGTAGAGCGTGGTCGAGGTGACCATATGCTCGCGCAGGGCGTCGATCGGCGGGTTCGTGACCTGGGCGAACAGTTGATAGAAGTAATCAAAGAACGAGCGCGTCTTCTTGGACAGGCAGGCCAGCGGCGCATCGATACCCATCGAGGCGAGCGGGGCCTTGCCCTGCTGGGCCATGGGGCGCACGACCTCGTCAACATCATCCCAGTGGTAGCCGAGCTTGGCCATACGCACGGCGGCAGGCACCTCGGCATCCTCGGCAGGCGTTGCCGCGGCGGGCTTGTCGAGCGCGTCAACGGTCAGCGTCTCCTCGGCAATCCAATCGCGGTAGGGCTTTTCCTTGGCATAGCGGGCGCGCAGCTCGTCATTGTAGATCACACGGCCGCGGGCAAAATCGACCTCGAGCATCTGGCCCGGTCCCAAACAACCGCTTGTCAGGATATTCTCGGGGCGCACCTCGATGGTGCCCACCTCGCTTGCCAGCATAAAGCGGCCGTCGCGCGTCACGTAGTAGCGAGCCGGGCGCAGGCCGTTGCGGTCGAGGGCGGCACCCAGCGTACGGCCGTCGGTAAAGGCGATGGCCGCCGGGCCGTCCCAGGGCTCCATGAGCATGGACTGGTAGGCATCGTAGGCGCGACGCTCCTCGCTCAGATTGTCGTTGTGGTCCCAAGGCTCGGGCAGCAACATGGACGCGGCACGCGTGAGCGGACGGCCGTTCATGACCAAAAACTCGAGCACATTATCCAGAATCGCGGAGTCGGAACCCTCGCGGTTGATGATGGGCATCACACGCTCAAGATCATGCTGCAGCACGGGGCTGTACAGGTTAGGTTCGCGGGCGCGAATCCAGTTGACGTTGCCCTTGAGGGTGTTGATCTCGCCGTTGTGGATAATAAAGCGGTTGGGATGTGCGCGCTCCCAGCTAGGCGTGGTGTTGGTGGAGTAGCGCGAGTGGACGAGCGCCACGGCCGTCTTGACGGCGGCGTCGTTGAGATCGATAAAGAAGCGGCGCATCTGCGTGGCGACCAGCATGCCCTTGTACACGATGGTGCGCGAGCTCATGGAGCACACATAGAAGATCTTGTCGCGCAGGGCAAACTCGGCGTCGGCCTTCTTTTCGATGGTACGGCGGCACACGTACAGGCGACGCTCAAAGGCATCGCCGGCGGGCGTGTCGTCCGGACGGCCCAGGAAGGCCTGCAGGATGGTGGGCATGCAGGCGCGGGCCGTCTCGCCCAGATCGTGAGGGTCGACCGGCACCTCGCGCCAAAAGAGCAGCGGCACGCCGGCCTCGGCACAGCCTTCCTCAAACACGCGGCGGGCATCCTCTACACCCTTGTCGTCTTGCGGGAAGAACAGCATGGCCACGCCATAGTCGCCCTCTGCCGGCAGAATCTGGCCGCACTTTTGAGCCTCTTTGCGGAAAAAGTGATGCGGAACCTGGAACAGGATGCCGGCGCCGTCGCCGGTATTCTTCTCGAGTCCCGTGCCACCGCGGTGCTCCAAGTTGACCAGAATGGACAGCGCATCGTCCAGAATCTGGTGGTGGCGCTCGCCGTTGATATCGGCAAGAGCGCCGATGCCACATGCATCGTGGTCGAATTCGGGGCGATAAAGGCCCTGCTGCTGAGCGGAATCTGCCTGCATCGCGATCCTCCCCTAGATATTTAGACAGTCAGTTGAATAGGCATACTAGAAGCATCGCCGGCCCATTGTGTTTCCCGCCCGTTTCGAAACAATTGCGTAACGCATGCCCTACGAGTGGACACCGCCGACCTCAAGGGCAACAACAAGGGCCCCAGGTTCGGCCTGTAAGCTCACCGCTTCAAACATCTCAATCTGTAACAGGAAGATCCAATTTCGACGACTAACTGTTACAGATTGAGATGTTCTCGAGAGACGGTTACGAATGTCTCAATCTGTAACACGAGGGGCCGGTTTTGGCGGTCAGCTGTTACGGATCGAGATTTTCCATAGGACCATTTCTTCCTGTCTCGATCTGTAACACCTAGGCCCAATTTCCATCCCTAGTTGTTACAGATCAAGACATTTCGGCAACCCCCTTTTACCACCCTATTCAAATACAACAATTTTGTTAGTCATGGTCAGATTTCGAGCCTAAAACGGGTATCCTTTGCGGCGTCAAACAAACGGCACGCAGGAGTGCACCATGATCGACCATCTCAAACATCACTTTGGCTCCCTGCGCACCGGCGGCCACGGCGGACTCGACATCGCACGGCATATCGGCCCCGGGCTGCTCGTGACCGTCGGCTTTATCGACCCGGGCAATTGGGCCTCCAATATGGCCGCCGGCTCGCAGTTTGGCTACGCGCTGCTGTGGATCGTCACGCTGTCCACGATCATGCTCATCGTGCTGCAACACAACGCGGCTCACTTGGGCATCGCCACGGGCATGTGTCTTGCCGAGGCCACGACGCGCCACCTGCCCCGCCTCGTCGGGCGTGCGATACTCGGCAGCGCGTATCTAGCCACGGTCGCCACCGCCATGGCCGAAGTCCTGGGCGGTGCGATCGCACTTCAAATGCTCTTTGGCCTGCCCGTACGTGCCGGCTGCATCATCGTGGCGGCGGCATCGATTGGCATGCTCATGACAAGCTCCTACAAACGCGCCGAACGCTGGATCATCGCCTTCGTGGGCGTGGTGGGACTTTCGTTTTTAGCCGAGCTTCTGCTGGTCAAGGTCGACTGGCCGCAAGCCGCCACAAGCTGGATTACACCCAGTATGCCCACCGGCTCAGTCGCGATTATCGTAAGTGTCCTAGGCGCGGTCGTTATGCCCCACAACCTCTTCCTGCACTCCGAGGTCATCCAATCCATGCACTTCGAAGGCCAAGGCGAGCAGGTTATCGAAGAACGCCTGCACTACGAGCTCTTCGACACGCTCTTTTCGATGGGTGTGGGCTGGGCAATCAACTCGGCCATGGTCATCCTGGCCGCAACGACCTTCTTTGCGCACGGCATTGTCGTAGACGACCTCGCCGTCGCAGCGGCCACGCTCTCCCCCATTCTGGGCCCGGCAAGCTCGACCATCTTTGCGGTGGCACTGCTGTTTGCGGGCATATCGAGTAGCGTGACGGCGGGCATGGCGGCGGGCACCATCACCGCGGGCATATTCGACGAGGAATACGACATCCACGACCGACATTCCTCGATCGGAGTGGCGGCCTGTTTCGTCGGCGCAGTAGCGGCGTGCCTGATCGTCCCGAATCCTTTTGAGGGTCTCATTTGGAGTCAGGCACTGTTGTCGCTTCAGCTGCCGATTACGGTCTTTGTGCTCATACGACTCACCAGCTCGCCCCGCGTCATGGGCAAATACGCCAACTCGCGCCCGCTCAACGCGTTGCTCGTAGGGATCGGTGTCATCGTGACGATTCTCGACATCGTGCTGCTAACGGGGATGCAATGGGATGGCGTGACTGTCCAGATATAACGTCTCAATCTGTAACACGTGAGACCGTTTTAAACCGTCAGATGTTACAGATTGAGATTTTCTGAGAGATAGTTTCAGTTTGTCTCGATCTGTAACAAGTGGACCCAATTTCCGCGCCCAGATGTTACAGATCGAGATATTTCTTCAGCCCCAACCTTTTGTCTCGATCTGTAACAAGTAGAGGGGGTTTACGTACCTAAATGTTATAGATTGAGATTTTGAGAATGATGGTTTTGGTTTGTCTCGTTCTGTAACAGGAAGACCCGTTTTGAGCCGTTAGATGTTGCAGGTTAAGACAAAAGGTCGGCCGGACTCACAACAGACAGGATCGGCTAATAGCAGCCGTGATCCCTTGGGGACGGAGGAAAAGGGCCCCGGCCGGGAATCCGACCGGGGCCCTTGGACAGAGCTATATGTTGCTGCAAGTCGTGTGTCTACGAGCTACTCCTCGACGAGCTCAAACTGATCGGGACCGACGCCACACACCGGGCACACGTAATCCTCGGGCAGTTCGGGCGTGTCGACCTCTACCTCGTAACCGCAAACGGTGCACACGAACTTGTACGTCTTCTTTTCCTCGGCCATGATGTTCTCCTCTCGAACGTGGCTGCTGGTGTACTTTGCTTAATTAGTATATATTCTTAATAATATAATGCAAGCGGTTTTACCGCATTTCTACCCTTGGTACGAAGACGCCTTGGGCGGCGTCTTGCCCTTCAGGACCTTATGGTAGTAATCGTAGGTGAGCGGCGTCTCGTCGCTCAGGCGCTCGGCATCCTCGACCTCGCCGATAAACAGTAGATGCGTGCCCACATCCACTGTGTCGATCAAACGGCAGCTAAACAAGGCCGCCGCATGCTCGGGAACATAGGGCATGCCCAGTGCGGTCTCGCGCGTCTCGTACTTGGCAAATTTATCATAGTTGCTGCTGGTACGGAATCCAAAGTTACCAATGTAGGGCATATCGGCCGTCTGATCGATCACGGTCAGCGCAAAGGCCTTGGCAGACGAGATAACGCCAGACGTGACATTTTCCTTGTTCACGGCAACCGAAATGCGCGGCGGCGTGGACGTCACCTGCACCGCGGTGTTGATAATGCAGCCGGCGCGCGACCCATCTGCCGCGGCACTCACCACATACAGCCCGCAGGGCATCGTAAAGAACGCAGTTTTATCCAAAACGATCACTCCCCTAACTCGGAATTGAGCCTTGCAGACGTATATACCCACAATGAGACATATGTGTCAGAACGGTAAGAAAAATGAGCCACACGCAGTTGCGGTGAAAAAGTCCCTGTTTAAGCCTGGATACCCAACAAACAGGAACTATTCCACCGCAACTTGCGAGGAGCAGACCGGGAGTACGACAACAGTGATGGATGAACATCCCCGCCCGCCCGGATATCAACCCTTAGCGATTACGCTCCTTAAGCGCGCGATCGATTTCGCGCTGAACGTCACGTTTGGCCATGTCTTCGCGTTTGTCGTAGAGCTTTTTGCCACGGCCCAGGCCCAACAGCAGCTTAACGCGACCATCGGTATTAAAGTAGAGCTCGAGCGGCACCAGTGCATAGCCGCGGTTGCGCAGTTTGCCGTCAAGAAAATCAATCTCCTTGCGATGCAGCAGCAGACGGCGCCGGCGATCGGGATCACGGTTCCACACGCCACCGTGACTATAGGGATGGATGTGCAAACCCACCAGCCAGCACTCGCCGCCGCGAATCAGCGCAAAAGTATCGGTAATCTGACAGGCGCGCTCGCGAATCGACTTGACCTCGGTACCGCTCAGCTCAATGCCGCATTCGAATGTCTCGTCGATAAAGTATTCGTGATGCGCCGAACGATTCTTAGAGATGAGCTTGCGCTCGCGCTTACTGGGCATCGCCGGCCTCCTCGGCGTCATCGGCTTTCCCGCTCGCGGCCTCGCGTTTGGCCTTGCGCTCGGCGTTGAGCTCGGCATCGCTTTCGCGCACCAGCTTAATGATCGCCGCGCATGCCTCCTCGCCCACCAGGTCGCGGGCACGGACCGTCAGGCGTGTAGCCTCCTGCTTGTCACCGTCGCCCGCAGCGTCGGTCGCACACATAATCAGACAAATGGCAATCTCGGCCGAAGGCGAGGTCGGTACGCCCTGTAACGCCAGCTCGCCCATCACATGCTCATCACTCTCGTCGGCGGCATCCGGATAGGTGGCATGGATCTTGCTGAGCAAGCGCGTCGTATGTGAATCGCCAGGGGCCAAGCGCAGCGCCAGACGTGCGCAACCCACGGCCGCCGAGACGTTCTCGGTCTCGGGCTCCAAAAAGTACTGGCCCAAGTTGGCGTAGGCGCGGGCGGCGCACCTGCCGTCACTCGCACGCTCCAGCACCGAAAACGAAAGCGAAGCCCACTCCTGCTTGTCCTCGAGCGCACGGAACAGCTCGGCCAGATCCAGTCGGTAGTTGCAGTTCATGGGGTCCCAGCGCACGGCCTGCATCAAGGCATTGCGAGCGCTCACATAATCCTGCTGACGGATGTAGGCAAACGCCATGTCGGAGTACAGGCGGTCAAACGGCACCTCGACCTGCACCAGCTCGCGTGGATCCTTTTCCACGCGGCGGTAGGCCAGGCGCTCAAACTTGCTATCGAAGCTAAAGTACTGGCGGTTCTCCTCCGTTTTGCACTCGGCATCGATATACTCCTCGGCGAGCTCCACCAAACGCTCCAGCAGCGGCGTCGCCGTGGCCAGGTCTCCCTGCGCCAGGTAATTCTCGGCATACGTAATGTCTTGTAGGCTGATGGGCAGGTCCATGGCAACTCCTCGGTCCAGGTGAAACGCGGCTCATTCCACACATGCGGTGTATACACAAAACCCGGGTCTCTTGCGAGGCCCGGGCATTCAATTTGTGGTAGCCCGTACCAGATTCGAACTGGTGATCTCCGCCTTGAGAGGGCGGCGTCCTAAACCGCTAGACGAACGGGCCATATGTAGCAAATGCAATGGCTGGGATGGAGGGAGTCGAACCCCCATTGACGGAACCAGAATCCGCTGTCCTGCCATTAGACGACATCCCAATGACTGCATCGCTGCGCTCGGCTGTGCCTTTGCGCAAGAAAGAAATATACGGGAAGCATCGCGATGACGCAAGTCTTTATTTTGACTTTTTTAAAATTGGCCTGATTTTAGCCAACCCGTGAAGGACCTGTGAAGCGACACATCTGCCCCTTATGGACAAAGGATGGCGAAGCAATACTTCGACAAGCACGCATAGCTCTTCGGCCCGCACGGGTGGCCGCGGTTCAAAAACTGACCGGAGCAAGCCTGTCAGCGAAAACTGTATCCCAAAATCGGCATCCAAAACGGGATACAGCTTCCCCGCAGTCGCTACAGCAACGCCTCGGTCCAAGCCGCTTCCCTAAAGCCGGGGATCGCAAAGTCGTCGCCCACCAGCAGCGGGCGCTTAACCAGCATGCCGTCAGTCGCGAGTAGCTCAAAGCACTCCTGGTCCGTCATGCCAGCGTCCAGACGAGCCTTGAGCCCCAGCTCGCGATACTTCATGCCCGACGAGTTAAAAAAGCGTCGCACCGGCAATCCCGACCGCGCAACCCACGCGGAAAGCTCCTCGGCTGTTGGGTTATCCGCTACGATATCGCGATCGATATACTCAACCCCGTGCTCATCCAGCCATGCCTTAGCCTTTTTACAGGTAGAGCACTTGGGATACTCAACAAATAGCACTGCCACAGGAATCTCCTCTTCGTAAAGACGCATGTCTGGGTAAGCGCCGATACGTCGATGGCGCGTATCGACGGTTGACATTGTAACCGGTTGCCATAAAGAGTATCCAACGATGCCGGTAGTATCTTGGGTATCCAGACACGTCTTGCATGGGCGCCGATGGGACGGGTGGCATAACGCGCCAACGCGGCCACCAGCAGCACCAGCACGATAGCGGTGACATAGCCCGCAGCATCGAAACCCAGGTCAATAATGTCGAAGTGCCTGCCGGGAACAAAAATCTTATGCACCCGGTCGCCAACCAAGTTTTTTCTGGCCAAACTAATGGATGAGCTTAAAGTCCAAGTGCCCGCGGGTCGTGTTGACGCGCGAGACCTCGATGATCACGCGTTGCCCCAACTCAAAACGGCGCCCCGTGTCGGCACCCGTCAACGTGAGCGCGTCCTCGTCAAACTCGAACCACTCGCTTCCTAAACTCTTAATCGAGACCAAGCCCTCGACCTGTGTCAGGTCGAGGCGCACAAAGAGGCCCATGCTGCTGACCCACGAAATGGTTCCGGCATAGCGCTCGCCCAGACGATCCTCGTAATACTGGGCGATCTTGATCTTTTGCGTCGCATGGCTGGCGGCGTCGGCCGCACGCTCGGCATCGCTGCATGCACGGCAAATCTGCGGCAAGATGCGCGGCAGCGACTCGCGACCCCTGCCGATCAGCCGCGGCGTGCGCGCCAAGGCATCCTTGCCGCCCAGCTGCTCATACGCCAGCTGCAATTTGAGCACACGATGGACAACAAGGTCCGGATAGCGTCGGATAGGGCTCGTAAAGTGGCAGTAGCACGGCGCGGCGAGCGCAAAGTGGCCCTCGTTGCGCGGCTTGTACAGCGCGCGCTGCATGCTGCGCAATAGCAACGTGTTGACAAGCGGGGCATTTGCCGTGCCAGCGGCAGCGTCAACCGCCGCCTGTAGCTCATCGGGACTTCCCAGGGCAATGCCGGCCGCGCGGCGATCGTCGATGATACCCAGCTGCGCCAGCGCCACAGCGGCCCCGTGCAAGCTGTCGGGGCTGGGATCCTCATGCACGCGATAGCATGCCTCAATATCGCGGTCTGCCAGCCACTCGGCAACGCACTCGTTGGCAAGCAGCATAGCTTCCTCGATGAGCGACGTGGCACACGAGCGCTCGCGGGCCACGATCTGCACGGGAATGCCGTCCTCGTCCAGCAAAGCGCGAATCTCCGCCGTGTCAAAGTCGACCGAGCCGCGCGCACGGCGAATGCGACGGCGTCGCTCGGCAAGCTCGTTGGCAGCGACTAGAAAATCGCTCAGATCCACGTCGTAGTCGCGGGCAGTCTCTTCGCAAGTCAAACCGCGCTCAAGCGCCTCCTCGCGCGACGCCTCGGCTGCAGCAACATCCTCGGCGGCACCTTCCAACACGGAGTACTCCACCGCACCGGCACGCACCAGCAGTGCCTCGGCACCGTCATAGTCCATGCGCACGCGCGAGCGAATCACGCTAGGATACGGATCGTAGTGGCGGACGTGCCCCTGCGCATCGAGCTCGATGTCGACGGTAAACGCCAGGCGATCCTCGTCGGGGCGCAAGGAACACAGGTCATTCGACAGGCGCTCGGGCAACATGGGGAGCACGCGATCGGCAAGGTACACCGACGTCGTGCGATGACGAGCCTCTAGGTCGATGTGTCCGTCCCAGGCCACATAATGCGATACATCGGCGATATGGACACCCAGCTTGTAGCCGCCCTGCGTCGTGCGCTCCAACGAGATGGCGTCGTCAAAGTCGCGCGCGTCGACCGGATCGATCGTGATGATAAAACGGTCGCGCAGATCACGGCAAAGTGGGTCCTTAAGAGCTGTCGCCACGTCGAGCGATAGCTCCTCGGCCTCGGCAAGGGCGGTCTCGGGATAACTATCGGTATAGCCGTAACGAGCCATGACATATTGAACACCCAAGTCGGGTGCATCGTCGCCGCCAATGCGGCGCTCAAGAGTCACGGTGCCCGATTCCAAGCGTGTCGGATAGGTCAAGATGCGTGCGACGACTGCATCGCCCGGATGCACGCCTAAACGCTCCGCCGAAGTATCCTCGGGCAAAATAAAGAAATCGGCCTTGAGACGCGAATCAAGCGGCTCGATCACACCGAGGGGGCCTGCCGTCTGATACGTGCCCACCACGCTTATGGCCGCGCGCTCGACAACGCCCTCGATCACGGCACGGCGATCGCCGCGCGGTCCGGTCTTAATGCTCACGGCCACGATGTCGCCGTCCATAATCTCGCGCTTGCCGCGACCCATAACCTTATAGTCGCCATTATCGGTGACAACATAGGCGCTGTGCTCATGGAGCTGCACGCGGCCCGTCAGGCTGGGACGCCGCTCGCTGCGCACCGGCGCGCGCTTGTTGCGAGCGCTACGCTTATGTTTGTTATTGCGCCCCATGGCGCCTCCTTACTATCTGTTGCGGGGCCCGCAGGCGCATCCGCATCATGTCAAAACACTGTGCAGGCCTAAACCGCACGCATCAATGAGTCTACCCAATCAACAACAGGGCACGCACCTCGCGTCATGATCCCTATGTGACGGAGAAAATCGAATTATCGAGACAAGCCGAACTGCCGGTGAGCCCTTTTCCTCCGTCGCACGGGAATCAAAAAACGGGCCACCCCAGAGCGGGACGGCCCGTTAGCAAAACTAATTCCAGCTGTGTCTACACGCGCAGGTAGCGACGCATGGCAATGGCGGAACCAAAGAGACCGATGATCACGCCGACCAGGATCAGTGCGGCATACGTCACCAGGTAGTATTGCATCGGCAGCGCAAACGACATCCAGCCAATGCTCTCCTGAAGACGCGGAACCAACAGGTTGCGAAGCAGCTCCAAAACACCGATGGAAAGCAGCGAGCCCAAAACGGCCTGCAGCACGCCCTCGGTGATAAACGGACCGCGAATAAAGCCATTGCTGGCGCCCACCAGGCGCATGATAGCAATCTCGCGGCGGCGAGCCGTAATCGACAGGCGAATCGTGTTATTGATAAAGATGAACGCGATAAACGTCAGCAAACCAACAAGCACAACGGCAGCGATGCGGATGTAGTTCGTCACCTGGAACAGGCGGCTCACTTCCTCCTGACCGTACAGAACGCTCGCATCGACGTCACCGTCATCCGCGATCTTCTGGAAATCGGAGTTCTTCTTGAGCTTCTTGGCCGTGCTCTCGACCTGGGACGGATCGTCCATCTCGATCGCGAACGAAGCAGGCAGCGGATTCTGGCCATCAAGTGCACTCAGAGTGGCGTCGGCATTACCCGACATCTTGCTCGTGTACTCGGCCAGCGCGTCGTCCTTGTCCTTATAGGTCACGGACTTAACGTTGTTCCACGTCTTGAGCTCACTCTCGAAAGCCTGGACGTCGGCCTGGTCGGCGTCATCGCTAATAAACGCGTTGATAACAACCTGGTCCTCAACGGTGCCGATCACGGAGTTCAGCATCGCGGAACCCATGATGAACAGGCCGATGATAAACAGCGAAAGGAAAATCGTGATGACGGCGCCGAGCGAGGTGGTCCAGTTACGGAAGAAGTGGCTCATTGCCTCTTTGAGCGAATAGCCCACGTTAGTTGGTGCCATAGTTGCCGTAACCTCCCCTCTCCTGGTCGCGGATTACGTGGCCGCCCTCGAGGGCGATCACGCGACGATGCATACTATCGACCATCTCGCGATCGTGGGTAGCCACGATCACGGTCGTGCCGGTGCGGTTAATGCGCTCGAGCAGCTTCATGATGCCGAGCGAAATTGCCGGGTCGAGGTTGCCCGTTGGCTCGTCGCAAATCAGCAGCGGCGGACGGTTGACCATGGCGCGGGCGACGGCCACGCGCTGTTGCTCGCCGCCGGAAAGCTGATCGGGCAGCGAGTCCATCTGATCGGCCAAACCGACCAGACGCAGTACCTCGGGCACCTGGCTGCGAATGACGCCCTTGGGCTTGCCTATGCACTGCAGGGCAAACGCCACGTTTTCATAGGCGGTCTTTTGCGGCAAAAGCTTAAAGTCCTGGAACACGGCGCCAATCTGGCGGCGCAGGAAGGGAACCTTGCGGTTCTTGATTTTCATGAGATCCTGACCGGCGACCAAAATGCGACCGCTCGTAGGCCTGACATCACGGTTGAGCGTGGAAAGCAGCGTGGTCTTACCCGATCCGGAATGACCGACCAAGAAGACGAACTCACCCGGATAGATCTCGATGTTGATGTCGTCGAGTGCGGGCTTGTTGGGCTGTGCCGGGTAGATCTTGGTGACATGCTCCATCAGAATGACGGGCTCGACACCGGCCTGCTTGGCCATCTTCTTGCGACTTGCCTGCGGATCGATAGGCGCGAACACCGACGTAAAATCGGGGTTGTTGAGCGCATTGTCAAGACTTGCGACCTCGGCAGCCTGATCATTCTCGACCATGGGCGCAGCGGGCTGCGTAGGATCGGGAATGCCGGCAAAGAGGCCGGACTGCGCCGGCTGCGGCGCGGGCGTAGCAGGAACCATGGGATCGGGAATGCCCGCCATGGTCGGCTGAGGCTCGGCTGACGTCTGAGGCTGGTTCACGCGAGCAGTCACCTTTTGGACGGGCTCAAAGCCCGCAGCGGCAGAAAGCTCGGCATCGCTGGTGGGATTGTAGGCAAAGGGATCGGTTGCCGGCCGTGCCTGATCTGCCGGCTGTGCGGGGGCCTGGGCAATATGCTGGCCCTCTGAATCCGGAGTGGCGAAACGTGTGCCCGGGACACCTTGCCGTGTCTTGGGGGCCTCATCGCCCGCACCGGAGGTACGGAAGTGGTTACCCACTGGTGCTCCTTATCATCGTGCGTTTAAACTACATGAGCGCTTTGTATTTTAGCAGCATTAGCTTCACTGCACATAAGAAGCATGGCAGGGTTTTGGTCTCACCGGCCGCGCACAGGGCTACCTCCCAAATCGTCCTCGGACATGTCGGAGTCCCCGCTGCGCGCTTCGCGCTGCGGGGACTCCTCCGTCCTGCGGAATGATTTGGGAGGTAGCCCTGTGCGCGGCCTGCGGCTACTAAGGAGTCGCCGCGTTTTTCTTGGGGTGCTGCATATACAAAGTTGGAAGGGCTGAGTTGCACTTTGCTGGTCTGGGCCCGCTTCCCGGAGGAAGCCCTTGCTTGGTGTGGGCCTAATTTGTTTGTTACCGACAAAAACAGGGGCGCCCTCTTTGGGGGCGCCCCTGTTGTGGCTTGCTTACGGTTGCTGAAGCGATACTTTGCCTCGTCTTGCCCTAGGCCAAGAACTCCTTGGTGGTTGCCACGATGTTGGCGGCATCCAGGCCGTACTTGTGCAGGAGCTCGGCGCCCGGACCGGACTCGCCAAAGGTATCGTTGACGCCAATCTTCTTGAGCGGCGTCGGGCACTGCTCGCAGAGCACGTCGGCAACGGCGCTGCCCAGGCCGCCGATCACGGAGTGCTCCTCGACGGTCACGACGTGACCGGTCTTGGCGGCGCTCTTGACGATCAGATCGGCGTCGATGGGCTTAATGGTGTGCATGTTGATGACCTCGGCGTCGATGCCTTCGGCAGCGAGCTGCTCGGCAGCCTCGAGAGCCTCGCCAACCATCAGGCCGCAGGCGATGATGGTCACATCGGCGCCCTCACGCATGACGATGCCGCGGCCCGGCTCGAACTTGTAGGTCTCGGGGTCGTTGATGACCGGCGAGGCCAAACGGGCAAAGCGCATGTACACGGGGCCGTCGCACTCGTGGGCGGCGCGGACCACGGCGCGGGCCTCCACGTCGTCGGCCGGGACAATCACGGTCATGCCAGGGATAACACGCATAAGGGCGATATCCTCGCAGCACTGGTGCGTGGCACCGTCCTCGCCCACCGAAATACCGGCGTGCGTGGCGCCGATCTTGACGTTGAGGTGCGGATAGCCGATGGAGTTACGGACCTGCTCAAAAGCGCGGCCGGCGGCGAACATGGCAAAGGTGCTCGCGAAGGCAGTACGACCGGTGGTCGCGATACCGGCGGCGACACCCATCAGGTTGCTCTCGGCAATACCCACGTCAAAGAAGCGGTCGGGGCAGGCGGCCTTAAACTTACCGGTCTGCGTGGCGGCAGCCAGGTCGGCGTCGAGGACCACAAAGTCGTCGTGCTCGGCAGCGAGCTCAACGAGGGCCTCGCCGTAGCTTACGCGCGTGGCGATTTTCTTGACGTCTGCCATCCTAGAGCTCCTCTCCGGCGGCCGTGAGCTCTGCCATGGCCTGCTCAAACTGTTCATCGTTGGGGGCCTTGCCGTGCCAACCAACCTGGTTTTCCATAAAGGAAACGCCCTTGCCCTTCATGGTCTCGGCGATAATGGCGGTAGGCTGACCCTTGGTGGCGCGAGCCTCGGCAAAGGCGGCGCGAATCTGACCGAAGTCGTTGCCGTCGGCGAGCTCCACCACGTGGAACTTAAAGGCGCGGAACTTGTCGGCGAGCGGCATGGGATCGTTGACCTCCTCGACGGGACCGTCAATCTGCAGACCGTTGTGGTCAACGATCACGCAGAGGTTGTCGAGCTGCTGATTGCCGGCAAACATGGCGGCCTCCCAGACCTGGCCCTCCTCGCTCTCGCCGTCGCCCAGCAGGGCGTACGTGCGGTAAGTATCGCCCCAGTGCTTGGCGGCGACGGCCATGCCCACGGCGGCGGAGATGCCCTGGCCCAGCGAGCCGGTGGACATGTCGACGCCCGGGGTATCGTTCATGTTGGGGTGGCCCTGCAGGTGGCTGCCGATATGGCGCAGCGTCTCGAGGTCCTCCTTGGGGAAGAATCCGCGCTCGGCGAGCACGGCGTACAGACCCGGAGCGCAATGGCCCTTGGAGAGCACAAAGCGGTCGCGGTCGGCCTTGCGAGGATCGGCCGGGTCGACATTCATTTCCTCAAAGTACAGATAAGTCATGATGTCGGCAGAGCCGAGCGAACCGCCCGGATGGCCGGACTTGGCAGCGTGCACGCCGGTGACGATGCCCTTCCTTACCTCGTTGGCAACCTTTTTGAGCTCTTCGTCGCTCATTGTGCCTTCCTTTCATCCTCTTTAGACAAGATGCGCACGGCGCAGAAGGTAATCCCAACCCTGCCACAATGCACGTGCGCCATTCATTATGCTGGAAACTGAAGGCTTTACCAGAGTTTTTATCATTATTTGAATAATTTAGCAGGCAGAACCGCTGATGAATCGGTTTATCAATGTGAACGTCTTTTGGATGGAGCGCAGTCTGCCCTACGCGTTAATGTCCTTGAACCCCTCGCCGAAGGCTTCCGTAACGTCGGCGACCGTCACGATAGCTTGAGGATCGCGCTCACGCACGATGGTCTTGAGTGTATTGAGCTCGCGGCGGCTAACGATCACCATAATCACCGGCTTCTCAGCGCCCGAATACATGCCGGTCGCCTTAAATTTAGTGCAGCCGCGACCCAGGCCATACATGATATCGGCCGCGATATCGGGGAAATTCTCCGAGATGATGAGCACCATACGGCGCTTGTTGCCTCCATCGACCACAGCGTCGATCACATAGCCGCTAATTACCATCGAAAGCCCTGCATACAGCGCGTTCTCCAGAGAGAAGACGGGGGCCGATGCCGCGCATACGGCGACATCGATCGCCATGACGGTCGAACCCACCGGCAGCGAGGTATTACGCGAGATAATCTGGCCGATGGTGTCGGAGCCGCCGGTGTTGGCGCCGGCGCGTAACACCATGCCGTAACCAATGCCCGTGATAATGCCGCCCCACATAGCGGGAAGCATCAGGTCTGCATCTGCCAGAGGCGCTACAAACGGGGCAAACAGGTCGGTAAAGAAGCCCAGTAGCACAAAGCCTGTCGCCGTCTGTACCACATAGAACATGCCGCCCTCGCGCATGACGACCAGCAACAGCAAGGCATTCATCACGATGGTTTGGATACCGACGGGCAGCGAAACGCCCCGCGCGGCACCGACCGCCTGGATAATAGTCGCAAGGCCCGTAACGCCACCGGCGGCAAGACCGTTGGGAATCAAAAACAGGTCGGTCGCGATGGCCGCCAAAGCGCACCCAAGCATGATCTGGGGCAGATCGCGGAAGAAGTTCATTGAAAGAATGCGCTTAATATCCAGACGATATGCCATGCTACCTCCCTCAAAAAAGCGCACCCCATTGGGTGCGCTTTGAACTTCTTACCGTATTCGATTCTACCGATTCGCCGAGCAAAAGCCACCCCGCGGCGGGTTTGCTCTGGATATAAAACCGCCCTGTCCAGAGTTTAGCGTCGGTCCGTGACTCACCCGGGGCTTAAGCGGACGGAGACTCCGCATCAGCATTGCCGGTAGCCCAGCGATGGTAGCCGATCACAAACGGATCCAAGTCGCCATCGTCGAGAACGGCGTCGACGTTGCTGGTCTCCACGCCCGAGCGCAGGTCCTTGACCATCTGATACGGATAGAGCACGTAGCTGCGGATCTGGTTACCAAAGCCAATCGTGGTCTTGGGACCGCGGATCTCGTCGAGCGCCTCGGCGCGCTTCTCGAGCTCAATCTCGTACAGGCGGGCCTTGAGAATCTGCATACACGCGGCCTTGTTCTGAATCTGGCTGCGCTCATTTTGGCAGGTCACTACAATGCCGCTGGGAAAATGCGTCACGCGCACGGCGGAGTCGGTGGTGTTGACGCCCTGGCCGCCCGGGCCGCTTGCGTGGTACACGTCGACGCGGATATCGTCGGGGTTGATCTCGATATCGATATCGTCGGGCAGCACCGGAATGACCTCGACGCCGGCAAACGTAGTCTGTCGACGCTTCTTGTCATCGGTGGGGCTAATGCGCACCAAACGGTGAACGCCGGCCTCGGCACGAAGCATACCGAAGGCATCCTTGCCCTCAACGGTAAAGGTCGCGCGATCAATGCCAATGACCTCGGCAGCGGGGCAATCGTTGATGGTGACCTTCCAGCCACGGCGCTGGCAGTACTTCATGTACATCTTAAAGAGCATGAAGGTCCAGTCCTGCGCCTCCAAGCCGCCCTGTCCGGGCTTGATGGTCACAATCGCGTCACCGTGATCGAACTCGCCGGTAAACCAGCTCGAAAGTTCGAGCTCATCGATGGCGCGCGCCAGACGATCAGCCGTGGCGGCAGCCTCCTCACGCAGTGCAGCGGCATCGGGGTCATCGCCCATTTCCTCGGCAAGTTCCAGCGCCGCGCGGGCATCGGAGAGCTCACCGCGCGCGGTATCCACGGCGGCGATATCCTCCTTGGCGCGCGCAATCTCTTCCATCGTGGCGCGAGCGGCATCGGCGTCGTCCCAAAAGCCGGGAGCGACGCTCTTGGCCTCAAGCTCGGTCACGTGGGTGCGCTTCTCGTCCAAATGAAGATACGACTCAACCTCGCCGAGCCGGTCCGCAAACTTGTCCAGCTCGGCGGGCGTTACCTCTAAAGCCTCGGCCATTAACGATTCCTGCCGTGGCAGTACTTGAACTTCTTACCGCTGCCGCAAGGGCACGGTTCGTTGCGGCCCACGTTGACATACGGGTCGTCGCTCTCGGACTTGCGGTAGGTGGTCACCTTAGCGCCGTTGTTGACAGCTGCCGGTCCGCCCTGGACGGCCGTGCGAGCCTGTGCCCGTGCCTCCTTGCGCAGGACCGAGTTGCCGTTGTCGCCATCGACGTCGGCGGGGCCGGAGAAGCGCGCACCCTCGAGCGCGGGGTCCTCCTTGCGCTCCACAGCCTGCGGGGCGGCCTTGATCTCGATGCGCAGGACGGTGCGCAGGTAATCCTCGTACATGGTGTCAACGAGCATCTGGAAGGCACCATAGGCCTCAGTCTTGTACTCGACCAGCGGGTCGCGCTGACCAAAGCCGCGCAGGCCGATACCGGTCTTGAGATAGTCCATCTCCTGCAGGTAGTTCATCCAGCGGGTATCGATGACGCGCAGCATGACCTGAGTATTGAGCTCGCGCATGAGGTCCTCGCCCAGGCGCTCGGCCTTCATGTTGTAACACTTCTCGACGTAGGCCAGGACATCGGCAGCAAGGGCCTCGTAATCCTCGTCGGGGAACTTGGGCGTATCGATATGGCCGGTCAGCTCCACAACCCACTTGCGCAGGCCATCGAGGTCACGCTCGCCGTCGTGGCTGTCCTTAGCGCAAAACTCTTGCACGCAGCGGTACACGGTGTCGTGCATGACCTCGGTGATGTGGTCGGTCAGGTCCTTACCGTCCAGAATCTTGTTGCGCTCGGCGTAGATAACCTGGCGCTGCTTGTTCATCACGTCGTCGTACTCAAGAACGCTCTTGCGCATGGAGAAGTTGATGCTCTCGACCTTGTGCTGAGCGCTCTCGACGGCCTTGGAGATGATCTTGTGCTGGATGGGCATGTCGTCGCCCATTTCTGCCGTGACCATCATCTTGGAGACGCGGTCCATCTTGTCGCCACCGAACAGGCGCATCAGATCGTCCTCGAGCGACAGGTAGAACTGGGTCTCGCCCGGATCGCCCTGACGACCGGAGCGGCCACGCAGCTGATTGTCGATACGGCGGGACTCATGGCGTTCGGTGCCGATGACGGTCAGACCGCCGGCGGCAAGCACGCGCTCGCGCTCGGCCTTGCAGGTCTCCTTGGCCTCGGCGTTAAACTGCTCGAGCTGCTCGGGCGTCACGTCCTCCATGGTCAGGCCCTCGTACTCAAGGCGCTCGCGCACCAGCTCGTCGGGGTTGCCGCCCAGCAGGATGTCGGTACCACGACCGGCCATGTTGGTAGCGATGGTCACGGCGCCGTAGCGTCCGGCCTGGGCAACGATATGAGCCTCGCGCTCGTGGTGCTTAGCGTTGAGGACCTCGTGCGCGATGCCGCGCTTGGTAAGGGCGGCCGACAGCTTCTCGGAGCTTTCGATGGAGACGGTGCCCACCAGGACCGGCTGGCCCTTGGCGTGACGTCGCTCGACGTCGTCGGCAACGGCGTTGTACTTGGCCTGGATGGTGCGGTACACCAGGTCCTCGTGATCGACACGCTGCACGGGCTTGTTGGAGGGAATGACCTCGACGGGCAGCTTGTAGATCTCGCGGAACTCGGCATCCTCGGTGAGTGCCGTACCGGTCATGCCGGAGAGCTTGTCATACAGACGGAAGTAGTTCTGCAGGGTGATGGTGGCAAGGGTCTGGTTTTCCTCGCGCACGAGCACGCCCTCTTTGGCCTCGATGGCCTGGTGCAAGCCCTCGGAGTAGCGGCGGCCCTCCATGATGCGGCCGGTGAACTCATCGACAATCTTGACCTCGCCGTTGGTAACGACGTACTGCTTGTCGCGGTGGAACATGTATTGGGCCTTCAACGCCTGCTGCAGGTGGTTGACCAGCTGGCCCGAAAGGTCGGCGTAGATGTCCTCGATACCCAGGCGGCGCTCGATCTTCTTGAGGCCGCGCTCGGTGGCGGCAATGGTGTGCTTGGCCTCGTCCATGACGTAGTCGCCCGTGGGCTCCACGTCCTCGGTGGCGGTGAGCATATCGTGCGACACGTCCTCGCCGCGCTCCAGCCCGCGCACGGCGCGCGCGAAGTCCTTGTAGGTGCTGGCCGACTTGGTGCCGGCGCCCGAGATGATAAGCGGGGTCCTGGCCTCGTCGATCAGGATGGAGTCGACCTCGTCGACGATGGCGTAGCTGTGGCCGCGCTGGACGCGCTGCTCGGGGCGGGTGACCATGTTGTCGCGCAGGTAGTCAAAGCCAAACTCGGAGTTGGTGCCGTAGGTGACATCGGCCTGGTAGGCCGGGCGCTTAAGCTCGAGCGGCATGTTGTTCTGCAGCAGGCCGACGGTCATACCCAAATACTTGTAGATGCGGCCCATCCACTCGGAGTCGCGCTTTGCCAGGTAGTCGTTGACGGTAACGACATGCACGCCCTTGCCGGCGATGGCGTTAAGATAGCCGGCCAGGGTGGAGACGAGCGTCTTGCCTTCGCCGGTCTTCATCTCGGCGATATGACCCTCGTGCAGCGCCATGGCGCCGATGAGCTGTACGTCAAAGTGACGCATGCCCGTGATGCGCTTTGAAGCCTCGCGCACGGTGGCAAAGGCCTCGGGGAGCATGTCGTCAAGCGACTCGCCGTTAGCATAACGCTCGCGGAACTTATCGGTCTGGCCGCGAAGCTCCTCCTCGGTCATCTTCTCAAACTGAGGCTCAAGCCCGTTGATCTGGTCAACGATCTTGTAGTAGCGCTTAAGGTCCTTATCGGATCCAAAGGACAGCAGCTTTGACATGAATCCCATGTGGTTTTCCTTTTTTGGCCATCGCCCGTAGCGCACTGCACTGGGCGAGTTAAACACAGATAGTTGTACTTTAGCCAAACGGGACGCACGCTATACGCTCGACCTCATCCCCCACGTAATAACTACGACCGACCTGCCAAAAAGGGACGTTTTATTTTTAATGGCTACGGCCCAGATAAGCGCCGATAACTTTGCGCTGCTCGGCGCTCGCCCGATAGTAGACGCGAAGCTCGCCTTCGGCATTCAAATCAAAGCGCGCCTCGTCAATCAGGCCATTCTTGTGCGCGGTCATGAGCGCCTCCTGCATGCGCGGCCTTGCAAAGGCGGCAAACGATGCATACTCGGCCGCGAGATCGGCCATCACATCGTCGACGCAAGCCTCGTCATGGCAAACAAAATAATCGAGCATGGCATAGTTAAGCGGAAGCATCCCGATCACCGTCCTTTTTAACCATGTCGAGGGGATTCACGGCGATCAGGCAAATGCCGACGAGGTTGACGACGGCCGCCACCCATGCGACGGACGGAAGCGCGTAGCCGTCAAAGCCCAAGACCAGGCCGACGATAATCCACGTAAACAGCGGCGCTGTAAAGGTATAGGTGCCGTTGATGGCCATGCCCAGCGCCGTGCCGCACATGGAGTTGGCGCGATACCAGCTCATAAACGAAAAGTAGGCGGCAAAACCGGAGCAGGCGAAAAACACGACGGAGGATTTGTCGGTGAGCGCTTGGGCGACAAGGACGTAACTCTGACCAAGGGGCTCTCCGCATGCCAAGGTTAGGGCCGGCAGTACCAAGCACAGGTTGCCGACCCCCGAGACAAGCTGACGAATGTTGATGGCGATCTGAGGATCGATCATGCAGGTGGCGCGGCCGCCCACGCATCCCTCGACGCCCCAGCACAGGGCGGCTAACAGCGCCAGGACCAGGCCAAGCGCCATGCCGGAAGATGCCTGCCCGCTCAGGCCGGCGCTACCGATCATGGCGCCGGCGACCACGCAGACAACGATGCCGGTGACGACACGGGGGCTAAGCGGCTGTCGGTAGAGCACGCGGGCGAGCACCGCACCGATCGCGGGGTTGAGCGCGGCGATGGGCACGGCAAGCGTGCCTGCCTGCGAAAGCGCGATAACGTAGGCGGCAGAAGCGATGGGCCCGCCAATGAAGGCGGCGGCGATAACGATGACGCCGGGCTTTGAGGCGATGCAGCGGCCTAGGTCAGCGAGTTTGCCCTGACCGGCAGTGAAAAACGTGGCCCAGACGGCACTCAGCACGTCATTGACGCCCGAGGCGATTGTGGGCAAGATGAATACCGCCAAAAGACCGGAGGGAGCAAATGCATCGAACCAACCGGCCCAAACGCCAAAGAGCTGACCGGCGGTAACAAAGGCCGTGTACAGCGCATACATGCAGCTCGAAAGCGCCGCGACAGCGATACCCTTCCTAAAATAGGCAGCATCGAGCGCACGCTTCTTTGCCACCGCGAGCTCGCGATTGCCCAAGGACGTCGATGTGTCCACGTAGCCTCCTATCGGTTACCTGCCAAAAAGGGACAGGTTTATTTTGGCAGGTTTTATCTGGGCAAACGAAAAATCCCCACCGTTCGGTGCAAAGAGGACGTGCTACTTTGCGTCGATAAGAAAAGGGCCGTGCACCCAATTGGATGCACGGCCCTTTTGCCATGAATGCGAGCGATTCCTCGGCGAGCTATTTACTCAGCAGCCTCGGTGGTCTCGGCCTCGGCAGCGGCCTCCTCGACGGGAGCCTCTGCGGGAGCCTCGGCGGCCTGCTTGGCAGCCTCCTCGGCAAACTTAGCGGCACGCTTGGCCTTCTCGGCAGCCTTAGCCTCAGCGGCGGCCTTGCGAGCGGCCTCGGCCTCAGCAGCCTTGGCGGCCTTGGCAGCCTTGGCCTCCTCGGCCTTCTTGAGCTGGGCGGCAGCGGCGCCACCGAACTTGTCGGCGAAGCGCTGGACGCGTCCACCGGTGTCGACGAACTTCTGCTGGCCGGTGTAGAACGGGTGGCACTCGTTGCAAAGCTCGACCCTCATCTCGGACACGGTAGCGTGCGTCTTGAAGGTGTTGCCGCAGGAGCACGTCACCGTGCACTCGACATACTGGGGATGGATACCCTGCTTCATGGTAGGACTCCTTATTGGTCAGGCGCTGGTTACCGATCAGCGCATAAGGCGTCTTGGTTTCCGACCAAGACAACAAACTCGGCTATGTTACCACGGCGTCGAGCGTCCCACAAAAGGTTCACGGTCTTTACGCCGGAGCGCACAGGCGAATCTGCCCGATCGCGGCGCCAACAGAGCCGCCCGAGCTGTCCAGGGTGCCAAAAATACACCCTACGAGACAAGCGCTCCATGTTGCAGACGTGTAACGCCGCAGCAAAGGTGCCCCTTTTTGCACGGGACAGGTACAATGATGAACACTGTACCGTAGCGGAGCGCCGCCGCGCGCCGCTAACACGCGAAAGGGTTTCCCATGGCCGAGATCTCGTCCTCCCGTATCGTCATCACCGTCCTTGGCAAGAACCGCCCCGGCATTGTCGCCGGCGTCACCCGCGTCCTGGGCGAAGCCAATGTCGACATCCGCGACATTACGCAGTCCATTATCGAGGACATCTTCACCATGACCATGCTGGCCGACACCGCCGAGTCCAAGCTCGACTTCGCCGAGCTGCAGAAGGCCCTGGCCGAGGCCGGCGAGCTTTCGGGCGTTAACGTGTCCATCCAGCGCGAGGACGTCTTTAACTTTATGTACCGCCTGTAGCGAACAGACTGCGTGACGACGGCCCAACGTGCGCCCAGGCGCAACGTCGCCACATAGCCCGGAGAGGAGCGCGCATGGCCTACGACGCCAAGAAAATCTATTACCGCTTCGATGACCACCTGAGCCGCCTGGTCTTGGACTACGAAGCAAGCCGCCAGATTTCGCCCGAAAGTGAAAATCTATACTACGGCCTGCCGACCGACCCTTATGACGAGGACCTGTTTGTCGAGCACGATGTCAAGCGCGGCCTGCGCAATGCAGATGGCTCGGGCGTGGTTGCGGGCCTCACTCGCATCTCGGATGTGCATGGCTACAACAAGGTCGACGGAAAGGTTGTGCCCGATCAGGGCAAGCTCACGCTTCGTGGCTACAGCATCGAAGATCTGGTCAACAATGCCCAGGCCGAGAACCGCTACGGCTACGAAGAAGTCGCTTACCTGCTCATCACGGGCTCTCTGCCCACCAAGGAAGAGCTTGACGGTTTTTGCGAACGCCTGGGTGCTTTTAGGCACCTGAGCGACGAATACGTCCGCGTGTTCCCCATGACCACGGTATCCTCGAGCATCATGAACGTGCTTCAGCGCGCCGTGTTGCTGCTCTATGCCTTCGATGCCGAGCCCGATGTAATCACACCCGAGCACGAGATCGACGTTGCCATTTCCATGCTGGCACGTCTGCCCCGCATCGCCGCCTTTGCGCACATGGCATCGATCGCAAAGTGCCACGGTTCGGAGATGCACGTGCCGCACCCCACGCCCGGTCTCTCCACCGCCGAGACCATTCTGCAGGTCCTGCGCGGCGGCATGGCGTTCACCCGCGACGAGGCCATGCTGCTCGACGTGATGCTCATGCTCCACGCCGAGCACGGCGGCGGTAACAACTCCACCTTCGCCTGCCGCGTGCTGTCGTCTTCGGCCACCGACCCGTATTCCGCCTACGCCGCGGCTATCGGCTCGCTCAAGGGCCCGCGTCACGGCGGTGCCAACGCCAAGGTCGTATCCATGCACGAGGACATTCGCGCGCATGTTTCCAACTGGGAAGACGATGACGAGGTCGCTGCATATCTGAGCAAGATTCTCGACAAGCAGGCCTTTGACGGCACGGGGCTCATCTACGGCATGGGGCACGCCGTCTACACGCTCAGCGACCCGCGCGCCGAGGTCTGCCGCCACTACGCACGTTCGCTCGCCGCCAAGAAAGATCTGGGCGAGGAATTCGCGCTGATCGAGCGCATCGAGCGCCTGGCGCCCCAGGTCATGCGCGACCACGGCATGGCCAAGCCTATCTGCGCCAATATTGACCTGTACACGGGCTTTATCTACAAGATGCTCGGCGTACCCGAGACGCTCTTTACGCCGATGTTCGCCGTGGCCCGCATGGCAGGCTGGTCGGCACACCGCATGGAAGAGCTCTTCTGCGCACACCGTATTATTCGCCCGGCATACCGTCCGGTGATCGAGCCACTGGAGTACAAGCCACTCGCCGACCGTTAGGACGCGCACCGTTATAGAACACGAGCGTGGCCAGGGCATCACCGCCCTCGGCCACGCTTTTTATGCCAGCAGAAAGGGCTGCATCGAATGATTGTTTTTTCCGATATGGATGGGACACTGTTGACGAGTGACAAGCAGATGAGCGACGCCACCTGGGCGATGCTCGACGAGCTCGCACGTCGCGGCATTGAGTTTGTACCGTGCACGGGGCGTCCGCTGTCGGGCGTCTTTGAGGCCATCCTCGCCCATCCTGCCGTGCACTACGCGGTCTGCGCCAATGGCGCTAGCGTCTGGCAGCTCGACGAGGATGTGCCCACCGATGCCTCACGCGCCACGTGCATATTGAGCCGACCGCTCGACCGCGCCATCGCCCACCGCGTCCATAGCATTGCCGCCGGCCACGATGTGACCTTCGATATCTTCGCGGACGGGCAGTGCTTCCTCCCCCGCTCGCTCTACACGCGCCTGGACGAATTCTGCGGCGGAGATCCTCACATCGCGGCTTCGCTCAAGCGCACGCGAACGCCGATCGACATGGATATCGACAGCAAAATCGACGAGGTCGAGGTGCTCGAACGCATCGCCATGTACTGGCACGACTCAGCCGACCGCGATGCTATCGTGGCGGCGCTCGACACACTCGAAGGCATTGAGGTCACGCGTTCGTACGCCATGAATATCGAGGTCATGGGCGGGGGCGCCACCAAGGGAACGGCATTGGCTTGGCTATGTGGGCGTCTGGGCGAGCCTCTCGCCGACGCCTGGGCGTTCGGCGACAACATCAACGACATCCCCATGCTGCAGGCAGCGGGCCACGGTACGGCGATGATCAATGCCGAGCCCGAGGACCGCGAAGCCGCTGGCGCCATCACCGAATACGACAACGACCACGACGGCGTCGCCCGCGCCATCATGGCCGCCCTCGCCTAGCAGCAGCAACCCGGCAGGGTAGCTAATTTGGGACGGGGCTTTTTTAGCTACCCTGGTCACAGTAGTCGTTGGGGGCACTCTTCGCGGGGCGCTGCAAGGACTGTCCCCATCTGCCGAATTAGGCGAGACTCTCCAGCACGCGACGGAGCTCCTGCTGAACGGCGTGGTCGCTGTTGCACCCCACCACGCGATCGGCGACTGCCTTGAGCGCGGGGCGCGCGTTTTTCATCGCGCAGCCCGTGCCGACAAAGCGAATGATCTCGTAGTCGTTCATCGAGTCGCCAAACGCCATGACCTCGTCGCGTTCGACGCCATAGTGCTCCATGAGCTGTGCGATGCCCGAGGCCTTCGAAACACCGGGCTGCATGGCATCGATCCACGCGTTGCCCGAAGGCGCAAAAGTAAAGAGCTGACCGAGTTCGCGCTGTAGCACGTAGGCGCTGTCCATAACGGCACAGTCATCGCAAAAGATACTCGCCTTGATGATATTTACGCTGGGATCGGGCAGCTCCCAAATGCGCTCGGCATTGGGAAGGTCCTTATCGACCTCGCGTACGAACTTGCACTCGTCATCGAGCAAAAAGGACTTGGTTCGGTCAAAGAGTGCAAGATGCAAATTGGGAAACGTCGCGACGGCCTGGGCGAGCTTTCGAATCGCCAGGTGCGAATACACCTCGCGGTCTACCATTTTGCCGTCGGCGTAGACCTGGGCACCGTTAGCTGCGACAAAGTCCATCTTGTCGCGAACGGGTGCAAAGAACTCGCACAGGCGATCGTAGCGGCGGCCTGACGATGCGGCAAAATGCACGCCATGCTCGCGTAGCGCCAAAATCAGTTCGTAGGTCTCGGGAGGCACCTGGCCGTTTTCGTCAAGCAACGTGCCGTCCATATCGGATGCAATCAGTTTAAACATAGAAAAGCTCCCTTCGGGCTTGCTGGAATCGAACGTGTATCCGATTCCAACGTACCCAAAGGGAGCTCAAATAAGACCCCGCAGTCATAAACGTTACATAGACCTGGCAAATAGCTCACGCGCGCCAGAGAGCCCACGGTCGCGGCGTCAGGCCACACGCCACCCCGACGGTTAGTCGTTTAAGAACGTCCCCGATGATTAGTCGGCGTAGGTGAAGGTCGTGACGTCGAACATGCCCTCGGGGCGGATGCGGAGCGTCGGGATGACCGGCAGGGGCAGGAAGATGATGCCCATGATGGGGTCGAGTGGCGGCTCAATACCCATGGCGCGCGCCTTGACCATAAAGTCGTCGTGCTGCGCTGCGACATCCTCGGCCGTGCCCTCGCTCATCAGGCCACCGAGCGCCAGCGGAATGCGGGCCACGACCTCGCCGTTGCGCACCAGCACGTGACCGCCCTGGCCCACGGCCTCAACAGCAGCCATCATATCGGCGGCGTTGTCGCCCACCACGCACACGTTGTGCGAGTCGTGGCCGATCGTGGAGGCAATGGCACCACCGGTGATGGTGAAACCGCGCACCCAGCCGCGACCGATATGCTTGCCGACCAGGCCCAGGCCATCGGGGCCGTCGCCGTCGACGCCCTCGGCTTGCAGCGACACGCCGCGGCCATGGCGCTCAATCAGCATAATGCGGCGCAGGCCCTCGGCGCTCTCGGGGCGAGCCATACCCGTGATGGCCTTACCCGGCACCACGTCAATCACAGCCTCGCCCGGCTTAAAGGCATAGTCGAAAACGTCGAGCGAAAGCTTCGGCAGCTTAACAGAGGCGCGCAGCTCGTCGGCAAGGGCTGCAACCTCAGCCATCTCGGGTGCGATCTCGCCCACAAAGGCGCCATCCTGCGCCACCAGAGCACCGGCGGCATATACGCGATGCGGGGCCGTGGCAAACGTCAGATCGTTGAGCACCAGCAGGTCGGCACGCTTACCCGGAGCGATGGCGCCGCGGAGCTCATGCGGATCGCGGCAACCGTGGTCCAGACCAAAGGCCTCGGCCGTGGAAAGGGACGCCATGGAGATGGCGACCACCGGGTCGATGCCGGCCTCGATGGCCACGCGGCAGGCGTTGTCGATCATGCCGGTCGAAAGCGCGTCGGAGGGAGCGCGGTCGTCGGTCGCAAAGCAGCAGCGGCGGGCACGGGCGGGGTTTTCCAGCAGCATAGGCGACAGGTTGGCAAGGTCATGGCTGCAGGTGCCCTCGCGCAGCATGACATACATGCCGCGGGATAGCTTGTCGAGCGCTTCCTCGGGAATCGTCGACTCGTGGTCGGCGATAATACCCGCTGCGGCATAGGCGTTGAGATCCTTGCCGGCAACAAGCGGAGCATGACCGTCAACCTGCTTGGACGGCGTCTGGTTGGCAGCATCGATGCGAGCGCAGGTCTCGGGGTCGGCCATAAAGACACCCGGCAGGTTCATCATTTCGCCCAGACCAAAGACGTCGCCCGGATGCTCGGCAAAAAACGCCTGCATATCGGCAGCGGTGATGACGGCACCGGCCTGCTCGTCGGGCAGTGCGGGCACGCACGAAGGCATCATGTACTTGATGGAGATGGGTGCGCGACAACCGTCCTCGATCATAAAGCGCAGGCCGTCTAGGCCGGAAACGTTAGCGATCTCGTGGCTGTCGGCAATAGCGGTGGTGGTACCACGCGTCGCCGCCATGCGCGCATACTCGGCAGGGCGGATGTTCGAAGACTCGATATGCAAGTGTCCGTCAATAAAGCCGGGTGCGAGATAGCGACCCTGACAGTCGATAACCTCAGCTGCCTCGTACGTGCCAGCAGCGTCATCTCGACCATCGTAGAGAACACCGACGATCACGCCGTCCTTGACGGCGACGCTACCGGGCGCCACGCGCTGACCGTACACATCAACGATCTGTGCGTTGGCAAACAGCGTGTCGACGGGCACGCGGCCCTCGGCGGCATCGATCACAGACCTCATGACCTCAACGGACATACATACTCCTTTAACCGTAGAAAAAAGCTGCGGAGCGGACAGACCTTCACCGCAGCAAGCCAATAGCCATTGTATGCCCAAACGATGGGTCAGCAATACGCCCCTCTGCTTAACGGCACACACCGCTTGGCGCAATGGGGACAGGCTGCTTTGTACCAAAAAGAAACGTCCCTAAGTGCCAACCGGGACAACGCCGTAGGTGGAGGACGGACAGCGAGCGGACTCCAGAGCGAACAAATTGGCATGAAAAGAGGACGGCATAGACCTTCTGGTCATGCCGTCCTCTTTGAATGACAAGTTGTCGCTCTGGAGCCCGCGCAGCGTCGAACTGTTACGCGGTTTGGTAAAACCGCGTAACTAAATCAACTTGAAGCCCTTGCGCTTGCCCACGGAGAGGGTGTCGCCCAGCTTGAGGGCACTGGGGTCGATGTTGTAGCTCTTGGGAGCCACGGCCTTGCCGTTGATCTTGACACCGCCGCCGTCAATGTCGCGGCGGGCCTGACCGGCGCTGGCCGAAAGACCCAGGTCCTTGAGCAGGCCGGCAAGGTAAATCTGGCCCTCGTCGTTTACGGTCAGCTCAACATGCTTCTCGGGGAAGTCGGCGAGCTGGCCCTCCTTGAACACGCGGTCGAACTCGGCCTGAGCCTCGTCGCCGGCACCGGCGCCGTGGTAGGTGTCGCACAGGTCGCGGCCCAGAGCGCGCTTGAGCTCATAGGGATCGGCAGAGCCATCGGCCAGGGCAGCGTCGATCTTGTCGACCTCGGCCGGGGTGAGCGAGCTCGCCAGGCGGTAGTACTTGCCGATCATCTCGTCGGGGATGGACATGGTCTTGCCGAACATATCCTTGGGCGCGTCGGTCAGACCGATGTAGTTGCCATAGGACTTGGACATCTTACGGACGCCATCGGTGCCCTCGAGCAGCGGCATGGTGAGCGCGATCTGCGGCTCCATGCCCATCTTCTCCATGAGCTCACGGCCGGCGAGCAGGTTGAAAAGCTGGTCGGTGCCGCCCATCTCCACGTCAGCCTTGATCATGACCGAATCGTATGCCTGCATCACGGGATACAGGAACTCGTGCAGGGCGATCGGCGTCTGGGACTGATAGCGCTTGGTAAAGTCATCGCGCTCAAGAATGCGGGCGACGGTGAACTTGGAGCACACCTGCAGCAGACCGGCCAGGTCCATCGACAAGATCCAGTCGCCGTTGTGCACGATGGTGGTCTTCTCGGGGTCCAAGATCTTCATGGCCTGGCTCACGTAAGTCTCGGCGTTGGCCTCGATCTGCTCCTGAGAAAGCTGCGGGCGGGTGGAGTTCTTGCCCGAGGGGTCGCCGATCAGTGCGGTACCGTTGCCGATGATCAGGGTGACGTTGTGGCCCAGGTCCTGGAACTGGCGCATCTTGCGCAGGGGCACGGCGTGGCCCAGGTGCAGGTCGGGGCTGGTGGGATCGACGCCGAGCTTGATGTTGAGGGGCTCACCCTTCTCAAGCTTCTTACGAAGGTCGGCCTCGGGGACGATCTTCGCGGCGCCCGAGGTGATGATACGCATTTGCTCGTCAACAGACAGCATTGGGTATCCTCCTTTTGCTATAGCACCCTCGCCGAAAACGGCGGTGCTGGAAGTCCATAAACTCTCATATGATAACAAACTGACGCGACGCAGCACCTACGACAGGAAAATCCTCGTCCTGCCGCATGCGTCGATGGCAACTGGCAGACGTGTACCGTCACGCTCAACCAGATAGCGCGTCTGCCGGCGACGCAAGCAGTCGCGGCAACAGGCCTGTCCCGTCGCATCGGTGGCACAGACGCCCTCTGCGGTCAGCAGGCAGTGCTCGCACACCATAAGCTCGGGACGGTCGGTATCGACGGGGCCCAGGACGCCAGGACAGGCGGCAAGCTCGGTAACGCGTTTCGCATCGTGAGCGACAAGTTCGGCAGGCAAAAACACGCGCTGCGCCCCAAGCCCCCGCAACCAGGCGAGCGTTGCCCGGTTCGCACAGAACACCGGCGCTGCCACGTCAAAGGCGACGCGCAGTTCGCGAGCTATCGCCACTTGTCCCAGATTACGACAGACGATGCGGCCGGCGCGCTGCATGAGCGACCGAGTCCGCTCGATATCGCCCACACGGCAGACCTCGTCGAGCACAACAGTCGCATCGGACAGGTCGAGCTCTTCGTTCGGGTCCTGGTCCATCAGCTGCCAGGCAAAGACCAAGCGAGCGGCGACAGACTCTGCAGGTTCTTCCGGCTGCGTTCCGCTATCCATCAGAACGCCCGCAAACGGCAGTGTCTCGACAGCGCGTTTCGCAAGCACGACCGCATCGGCCTCGGCCCGCATGCGCTCCAGCGCCGCCGCCGTTTGCTCAAGCACGCCAGCGCTGCGAATCAGATACACTTCGCAGCCCGCGTCGACCTTGCGCTTGCAATGGACAACGATGCGCTCCCCCGCCTCGGCATCCACCGGGCAGGGAACTTGCGGCCAGCGTTTAGGTACATCGGGGCGCGCGTCGGCGCCCGGGTAAAACCTGATCTCGAGCGTATCGCCCGCCGCCACGGCGGCATCGAGCTCGACGGTCACTTCCTCGTGTCCCACGGCAACCAAACGGCCCACACGCACGCCCTGGTTGATCGCGCGTTCAAAACTCATAAGCTCCGCGCCCGAGCGGCCTCGCAGATACGCGTCGGTAAACCCGCGGTTAAACGACCTTCCCAGCTCACGTTCGAGCGCCTGCACGGCATCGGGATCCCACGCGCCATCACGCAGCATATCGAGCGCCCGGCGCCACGCCCGCACCACGTTGTAGACGTAGTCGGGGTTCTTCATACGCCCCTCGATCTTGAGCGACGCCACCCCGGCAGCAACAAGCTCGGGTAAATGAGCAATGCCCAGATAGTCACGCGGGCAGAGCAGACGATCGCCTTCGACGGCAACGACACTCTCCCCAGCCTCATCCACCAAATCGTATGCCAGGCGGCACGGCTGCGTGCAGTCGCCACGCATCGCCGACCGTCCGCGCCGCAGGGCCGAAAACTCGCACGCGCCCGAATAGCCAATGCATATGGCGCCATGGCAGAACACCTCGATGGGCACACCGGTAGCGCAGAGCGTCGCAATCTCTGCCACGGTCAGCTCGCGCGCCGTCGTCACGCGCTCGACCCCCAGCTCGTCAGCCGCCAAACGCACGGCCCCCTTGCTATGGACGCCCGCTTGGGTGGACAGATGAATCTCGACCCCCGGAATTGCCGCATGCAGTGCGCGGGCTAGGCCCGCATCTGCCACGATCAGTGCATCGGCGCCCAGCGCATGCGCATGTGCCCCCAGTGCCACGGCATCGGACAGCTCGTCGTCGAACACGAATACGTTGAGCGTCACGTACACGCGCACACCATGGGCGTGCGCCACGGCACACCCGCGCGCAAATTCGTCGTCACTAAACCCGTGCGCACTCACGCGGGCGTTAAATCCGCTCAACCCGGCATAAATGGCATCGGCACCTGCCGCGATCGCGGCGAGCATCTGATTGAGCCCGCCAGCAGGAGCCAACAGCTCGGGCAGTGCCAGCCCCGATGTTGGCGTCCCATTCCCGCATTGTCTGCTAGGCTCCGTCGCCCAAATCGCCATCGGCAAACTCCTTACCAAGGTATGCAATCGCTCTGTTAATTGCCGTCAACCAGCATACACGAGGCTTCGCGCGGCTCGATTGGTTTATCGTGTAATAACTTATGTCCATCCTGCCCGACGCACACCCGCCGCCTGGCACGACATACTTGGAGGTCAACATATGGGTCCTCGCCAACGACAGGGACACGGTCGCTCTAAGACGCACGCCCTGCCCGTCATCCTGCTTTCGCTTTTGGGCTTTTTGCTCATCGCGGGCGTAGCATTTGGCATCGGCATGATCGGCAACGTCAACCGCTGGCTGTCCGACCTGCCCGACTACACCGACGCCAACGCCTATCTGGTCAGCGAGCCTACCGAGATTGTTGACTGCAACGGCAACAAGATCGCCAGCTTCTATACCCAAAACCGCAAGTCCATCACCAAGGACCAGGTCTCCCCGTACGTTCTGCAGGGCACGATCGACGTCGAGGACGAGCGTTTCTACGAGCACGGCGGCATCGACCTCTTGGGCATCGCGCGTGCCTCGGTGGCAACCCTTGCCGGCGGCCACGAAGGAGCCTCGACCATCACCCAGCAGCTGGTGCGCAACACCATCCTGCAGGAGGAGCAGTTCGACTCGACCATCGAGCGTAAGGTGCGCGAGGCCTATATCGCCATCAAGATGGAGGACATGTACTCCAAAGACGATATCCTCATGATGTACCTCAACACCATTTACTATGGCCACGGCGCCTATGGCATCGAGGCCGCCGCCGAGACCTACCTCTCCAAGAGCGCTTCCGACCTCACCCTGAGCGAGGCCGCGCTGCTCATCGGTCTGCCCAACTCGCCTTCACAGTACGACCCCACGGTCAATCCCGACCTGGCGCTTTCCCGCCGCAATAAGGTGCTCGACAACATGCTGCGCCTGGGCCACATCACGCAGGAAGAGCACGATGCCGCGCAGGCTGAGCCCATCACCCTCAACGTAACCGAGATCTCGGGCAGCGGCGTCGACGTATACTCACAGCCCTACTTTGTCTCCTATGTCAAGCAGCTGCTCGAGCAGGAGTTCTCCACCGACGTGCTCTTTAAGGGTGGCCTGACTGTTAAGACCACCATCGACCCCACCATGCAGCAGGTGGCCGAGGAGGCTGTGCGCGCCCAGCTCGATTCTCTCGCGCTGGAGGACCTCGACATGGGCATGGTCGTCATCGACCCCAGCACCGGCTACATCAAGTGCATGGTGGGCGGCTACGACTACAACGCCGACCAGAACCACGTCAACCACGCCACGGCCAAGCGCCCCGTGGGCTCGACGTTTAAGGCCTTCACCCTCGCGGCGGCCATCCAGTGCGGTATGAACCCCAACATCACCCTCAACTGCAACTCGCCGCTTACGGTAAAGGGCACCACCACTAAGGTCCAAAACTACGCAAACACCAGCTACGGCACCATCTCGCTGAGCCAGGCTACGGCCGTGTCGTCCAACACTGCCTACATCCAGGTTGCTGACGCCATCGGCAACGACAAGATCATCTCCCTGGTTAAAAAGCTCGGCATCGATACCTCCGACGGTAATATCGAGGACGTTCCCGTCATGACGCTCGGCCCAGGCTCCATCTCGCCGCTCGATATGGCCTCTGCCTACGCCACATTTGCCAACGGTGGTTACTATCGTCAGCCCATCGCCATCACCGAGATCGACTCCCGCACCGGCTCGACCCTATATCAGCACACCGACAACCCCAAGCAGGTGCTCACCGCCGGCGAGGCCGCAGCGGTTACCGACGTCCTGTCCGGCGTCATGCGTGGCGCCGGCACGGGTGCCGCCGGTGCCCTGAGCGTAAACCAGCCCTACGCAGGCAAGACGGGCACCACCGACAACAACACCAACCTTTGGTTCTGCGGATACACCCCGCAGCTCGCTTGCGCCCTGTGGACCGGTTACTCCGCCGGCGAGATTCCCATCCGCAAATACGGCGCCGACCTGTTTGGCAACCAGACGAACCTTCCTGTCTTTAAGAAATTTATGGACACCGTCCTTGCCGGCAAAGAGCGCCAGGAGTTTGCGACCGGTACGGCGCCTTCGTATAAGAACAACAGCGTATGGAAGTTCTACGGCGCCAACAACAAGAAGAAGGAAGAGGACGAGGATAAGGACGAAGACGAGGAAGAAGAGGAGGAGACCACCGGCGGGAGCGGCAACGAGGGCGGTAACACCGGCGGCGAAGGCGATGGCGGCGGTACCACCCCTACTCCCGACCCCAGCCCCAGCCCCGACCCCGACCCCAGCCCCAGCCCCGACCCTGGCCCGACCCCCGATCCCAGCCCTAGCCCGACCCCCGATCCCTCCACAGGTCAGTAGATAGCAAAGCGCCCGAGCAGCTCAAATGCTCGGGCGCTTTTTGCTGGGACATACATGGCATATCGCGCGCAATCGAGATGCCACGACAGGAGCGTCACAAATAGGGCGTTGGCTCAAAACCGACGCCCCTGTATTTCTGCCGTCTTAGCTGGCGTTGTTTACGTGCGTAAAGCTATTTACGCGCGGCACTGAGCTTGTTAATCAGCGCTTCGAGGCGTTCGCCATCCTCGGCAGTCTGAGCGATAACCAAAATCGTGTCATTGCCGGCAAGCGATCCGAGCACATCGGGCAGCTCGGCCGCATCGACAGCCGCGGCAATGCCCGAGGCGGTGCCGGGCTGAGCCTTAATCATAACCAGGTTGTCGGTGCGCAACACACCGGTAACCAGCTCGGAGACCATACGCTGCAGGTGCAGGTCCTCAGCCAGAACATAGATGCCCTCGGGCAGTTTGCGCAGCCCCATATCGGCGATGTCACGCGAAACCGTCGCCTGCGTGCAATCAAAGCCCATGGCGCGGAGTTCGTCCACCAACACGCGTTGCGTACGCACGTCTTTATTGCGCACGATATCTCTGATGGCATCCTGGCGCCCGTTGCGTTTTTTAGCCATATAAAACCTCACTCCATAGATGGCGAAGACAATCTATCAGTGATTGAATAGTTTAGCGCTATTTGAGGCTATTTGTGAATAAGAACGCATTTCGAAACAATTCTATGTAAATTATTTTCGAATATGACGCAGCTAGGCTATCCTTGCGCCCGTTCTGTTCAAAAAAGCAGCCAGATGCGCATACATAACGCAGCGCATAGGCTTAACGTTGGCAATCGGCCCAAACAAAAGTCCAAGGCCTCGGCGCTCTCCCTTAAGGGCCACCGCCATCTGGCGGGTCCGCACGTCATTGAGCATATCACGCAATCGTGCCGTGCGCTCAATTGAAGACACCCCATGGGGGCTCAGGCACAAATTCTCGATACAAGCAACCAGGCGGCCATAGTAAAACCGTTGGCAGGCCAGCTTTAGATGGTTATCGTCATCTATTGCGTCAAATGGCACGCAAAGCTCTTCAAGCGCCTTGGCGTCATCGGAAAGTCGCGAGAACATGGTGGGGTCGAATGAATCCGCAACCGATGGCGCGGCCGTATGGAAACAAGCTTCGGCGCACCCAAATACGCGTTCCGCATGCAAAAGGGCAGGCGCCAAAAAGGCGATCGCACGATACGACTCGGCATGCTGCAGACACAACTCAAACAGGGCGCGTTCATACATCACGCCGGAATGTTGACAAACCAGACCGCTCTCGACCAGCTTGGCCAGGCCTAAAGCCCGGTCTCCATCGTCGGCAAGGGCAATGGATTGCGCATCCAACATACGAGAATGGCGTTCCCGATGCGTATCGTAGCGATCGAGCGACACCGAGGGAAATACGATATCTGCCGAGGTCTCACAAGCGACATCGAGCATGGCCAAAAACGCGTGCGGCGCAAACCACTCATCGGCGCTCATTGCGATAATGTGGGCCCCGCGCGAAGCGGCAAAACCCTCGCGAAGGCAAGCTCCGCTCGACGGATCGTCAACGTCTATCAAATCGATGTGAATATCTCTGCCCGCAGCAACATCGAGCGAATGACGAACGCCCGGCGCAGCGTTGCGACATGCAACGACAATCTGCATATCGTAGAGGTCTTGGTTTTGGACGCTTTCGAGTGCGCGCATCGCGTAGCTGGGCGAACCCTCCACAACAAGGATCACCGAAAGTCGCGGAAGCGAGCCACGTCGAAGCAAGTTATCCATCCTCTCGACAGCAATAATCAACTGCCGTTCATGGTACACCCCGGCAATAAACGCAATGAGTCGCCTGATGCGCTGCACGCCAAGAACAGATGTTGCACACGGCTCGCCCACACGAGCAGCATACTTAGATGGCTCTCGCTTCTCCCCTATTCGAGCGCGACGAGCTCGGTGGGGTCATAATCTACGCCCATAAAGGTAAGGCCGCACGCCGGCGCCGTGGGACCCGCAGCAGTACGATCGCAAGCGTCAATCACCTCGCGCATCCACTCGGGATCGCGGCGATGCATGCCGATCTCGACGAGCGTTCCCACGATGGTGCGCACCATCGAATGCAAAAACGCATTGCCCTCGATGGTAAACGTAAGGATATCCTCGCCAAAGGCGACCTCGTGGCCAAACTCGGCACGCATCACGCAACGATGCGTTGGCTTGCCCACGGCAGAAGCGACCTTACAAAAGCTCTTAAAGTCCTGTTCGCCCAAAAGCGCTGGGCAGGCGGCTGCCATCGCATCCACGTCCAAAGGATAACGATGCCACCATACCGCACCACGCGATAGCACCGGACGCGCATCGCGATCGGCAATGCGGTAGGTATAGGTCCGAGAACGTGCGTCAAAACGCGCAGAAAAGCCCTTACGGGCCTTGTAGACCTCATTAACGGCGATATCTTTGGGCAGCAGCGCATCCATAGCTCGCAGCCACCTACGGCGCGTTAAAGCGAGCTCAGCATCCGTAACGGGCACGCTGATGTATTGGGCCACCGCATGCACCCCTGCATCGGTGCGCCCGGCACACGTCAAATCGACTGAGCGGCGCAAGAGCGTCTCTATGGCAAGACGCAGCTCTCCGGCAACCGTCGTCTGCCCCGGCTGCTCGGCAAATCCGCTATAGGACGAGCCGTCATAGGCAACACGAAACACCAACGTGGCATCGAGCTCTGGAGTCAAATTGAAATCAGACGGCGCGGTCATGGGCGCTCCCAACAAACAAACAACGATATCGCGACAAAAAAAGAGGGGTACGCGAACGTACCCCTCGAATATAGCCTATGCAGACGAATTGTCTACTCAGCGGTCTCCTCAGCAGGAGCCTCCTCGGCAGCGGTCTCCTCGACAGCCTCGACCTTCTTGGGAGCAGCGGCCTTCTTGGGGGCCGGAGCAGCCTTCTTGGCCTTGGGCGTGCAAGGCTCGGTGACGAGCTCCATGATAACGATGGGAGCGTTGTCGCCCTTACGGTTACCGAGCTTCATGATGCGGGTGTAACCGCCGTTGCGATCCTGCCACATGCCCTGAGCAGCCTTGTCGAAGATCTCGGCAACGAGCTGCTTATCGCCGAGCTTGGCGATAGCCAGACGACGAGAGTGCAGGTCGCCCTTCTTGGCCCAGGTGATGATCGGCTCGACAACCGAACGCAGCGCCTTAGCGCGGGTCTCGGTGGTCTTGATGCGGTCGTTCTCGAAGAGGGCCTTGGCCAGGCTCTTCTTCATGGCCTTGGTGTGGCTCGCATCGGTGCCGAGCTTCAGGCCCTTCTTAACGTTGTGACGCATGGTCTAGTTTCTCCTCAAATATGCGAAGCATTAAGCCTTCAGGCTCAGGCCCATGGACTCAAGCTTGTCCTTCACTTCCTCGATCGACTTAACACCGAAGTTGCGGATGTTCAGCAGATCGTTCTCCGAGAACTCAACGAGCTGACGGACCGAGTGAATGCTGGCACGCTTAAGGCAGTTGTAGGAACGGACAGAAAGGTCCAGATCCTCGATCTGCTTGTCCAGCTCGGCGTTGTCGTTGGTGACCTCGGGAGCGAAGATCGAAACCTCCTCCTCGACCTCGGGGGTCTCGGCAAGGTTCATAAAGGCAGCCATATGCTGGTTGATGATATTGGCAGCCTGGACCACGGCGTCGCGCGGGGCGATGGAGCCGTTGGTCTCGATCTCGAGGACAAGGCGGTCGTAGTCGGTATGCTGACCGACACGGCAAGCCTCAACGAGCTTGGCGCAACGGGATACCGGCGAGTACAGCGAGTCGACGTGGATCACACCGATGGGATCGTTGTCGCGCTTGTTGGCCTCGCCAGAGACATAGCCGCGGCCATAGCCGATGCGCATGCTCATGGTGAGATGGCCACCCTCGGTGAGCGTAGCGATGTGCTGCTCGGGGTTGACCAACTCAAACTCGGACGGAATAAAGAAGTCCGCACCGGTGACCTCGCAGGGGCCGTCAACCGAGATGGTGGCGGTCGCCTCGTCGGTCGTGCCGAGAGCCCTGAAGACAAGACCCTTGACATTCAGGACGATGTCAGTGACATCCTCGACCATGTTAGGGATGGTCATGAACTCGTGCTGCGCACCATCGATCTGAATAGCCTCGACGGCGGCACCCTCGAGCGAGGACAGAAGAACGCGACGCAAGGAGTTGCCCAGCGTATCGCCGTAACCGCGCTCGAGCGGCTCGACGGAGACACGAGCAGACGTCTCGTTGATCTCTTCGACCTGAACCTGAGGCCTAATGAATTCTGACATGTATTACCTCCAGCCTCAGCAGCCCGGATGGACTACTTAGAGTAGAGCTCGACGATGAGCTGCTCGTTGATATCACCGCTGATCTGCTCACGCGTCGGCAGAGCGAGCACGTTACCAGACAGCTTCTCGATATCGACCTCAAGCCAGCCAGGGACCTCAAAGCGCTCGGAGGAAATCAGAGCCTCCTTGATGGGGAGGAGGTCACGGAACTTCTCGCCGACAGCGACGACGTCGCCGGCCTTGACGCGGTAGGACGGGATGTCCACGCGCTTGCCGTTCACGGTGAAGTGACCGTGGCGGACGGACTGACGAGCCTCTTTACGGGTGCGAGCGAAGCCAAGACGGAAAACAACGTTGTCGAGGCGAGACTCAAGGATGATCATGAGGTTCTCACCGGTGACGCCGTTCATCTTACGGGCCTTGTTGAAGTAGCCGTGGAACTGCTTCTCCAGAACGCCATAGATGAACTTGACCTTCTGCTTCTCACGCAGCTGCATGCCGTACTCAGATTCCTTGCGACGGCGCTTGGGCTGACGGATAGATTCCTTCTTGCTGCTGTAACCGAGCTCAGCGGGATCGATCCCGAGCTGACGGCAGCGCTTAAGAACAGGAGTCCTGTCGATTGCCATATTGATACGATCCTTTCAGTTACACGCGGCGACGCTTCTTGGGGCGGCAGCCGTTGTGCGGGATGGGGGTCTTGTCCTGAATGCTCGAGACCTCGAGGCCAGCAGCCTGGAGGGAGCGGATGGCGGTCTCACGACCGGAGCCGGGGCCCTTGACGAAGACGGAAACCTTCTTCATACCGTGCTCCATGGCCTGCTTGGCAGCAGCCTCGGCAGCCATCTGGGCAGCGAACGGCGTGGACTTACGGGAGCCCTTGAAGCCCACCTGGCCAGCCGACTTCCAGGAAATGACGTTGCCCTGGGGATCGGTGATCGAAACGATCGTGTTATTGAACGTAGAACGGATGTGAGCCTGGCCCACGGAAATGTTCTTACGGTCCGCGCGCTTCAGACGGGCAGCGCGAACGTTCTTCTTAGCAGTAGCCATCTATCTAGCGCTCCTTATTTCTTCTTCTTAGCACCGATCTGACGCTTCGGGCCCTTGCGGGTACGAGCGTTAGTGTGGGTGCGCTGGCCGCGGACCGGGAGGCCCTTGCGGTGACGAAGGCCGCGGTTGCAGCCGATGTCCATAAGGCGCTTGACGTTCTGGTTGCGCTCACGGCGGAGGTCGCCCTCAACCATGATCTGGTTCTTGTCGATATACTCGCGGATGGCGTTAACCTCATCCTCGGTGAGGTCCTTAACGCGCGTATCCACGTTAACGTTGCACTCGACGCAAATCTTCGTCGCAGTGGTGCGGCCGATGCCGTAAATGTAGGTCAGACCGATCTCAACGCGCTTCTCACGCGGGAGGTCGACACCATTAATACGGGCCAACGTAGTCTCCTCTCTTAACCCTGACGCTGCTTATGACGGGGGTTCTCGCAAATGACGAGGACCTTGCCATGGCGCCTAATGATTTTGCACTTATCGCACATCTTCTTGACCGAAGGACGTACCTTCATCGTTCTTCCTTTCGGTAGCGCTCAAACTACTTCCCTACTATCTACTCGCCCAGCCGCAGGCGTTTAAAACTATGGCTGGTCTTCACACACAATCCGACCGTAGGTTGAGCTAAGCCTGCAGTCGGAAATAGAGTGTGTGTATGCGTGCCGCTATTTGTAGCGATAGGTGATGCGGCCGCGGGTCAGGTCGTACGGGGAAAGCTCCACGACAACCCTGTCACCGGGGAGAATACGGATGTAATTCATTCGAATCTTGCCAGAAATGTTGCACAGAACCGAATGACCGTTCTCGAGCTCGACCTTAAACATGGCATTAGGCAACGGTTCCTTTACCGTACCCTCGAGCTCAATTGCGTCTTCCTTCTTCACAAGCAATCATCTTTCTCTAGAAAACGACAGCGATTGAGTATTCTACAACACGTATACACGCATCGTAATAACTTCGTAATGGCTCCACAACTACGTGGAACTTGTTACATTTGAAATGTAAAACAAAGCCGTTCCCTGATACCCAAGATCGCCTTGAAATGAGAAGGCATAGACCTTGGGGTCATGCCTTCGAAATTGAAAGGCGAGGTTGGGCATCAGGGGGCGGCGACTTTTACATTTCTCCGCCTTGGAGCGAACACCAGGATCCTTGCGCATCGGTGGTGAGAATCACCGGACCGTCATTGGTGATGGCGACGGTGTTCTCGTAGTGCGCGGCGGGCAGGTGGTCGTTGGTGGTGACGATCCAACCGTCGGAGCCCGTGCTCACATGGTTGGAACCCATCGTTACCATCGGCTCGATGGCAATGACCATACCGGCCTGGAGGCGAACGCCCCTCCCCTTCTTTCCATAGTTAGGAACGTTGGGATCCTCGTGCATCACGCGGCCAATGCCATGGCCCACATAGTCACGAAGCACGCCATAACCGTGAGACTCGGCGAGGGACTGGACGGCATAACCAACATCCCCGATATGGTTACCGGGAACAGCCTGCTCAATGGCAGCCTTAAGGCAATCGCGCGTGACCTCGCACAGGGCCTTGGCCTCGGGCGTAGGGGTGCCGACGAAAAACGTCCATGCGTTATCGCCAACCCAACCGTCGACAACGGCTCCCGTATCGATGGAGATGATATCGCCATCGCGCAGGATCATATCGGGGTTGGGAATACCGTGGACCACGGCATCGTTGATCGATGCGCAAATGGTCCCCGGGAACCCGCCGTAACCCTTAAAGGCCGGGGTGCCGCCATGCATGCGGATAATCTGCTCCGCGAGCTGATCGAGCTCAAAAGTCGAAACGCCGGGGCGCACCATGGCTCCAACGTGGCGGAGCGCCATCTTAGATAGCGCTCCTGCCTTCTTCATCTGCTCGATTTGCGTTGCAGACTTAATCTTAATCATAGACCGAGGGCCTCTTTGACATCCCCGTATACGGTCTCGCGAGCCTGGTCACCGTTGACCGACTTGAGCAGACCCTGGCCACGATAGTAATCGACAAGCGGGCTCGTGGACTTCTCGTAGACGTCGAGACGGTTCTTGATGGTCTCGGGCTTATCGTCGTCGCGCTGATACATCTCGCCGCCGCATTTGGGGCAGGTAACATCGGCAGCAGTGCCGGTGTAACCGCAGGCGCGGCAGGTGCGACGCGAAGACAGACGATCGATGATGACCTCGGGGGCAACGTCGACCAGAAGGGCGCAGTCGATCTCGCGACCCATGGTGGAGAGCTCGGAATCGAGCGTCACAGCCTGGGCGGTGTTGCGCGGGAAGCCGTCGAGGATGAAGCCCTGCTGGGCGTCATCGGCGGCAAGGCGCTCCTTGACAAGGTCGATCACGAGCTGGTCGGGAACGAGCTCGCCAGCGTCCATGTACTTCTTAGCCTGAATACCAAGCTCGGTGCCACCCTTGACGGCAGCACGCAGCAGGTCGCCCGTGGAGATGTGGGCGACGCCAAACTCGGCAACGAGCTCCTGTGCAACGGTGCCCTTACCGGCACCCGGAGCTCCGAGCAATACGAGGTTCATGAGCAATCCTCCTCTAGCCTATTTAAAGAATCCATCGTAATCATACATCTTGATCTGGCCTTCGAGCTTGTCGACCGTGTCGAGCACGACGCCGACCATGATGAGGATGGACGTGCCGCCAAATGCCTGGATCAGCTGATTGCCCGTGAAGGAGAAGATGATCGAAGGCACGATGGCGATGAGCGCCAAAAAGACAGCGCTGGGAAGCGTAATCTTGTTGAGCGCGTTCTTGATGTAGGCCGCGGTAGCCCTACCCGGACGAACGCCCGGAATAAAGCCGCCCTGCTTCTTAAGGTTGTCGGCCGTGTCATCGGGATTGAACACCATGGAGGTGTAGAAGTACGCGAAGAACACGATGAGGACAACGTTAAGTACCCAGTTGAGCCAACCGGTCGAAAGCGCAGAGGCAACTGCCTGAATCCAGCCGATGCCGGGGAAGAACACGGCAACCTGAGCCGGGAAGTACAGCAGCGCCGAAGCGAAGATAATCGGCACGACACCCGCGGTGTTGACCTTGATGGGCAGGTAGGTGGTCTGGCCACCCATCATGCGACGGCCCACGACGCGCTTAGCGTAGGAGACCGGAATGCGGCGCTGGCCGCGCTCAAGGAAAACAATCAGCGGGATAACCAGCAGGATGATGGCGCAGATGATCACCATAGTGATGATGCCACCGCCATTGCCCTCGGTGCTGGAGAAGATCGCCTGCGGCAGACCGGCCATGATGTTCGCAAAGATGATCAGCGACATGCCATTGCCGATACCGCGCTGGGTAATGAGCTCACCGATCCACATGATCAGCATGGCGCCCGCGGTGAGCGTGCCGACGATCATGAGGTCGAAGATGATCTCGGGAGCGGCGGCGCCATTAAAGCTGATGCCGAAGCTCTTAAAGAGGAAGAGGTAACCCACGGAGTTGAGGATTGCCAGAGCCAGGGTGAGGTAACGCGAATACTGCGTAATCTTGGTCTGACCGACCTCGCCCTCGCGGGCAAGCTCATGCAGGGAAGGCACAACGGCCTGGAGCATCTGGAGGATGATCGAGCTGGTGATGTAAGGCATGATGCCCAGCGAAAACACCGACACATAGCTCAACGCGCCGCCAGAGAAAAGATTCAGGAGGGCCATAGCACCTGCGGCGACCGAATTGTTATCGGTCGAGAAAAGGCCCAGCATCCCCTGGAAGGGAATGCCGGGCACAGGAACGTGCGCACCAATGCGGTACACGACGAGCATAGCTATGGTAAAAAGAATCTTTTCGCGCAGTTCTTTGATGCGGAAAGCATTCTTAAGACCATTTAGCACGGCAGCTCGACCTTTCCGCCGGCGGCCTCGATCTTGGCCTGCGCAGAAGCGCTGACCTTGTCGACCTTGACCGTGAACTTCTTGGTAAGCTCACCATTGCCGAGCACCTTGACGGGCTCGAACTCGCTCTTGGTGATGCGAGCGGCCTTAAGAGCGGCACCGTCGATCACAGCGCCATCCTCGAACTTACGCTCGAGACGCTCAACGTTAACAGCGGTGTACTCGATACGACGGGGGTTGCGGAAGCCCGGAAGCTTGGGCAGGCGCATAGCCAGCGGAGTCTGGCCACCCTCGAAGCCGGCACCCTTGGTGCCGCCAGAGCGAGAGCCCTGGCCCTTCTGGCCGCGGCCAGAAGTGGTGCCGTGACCCGAAGAATTGCCACGGCCAACGCGCTTGCGGTTCTTGGTGGAACCGGGCGCGGGAGTAAGATCGTGAAGCTGCATTTGCTACTCCTCTACAATCTCGACAAGGTGCTTGACCTTGAAGATCATGCCGCGGACGGACTCGTTGTCAGTAATCTCGCGAACCTCGCGGATCCTGTGGAGACCGAGGGCACGGACAGTACGGACCTGGTCCTGCTTGCAACCGTTGGTGCTGCGGACCTGCTTGATCTTGATGGTGTCAGCCATGCTTAGTTCTCCTTACCGACGAACATCTCGGAGACCGTCAGGCCACGGCGAGCCGCGACGTCCTCAGGGCTGGAGAGCTCCTTGAGGCCCTCGACGGCAGCCTTGATGATGTTGAGGCCGTTGTCGGTACCGAGGGACTTGGACAGGACGTTCTTGATGCCAGCAAGCTCAAAGAGGGGACGCACAGCGCCGCCGGCGATAACGCCGGTACCCTCGACAGCGGGCTTGATGATGATGCGGCCGGCACCAAAGTGGCCGATAACCTCGTGCGGAATGGTGCCCTCTTCGGTCACCGGCACGTGGAACATGTTCTTCTTGGCATCGAGAGACGCCTTGGAGATGGCCATGGGCACCTCAGCGGACTTGCCCATGCCAACGCCGACGTTGCCCTTGCCATCGCCAACGACGACGAGAGCGACGAGGCTCATGCGACGACCGCCCTTGACGGTCTTCGACACGCGGTTGATGTAAACGACGCGCTCCTCGAACTCGGAGGCCTCGCGCTGCTGCTTCTGATTACGAGCCATGTGCTACATACCTCCTAGAACTCGAGACCGGCGGCACGAGCACCGTCGGCGAGGGCCTTGACGCGGCCATGGTAGATACGGCCACCGCGATCGAAGGCGACCTTGGTGATGCCGGCCTCGATGGCACGCTTGCCAACGAGCTGACCGACCTTCTCCGCAGCCTCCTTGTTCGAGGTGTGGGTGCCCTTGAACTCGGCCTCGAGGGTCGAGGCAGAGACGAGCGTCAGGCTGGAGCCCTTGCTGTCGTCGATGATCTGGGCATAGATGTTGGCGTTGGTACGGGTCACGCGAAGACGCGGACGCTCGGCGGTACCCGAGATCTTGCCGCGAACACGACGCTGACGACGCTTGAGGCCTTCCAGCTTCGCCTTATGCTTGTTCATACGTAAACTCCTAAAAAGGTTGATCTTGCCAGCACCTAACGGGGTGCTGGTCTTATGCGAGTGAGTCGGTTACGACTACTTGGCGGCCTTACCCAGCTTGCGGCGGATGTGCTCGCCAACGTAGTGGATACCCTTGCCCTTGTAAGGCTCGGGAGGACGATGGCCGCGGATCTCAGCGGCGATCTGACCGACCTGCTGCTTGTTGATACCCTTGACGTTCACGTGGGTGTTGTCGGGAACCTCGAAGGTGATACCCTCGGGAGCCTCGACGATCACGGGGTGCGAGAAGCCCAGGGAGAACTCGAGGTTCTTGCCCTTCTGCTGCACGCGGTAACCGACGCCGGCGAGCTCGAGCTTCTTCTCGAAGCCCTCGGAAACGCCAACAACCATGTTGTGGATGAGGGCGCGGGTGAGGCCGTGGCGGGCACGGGTCTCACGCTCGTCGTCGGGACGGGAAACGGTGAGGACGTTGTCCTCGATGTTGATAGCGAGCTTCTCATAGACATCGAGCTCGAGCTGGCCCTTGGGGCCCTTGACGACAACGTTGTTGCCGTTGACTGCCACTTCGACTCCGGCGGGAATCTGGACAGGCTTATTACCGATACGAGACACGGTGATCTCCTTTCCTTCTACCTACCGAGCGAATTACCAGACGTAAGCGATGATCTCGCCGCCGACGTTGTGCTTGCGAGCATCGCGGTCGGTCATGACGCCATGGCTGGTGGAAATAATGGCGGTACCAAGGCCACCGCGGACGCGGGGCATGTCGGCAACGCCGGTGTACTTACGCAGGCCCGGCTTGGAAATGCGGCGGATGCCGTTGATGACCTTAGCCTTCTTGGGACCATACTTAAGCGTGATGTGCAGAGTCTTCTGGGGAACGGTGTCCTCGACATCGTAGCCCTCGATGTAGCCCTCCTCGTGCAGAACACGAGCGATCTCGACGAGCTTCTTGCTGCTCGGCATGGAGACCGTGGCCTTGTTCACAGAGTTAGCGTTACGAATGCGCGTAAGCATATCTGCGATCGGGTCTGTAAGGTTCATACAGATTCTCCTTCGTTCTTGATGAACACGTGCTCTTGGTTCTTCGCCGCCCTTAACGGCAAAGCCTAACTAGCACGTTTTCCCTGTTCCAAACGGATGCTTGAAACGCTGGTAGTGACTTACCAGCTGGCCTTCTTAACGCCGGGAAGCTCGCCCTTGAGTGCAAGCTCGCGGAAGCAGACACGGCACAGGCCGAACTTGCGGTACACAGAGTGCGGACGGCCGCAGCGCTGGCAGCGCGTGTACTCACGAGTAGAGAACTTCTGCTTGCGATTGCACTTGACGATCATCGATGTCTTAGCCACTTATATCCTCCTCACATAGAGTATTGTTCGCCCCAAGCGCCGCCCCCTTGTGGGAACGGCGCTTATAGGGCAGGTGAACCTATTTCTTGAACGGGAAACCAAAGGCGTCCAGAAGGGCCTTGGCCTCCTCATCGGTGTTGGCGGTGGTCACGAAAGTGATGTCCATACCACGCTGGTGATCGACGGAGTCAAAGTCGATCTCGGGGAAGATGAGCTGCTCGGTGACGCCCATGGAGAAGTTACCACGGCCGTCGAAGCTCTTGGCGGAGATGCCGCGGAAGTCGCGGATACGGGGGATAGCGACGGAGGTCAGACGATCGAAGAACTCCCACATGCGGTCGCCACGCAGGGTAACCTTGCAGCCGATCGGCATACCAGCGCGCAGGCGGAAGGTAGCGATGGACTTGCGGGCACGGGTGATCATCGGCTGCTGGCCGGTGATGGCGCGCAGGTCGCGCACGGCACCGTCGATGGCCTTGGAATCGGTAGCGGCCTCGCCGACACCCATGTTCACGACGATCTTCTCAAACTTGGGGATCATCATGACGTTCTCGTACTGGAACTTGTCCTGAAGCTGCTGCTTGACCTCGTTGTTGTACTTGGCCTTCAGACGCGGCACATACTTCTCTTCTGCCATTGTTCACTCCTTCTTGGGGTTTTAAGCACGGGGCGTGGCCACGGTGGGTTGTCCTCGTGCCTCCTGACTGCATCCGCGCCGCTCATGGCATTTCGCGGTTTGGACTCGACGCAGCAGGAGCCGACAAAACAATCGGTACTATACGCGCATTGGGTGCGTATTTCCAGAAAAACCTCGTCTGCCTGCACAACTCCACAACTCCCTCGCACAAATGGGTCCCAAAAAACAGTTGCGGTGAAATAGGGACTGTTTGGCGGCCTAACAGGCTTAAACAATCCGTATTTCACCGCAACTCATATATGGGGCGTTATTTTTGGCGAGGCAGGACCAGGTTGAGGACGACGGCGACAAGTGCGGCGACGGCAATGGAGGATCCGCCAAAGACGGTGTCGACCCATGCGGGGAATCCAGCGCCGGCAAGTGCGCCGGCCGTGCGCTCAATGCCCGTACCAAAGGCGATAGAGAGACCCATGAGCGTGGTATCGCGCTGAGACAGGCCGTGGCGGGAAAACATGACCACACCGTTCATGCCGATGGTTGCGAACACGCCGATCGTGGCACCGCCGATCACCGGTTGCGGAATGGACGTGAGCACTGCCGCGCACTTGGGCAGCAGGCCCGCGACGAGCAGAATGGCGGCTGCGAGCGTAAAGACCATACGGTTGACGACCTTGTTCTCGGCGATGATGCCCACATTCTGGCCAAAGGTTGCCGTGGGGACGCCGCCCAAAAAGCCCGAGAGCATACCGACGAGACCATTGGCGATCAATCCGCCCGAGATCTGACTATCGGTCGCGGGGGTATCGAGCGCAGCAGAGGACACGGCGGCAAACTCTCCCATGACCTGCACGGCGTTCACGATGGCCACAACGCCCACCACGGCGCACGCCGCTGGATCGAACACCAGACGATGGGCGCCAAACGCCGGTGGGGCAAACCAACTTGCAGTCGCGACAGCCGAGAAGTCGACCATGCCCAGCACCGCCGCAACGACAAAACCTGCGCAGATACCGGCCAGGATGCTGCCCAGCTTGAGCGCGCCCTTGCCGTAGTTACCGACCATAAAGGTGACGACAAACGTCACGAGCGCGACGGTCCAGTTGGTGACGCTGCCAAAATCGGCCGCGCCCTCCCCGCCTGCCATGGACGCCACGGCAACCGGGCACAGCGACAGGCCAATGACAAAGATGACGGTGCCGAGCACCGGAGCTGGGAACAGAAAGCTCACGCGCTTAAACAAAAGACCGAAGAGCACGACGAGCGCGCCGCCGATAACTTGAGCGCCCAGCACGGCCTCGAAACCAAGTTCAAGACCGACCGCTTTAAGTGCCGGCACGAAGGTAAAGCTCGCGCCCATCACGATGGGCAGGCCCGAACCGACGATGCCTTTTATGGGGAACTGTTGAAGAAAAATGTCAAGCGCCGAGAGGACCAGCGACGCCTGAATGACGGCGGCTTCCTCTTGAGGCGTGAAGCCGCAGACCGACGCGATGATGATAGCGGGCGTGACGATACCCGCGAATGCCGCCAGTACATGCTGCAGTGCATGGGGCAATACCTGCACAAACGAAACTTTTCCCGTACGTTCGAACAGGGCGTCCCCTGCCACCGACTCTGCCATTTGCGCCTCCCATACCCTAGGCAGCGGCCCTATGCCGCCCAACGGGCGGACATTATAGGGCATATGGCACAGGTAGCATTTTGACCCGCATGCGGCAGAGGGCTGGGGTAGCTAATTTGGGACGGGGCTCTTTTAGCTACCCAACAGTGAGCGAACGCCTCGAGATGATTTTTCTGGGACGGGGATTAAAAAATCATTGCGTACCTAATGATTTTTTAATCCCCGTCCCAGAAAAATCATCGAGCAGGCAGGGTAGCTAAAAGAGCCCCGTCCCAAATTAGCTACCTCTGGGATGCGGCTAGCGCTTGCGGGGGACGAGCTTGGTGCGACGCAGATGGATCATCTCGGCGGCGATGGAGATGGCGATCTCTTCGGGGTCCTCGGCCTGAATGGCAACGCCTATCGGCAGGTGCAGCTCGTCGATCTGGTCCTGCGTAAAGCCCTCCTGCTCCAAGCGAGCCCGCACAAAGGCCGTCTTGCGGCGCGAACCCAGGCAACCCAAATAGGCGGGCTTGGCGCGCAAGGCCTGAATCACCACATCGATATCGGACTTGTGGCCCGCCGTGGCGACGACTACCAGATCACGCGGACCGATGGGACACGACTCGTCCAGGTTCTTGTAGTCGACCAGACGACGGTCGTAGACGCCGGGTACCCATTCGGGCGTCAACGTGCCGGGGCGGTCATCGCACGCCACGACGGCAAAGCCCGCCGCCCTGAGCACGCGCGCCGTCGCGGCGCCCACGTGACCGCAGCCAAAGATGTATGTCAGGCCCTCGGGGCAAAGCGTCTCGATGTGCGCCGGGGGAATCTCGGAGGCGGCGTTGGTGTAGGTGACCTTACTCCCCTCTTCCGTCAGCGAAAGCCCGGGGCAGCCGGCAATGGTGCGGCGCGACTCCTCGCCATGGTATTCGGCAGCGTCGCTTTCGAGCGCGCTTGCGATAAACGGTTCAAAGTCGATGACAAAGTCGCCGATGCGTCGATACGCCAAGACGTCGGCAACCGACTGGAACAACGGCGCCTGCGATACATCCAAGTGCAGATAGCACAGGCAGATGGCTCCGCCGCAGATCATGCCGGTATCGGAGTTCTCGCCGCCCATGGTGTAGCGGACCAGGCGCGACTGCCCTGCGGCCAACAGCTCGCGCGCCTCGTCCAGCGAAAGGAGCTCAATCTTACCGCCGCCGATGGTACCCGCTTGGCTGCCATCGGCAAAGACCGCCATCCAGGCGCCCACGCCGCGCGGCGATGACCCTGCCGTGCCGGCCACTACCACCAGCTCGCACGTCTTACCGGCCTTCAGAGCGCCAAGCGCAGCATTCACCACATCGAGCTTTTCCATCGTCGCTTCCTATCCCCTAAAAACGTCGGTGAACATGGCGAGCGCCTCGAGTACGCCGCCGCCGACCGACGTCGCCTTGTCCGAAATATAGTTGATATAGCTGGCATCGCCGCGCGGGTCGACATCGGCACATTTAAAGCCCTCGGTCACCAGAACGCCGTCGGCCAAAAGGCCGCGCAAGCAGCCGTCAATCTGCGTGACCATGGGCGCATCGCCCGCATACCCAATCACATCGCCGGCACTCACGATGTCGCCAATCACATGGTCGGACCTAAACACACCGGCGGCGGGGCTGTGGATAACGCGCTCCTTGCCATACCCGGCGATGACACCCGGCACGCCCGTATTGGGCTGGGGCGAGCCTTGGGTGATGACGCGGCCGAGGAAATGCCCACGCATGGTCTCGACCACAGCATCGCAATCGACCGGCGCGGTAAAGCCCGGCCCCACGGCGATGACGACAGGCGCCATATCGCGCGTGGTGCCCAAGTTGCGCTTGGCCAGGATCGCGTCGACCACGGCAGCGGGCTTAAGTTCGCCGAGCATCTTGGCCTGGGGATCCACCACAACGGCGACATCTCCGGCCTGGGTAATTGCAAGCGCCTCTGCCGGCGTCTGCGCCAAGCGGGCGCGAATGCCCTCGACCTGAACCTCGCCCAGGCGAATGGCCTCGCAAAAACTGATCGTGCGACGGATACACGTGGGAACCGCGATATCGGCCATGACAACCGACACGCCGGCGCGCACCAAACGGGCGGCGACGCCCGTGGCGATATCGCCGGCGCCGCGAACATAAACGAGCATTTTCGGGGCACCTCCCTGTGCTACGGTTTGAGCAGAGCAAAAGCGGTTCGACCGCTACTCTGATGATTATTTATTATCACAGTATTATACGGCGGTGAACAGATGGAAACGACGAGCGGAAACCTTGCCTCCGCGCTCAAGCTCGAGCCGGGCATCACCGCAATTATCGGCAGCGGCGGCAAGTCGACCTTGCTCAAGGCGCTCGGCCTTGAGCTTATGCGCGCGGGCGGCCGCGTGCTCCTCTGCACCACCACGCATATGTTTCCCGTCGCCGGCGTGCCATGGGACGGGTCGAGTCGTCGCCTGGACGCCGCACCTTGGAAGCCGGGCGCCTCACATGTCCCCGGTTGCACCTGCGAGGCCTGCACGGGCCTTGCGCGGGGAAGCATCTGCCAAGCAGGTGTCTTGGACCCCGAGACGGGCAAGCTCTCTGCCCCCGCCGAGCCGCTCGGCGAGCTAGCACAGCGCTTTAACTACGTCTTGGCCGAGGCGGACGGCAGCAAGCGGCTCCCGCTCAAGGCCCACGCCGCCTGGGAGCCGGTGATTCCCTCTGGCACGGCCAACATCGTCTGGATCGTTGGCGCCTCGGGGCTCGGCAAGCCCATCAACGAAGCCGTCCACCGCCCCGAGCTCTTTTGCGAGCGTTGCGGCTGCGAGCTCACCGATACCGCCACGCCCGAGCACGTCGCCCAGGTGCTCAATGCCGAGATGCAGGCGCTGGGACTCTGCACCGCACGCGTCATGCTCAACCAAGTCGACGCGCTCAGCGACCCCACGATGGCCGACCGCTTTGAGGCTGCCCTCGGCCGCCCCGTCGTCGCCACCACCCTCCAGGGGTAGCTAATTTGGGACGGGGCTCTTTTAGCTACCCCATGTTGAGAGAAAAACCATCAGGTAGGCAGGGTAGCTAAAAGAGCCCCGTCCCAAATTAGCTACCCTGGCGGCACCCCCTGCTAGCGAGGCGCGTAGCAGGCCGCAACGTGTTCTGAGACGCGGCGCTGGCCCTTGGCGGTGTCGACATCCCACAGCTCGTAGGCACGTGCCTCGACCAACTGGATATCGGCACGGCCGCGCAGCAGCGACGATCCGCCGTCCTTGCCCTTAAGCCCCATAAGGTTAGGAAAGAAGCTCGCGGGGAACAGCACCGGAGAGGCCGGCTCGCCGTTCAGGGCAAGACGCACGGGCGCGACACCGCCGTTGGCCTTAAAAGCACCGGCGAGTGCCTCAAAGGAATCCGAACTCACGAGCGGCTGGTCGCCCGGCAAAAAGAGGCAGCCCCTCCAATCGCGATCGGCTCCCCAAGTAAGGCCGGCGCGCACGCTCTCGCTCCTGAGCGCGCCATCATGCAGCACGCACGGGCAATGCTTGTCCTCGCAAATCTGAGCAACCTCGGGCCAACGCGTCGAAACCACAACGTCAAAGCCCCGGGGAACCGAATCGATGGTCCGGGCAATCAGCGGCTCGCCATAGATATCGGCAAGCATCTTGTTAGAGCCAAACCGCTTGCCCTCGCCCGAAGCCATAATGACGCAACCAAGTTTCATGGCGATACCTCCCCTGAAGCCATCGTACCCATAACGCGCGTCGCGGGGCATCTACATCGAAAGCGCTTATCCCGCACGCCCACGATGCAAAAAGGGGGCACCCCGCCGGTTGGCAGAGCGCCCCCTTTACATGGCTTACCTCAACCCGGCTTTAGGCCTGGAACCAACGGACGGCGTTGCGCTCATAACGCAGCGGCACTTTCGTTATTTGCGAACAAGTGGGGTTTATGGCAAAGTGTGCCCAAACTAATTTTTAGGAAGGCACCCATGACCCCCGCACAGATTGAGTTTTATAAGCGCCTTGCACACGGCCTGGCGCTCCAGTTTGGCCCCAACTGCGAAGTCGTCGTCCACGACCTGGAGACCGAGGACGTGGATCACTCCATCGTAGTGATCGAAAACGGCCATGTAAGCGGGCGCAAACTGGGTGACGGTCCCAGCCATATTGTGTTTGAGTCCATGCACGAGGACACCACCGACGTGCACGACCGCGAGCCATACCTCACCAAAACCGCCGACGGCAAGCTGCTTAAGTCCTCGACCATCTTTATCCGCAACGACGAGGGCAAGCCTGTCGGCATTTTGGGCATTAACTTTGACATTACGCTCATGAAAGCTTTTGAGCGCTCGCTCGATGCCTTTACCGGCACCGACGGCACGGGCTACACCGAGCCCGAGCCCATTACCAAAACCATCGGCGACTTGCTCGAAGATCTGCTGCGCGAGTGCGAGCAATACGTGGGCAAGCCCGCAGCCCTTATGACCAAAGATGAGCGCATTCGCGCCATTGGCTACCTCGATCGTCGCGGCGCCTTCCTCATTTCCAAGTCGAGCGAGCGTGCCTGCAAGTTCTTTGGCATCTCTAAGTACAGCTTCTATAGCTACCTCAACGAGGCAAAGGCTGCCGCCGGCGACAAGTAGGCAACTCGGCCGGATCGCCCTCCCCTTTTGGGCGCGAGTTCTGGAATGCACGAATCCAAGACTCGGCCGCAAGGCAAGTTCCATATAATCGATGAGATAGACAGTTCGAAAGGATGGAACAAGATGGGGTCGAACAACGCATCGCGCAACGGCCACGGAGGCTTCGCTTCTGCCGCCAGGCATGCGAAACGCGCGTTTGACGAGGGCGAAGACGATCTGTTTGCGTTGAGCCTCGACGACGTGATGAGCGATCGCCCCTGGACAGCCGACGAGCACATGAGCGGCAAAACCCATTCGGCAGGCGATCCTTCCGAGACGGCATCGTTTATCGCCGCGGCGCAGCATCTTGCGCCCGAACCGCCCGTTGCAGATTTCGACGACTTTGCGACCCGTCAGTTTGCCTTCGATTCCTGGGCTGATGCCGATCTGGACGAAACATCTGCCGGCGCGCCGACGCTCGGCGAGCCGGTAAATCCGCTTGTCGCCGCGTCCGCTTCCGAATACGAGCCGGACGACCATGCGCAAGCTATACCCACATCCTCATACACCGATAGCCACACTGATAACGACGATTATTATGGCGACTACTACGCCGCGGAAGAGGTGCCGCGCTTTTTGGATTTCAATCCAGTAGCAAAGATTATCTTTATAGCGATTGTCGTGGTGCTACTTGGGGTCATTGCGTTTGAGGGATTCCAGCTGTTCCGCAGCCCCGTCGAGTCCGAATCGGCAACGCAGCAAAAAGAGGACGAGAGCAACGACTACCTCGACGTCAACAACCTCAAGGGCGACCCCAACGACGGGGACGAGTAGCGGGGGCTGAGGGCGGCTGAAGCGTCCATATGTAGCACCAGCTTCTACGTGCTGTTTTGTTATCCAGTTACACTTTTCCAGATGTTGAGACCGTCAGATTCGACACTTTTCCGTACTTTTGAGGTGCCAATTCCGACACTTTTCCGTACTTTCTTACGGCCGATTTCGACACTTATCCGAATACAGGTCGAATATTCGCCGCGTAATCAAGCGCCGTCTGCACATCATTTCGCAGGCGGCGCTTGATTTGTGTCCGCGCGCGCTGATAGACTCCATCGTGCCCGCAAGGAGCGGGCGCGTTTTATCCAGAGTCGGGGTAGAGAGTTGGCTCCACGATCCCGACGCCAACCGGCCAAGAGGCACGGTGGCCCTGCCAACATCGATGAAAGGAGTCCGTATGGACAATTTCTCTGTGCGCAGTGAGCGCAATTTCCACAACCTGGCAGCCAAGCCAAAACGAATGCATCTTCTAGACGAGCCGAACGGCTATGCCTCGGCCATGGTCAAGAACAGCCTCTCCCACCAGATGCGCTTTACGGTACAGAAGCTCGAGGAAGTGTTGATGTTCACTAAGAAGTGGTCCGAGTGATCACTGGGAAATGAGCACCGTGAGCACGAAAAATTGAGCAGTTTAAGCAAGAGGGCCGCGCCCCGGGGACCGGGGGCGC